>DATLIB010000028.1:0-10496 GCA_035539595.1 Noviherbaspirillum sp.
AAGGGTTCAACAATGACAGCCGCGATGTTGGAGGCGTCATGCAAGGCGATCAGCTTGAGCAGTTCGTCGGCCAGCTCGGTGCCATACTCCGGCACGCCGCGCGAAAACGCATTCACCGGCAGCAGTGTGTGCGGCAGGTGATCCGCTTCCACCGCTTGCCCGAAGGTCTTGCGGTTGCCTGCGATGCCGCCGACGGAAATGCCACCGAAATTGACACCGTGGTATCCCTTCTCGCGACCGATCAGGCGCGTCTTGCTCGCCTGCCCCTTGGCGCGCCAATAGGCGCGGGCCATCTTGAGCGAGGTGTCGGCGGCCTCGGAGCCGGAACCGGTGAAGAATACATGGTCGAGGCCGGCAGGCATCAGTTCCTTGATTCTGTTGGCAAGCTCGAACGACAGATGATGTCCATGCTGGAACGCCGGCGAATAGTCGAGCGTGTCCAATTGCTTGCGCGCCGCTTCGGTGATTTCCGAACGACCATGGCCGAGGCCGCAGCACCAAAGGCCGGACAGCCCGTCGAAAATGCGGCGGCCGTCACTGTCGATGTAGTAGGCGCCGGAAGCGCCGGCGATCATACGGGGGGCAGCCTTGAAGTTGCGATTGCCGGTAAAGGGCATCCAGTGCGCTTCGAGCCATTCAGTGCTTACATTCGCTTGCGAGGTCATTTCGTTCCTATTCGGTTGATTCAACGGTCCGATTTTGAACCTCAGTGTTACTATCATAAATACTTAAATATCAATATTCACTTTGAGATTTATGAAAGTAAAAAAGCGCGCCATACTGGGCCAACTGAGCAATGCCGACATGCGCTTGCTACGCGTGTTCAAAAGTGTCGTGGATTGTGGCGGGATGGCGGCAGCCGAGCTCGAACTGAATATCGGCATTTCGACCATCAGCAAGCATGTGAAGGATCTCGAAACGCGGCTGGGTTTGACGCTTTGCCACCGTGGCCGCAGCGGCTTTGCCACCACTGCGGAAGGCGAGCGGATCTACCAGGAGACGCAGCGCCTGCTGGCGGCGACCGATGCGTTTATCCGAGGTGTCGACGAGATGCACCATCGCATGGGCGGACAGCTCAATGTGGCGGTATTCGATAAGACGGCCAGCAACCCTGTTGCCCGACTGGGGGAGGCGATCGCCTTGTTTACGCAATACGCACCTGACGTTGAGCTCAGCATGCACGTCGCCCCGATCAATACCATTGAACAAGGGGTCATGGATGGCCGGTTCCAGGTTGGCATCATTCCCGCCCACCGGAGTTCCGCAAGTTTGTCCTACAGCGAACTATTCGGTGAATCCATGTTGCTTTACTGCGGCAGCAAGCATCCCTTGTTTACGGCAAGGCATGAGCAACTGACATGGAAGAGTTTGCACGCCTATCAGTTCGCGGGACTGGGATATCACTCTCCCAACATGGAAATCAGTCAGAAAGTTCGTTTGGCCCGCAAGGCCACCGGATTTGACCAAGAGTCGATTGCGACCCTGATTCTTTCCGGTCAATTCCTCGGATTCCTGCCGGATCACTATGCCAAGAGTTTTGAGGCGGAAGGTTTGATGCGGGCCGTGAAGCCTTCCCGCTTTCGCTATGACTGCAGCTTCGTCAGCACGATCAGGCATTCACCGAGCCCGCTGCGTGTGACGCAAGTCTTTCATGACTGCTTGTTGCTGGCACATGGAAAGAAGCGTGAGCAGGATGTATGAATGTGCTGATTGGCGATCTGCAGTAGACAATTCTTTGCGCCGACTGGGGTAGACAAGGATGGTATTACGGGAAAATTGCGTTCTATCGAGTTTGGGCTTATGGCAGCCTGGACGAAAACTCAGCAAGACAGGTAACGCAATGGAAGGAGTAACTATTGCGGAAATAGGCAAAAGAAAATGGCGGAAAATAAAAAGGCTTACGATTATTCGTCAGCCCTTAAATTTTAAGGCTCTCCGGCCTGGACTCGATTCTGAGCGCTGCTAAAGTGATGGTTTTCTTTCATCATCAGGCTCGCGATGCCTGAGGGCGCGTTGTCACTATGCCAAAAGTTAAAAAAAAATCCACCGCCACACAAAATACCGGAAAGTCCGGTCGCAAGACATCTGCCGCACCGCGCCTATCGCGCCTGCGCCGTCCTGACGACATATCCGTCGAAGATTGGCAGACTCAGTTGCGCCGCCAATTCGGTCGCGAACAGTCCTTCCTTCTCGAAAACATCGGTGCCGCGCCGGTATTCTCCGAATTTGCGGTGACTAATCCGGAAAGCGGCGGGCGCTATCGGGTTGCGATCCGCGGCACAGCACCCGGTGAAAACTTCTGTTCCTGTCCCGACTTCGCCACCAACGACCTGGGAACCTGCAAACATATCGAGTTCACCCTTGCACGACTCGAAACCAAACGTGGTGCCAAGGCTGCGCTAAAACGCGGCTTCCAGCCGCCTTACAGTGAACTCTATTTGCACTATGCAGGCGCGCGCAGCGTGCGTTTTCGCGTCGGGGCGGACTGTCCGCCGGCGCTTGCCCGGCGCGCTGCCAAACTGTTCGATCAGGCATCCGGCTGGACGCTGGCGCCGGATCGCTTCGAGCAGCTTCCCGTCTTTCTCGCCGCGACACAAAAATCGGGCCACGAAGTCCGCTGCTATGACGATGCGCTCGCTTTCGTTGCCGAGATTCGTGATGCACAGGAGCGGCGTCGCGTACTCGACGAAGCCTATCCGCAAGGCGCGGATAGCGCGGCGCTAAAAAAACTGCTGAAAATCGGTCTCTACCGCTACCAGGCAGAAGGTGCGCTGTTTGCCGCCCGTGCCGGACGCGCGTTGATCGGTGATGAAATGGGTCTTGGCAAGACGATCCAGGCCATTGCCGCAGCCGAATTGATGGCCCGTCACTTCGGCGCCGAACGCGTACTAGTGATTTGTCCAACCTCTCTCAAGCACCAATGGCAGCGGGAAATCGCGCGTTTTGCGGGCCGCGAAGCGCAAGTGATTCACGGCTTGCGCGCCGCGCGCCAGCAGCAATACCAGGACGATGCCTTATGCAAAATCGCCAACTACGAAACCCTGGCGCGCGATCTCGACCTGATCGAGGCATGGTCGCCGGACGTGGTCATCGTCGATGAGGCGCAACGCATCAAGAACTGGAACACCATCGCTGCCCGCGCACTCAAGCGTATCGCCAGCCCCTACGCCATTGTCCTGACCGGCACGCCGCTGGAAAACCGGCTGGAGGAACTGATTTCCATCGTCCAGTTTGTGGATCGTCACCGGCTCGGACCCACGTGGCGCCTGCTGCATGAGCACCAACGTCGCGACGAGGCCGGTCGTGTCATTGGCTATCAGGGACTCGACCGCATAGGCGCGACACTGGCGCCGATCATGCTGCGCCGGCGCAAGGCCGAAGTCCTCGATCAATTGCCTGCGCGCGTCGACAACACGCTATTCGTCCCGATGACCGAGCAGCAGATGGTCCATCATTCCGAGAATGCGGAAACCGTCAAGCGCATCGTGCATCGCTGGCGCAAGACGGGCTTCCTTTCCGATGCCGATCAGCGCCGCCTCACGTGTTCCTTGCAGAACATGCGCATGTCCTGCAACAGCACCTATCTGCTCGATCATGAAACCGACCATGGCCTGAAAACAGAGGAACTGACCAGCTTGCTGGAAGAATTACTCGAAGAGCGCGGCAGTAAGGTCGTGATTTTCAGCCAATGGGTTCGCACGCATGAACTCATCATTCGCCGGCTCGAAGCCAAAGGCTGGGGCCATGTACTGTTCCATGGCGGCATACCGAGCGAAAAACGCCCGGCCTTGGTGGATCGCTTTATCGAGAATCCCGATTGCCGCGTGTTTCTTTCCACCGATGCAGGCGGTGTCGGCCTCAACCTGCAACATGCCGCAGCGACGGTCATCAACATGGATCTGCCCTGGAATCCGGCCATTCTCGAACAGCGTATTGGCCGGGTCTATCGGCTTGGTCAATCGCGCAGCGTGCAGGTCATCAACCTGGTTGCGCAGGGCACCATTGAAGAAGGAATGCTATCCGTGCTCGCCTTCAAAAAATCGCTGTTTGCCGGCGTGCTGGATGGCGGCGAGAACGAGATATTCATGAATGGCACACGGCTGTCGAAGTTCATGGAAAGCGTCGAAGAAGTGACAGGGACGATGGGCGAGGCGAAACCGGCGGCCGCTACAGAAGCAACCGAACCCGAGATCGATATCCTGCAACAGCAGGGCGACGATCGGAGGCAAGAGGTTGCCGTTGCTCCGACAGCCGAACAATCGGTAGCGGCGCAGGCAATGGGAACGGCTGCATCGACGCCTGACCCGTGGGCGCCGCTGATCGATGCCGGATTAAAATTTGTCGAAACCTTGACTGCAGCGCACACCGGAAGCAACGGTGAGGCTGGCGTTTGCCCGTCGCCATGGATTGAAACCGATGTCGGTACCGGCAAATCCTATCTCAAACTGCCGGTGCCCGACCCGGCAACCGTGCAACGGCTTGCCGAAGCGTTAAACGGATTGCTTACGGGATTACGGCGCTGAAACAATGCTTCTGGAGTTCACTATGCCCCAATTGACTATCAACCGCGACGAGCTTATCCATGCTCTTACTTTTCGTTTTGAAATGCTGGAGGGAGGGGCCTATCTCGACACAGAGACCGGCAACATCCTGTTTACCGGCGACGGTGCTGACGAAGTTCCTGAAAACATGGAAGAGGATCCTCGCTACCTTTGGATCGAGCCGATTGCATCCCACGAGTCCTATCGGATCATGGAGGATTTCATTGCCACGGTAGACGACCCAGGCGCATCGGCTCGGCTTGTCCACGCGATCGAGAGCACCAAACCGTTCCGGCGCTTCAAGGATGCTCTGCATGATTTTCCATCGCTGCGGGAGGCTTGGTTCGCATTTGAGAATGCTGCCCATATCCGGTTCGCCGAAAGCTGGTGCGAGGAGAATGGCATCGAGGCGAATTGGGTTTGAGTACCTCGAGAAAACATTAACTTGCTGGCTAATATGCGGCTAATGACTCAAAAAGTCCCCCTGAAAGCGAGGTTCCCAGTGTCGAGCTATGTCAAATTTATGGCAAAGTCAAAAAAATGCCGGTCAGGGCGAAAAAAAAGGCCTAGTCTTTCAACTAGGCCTTTGAATTTGTTGGCTCCCCGACCTGGACTCGAACCAGGGACCTGCGGATTAACAGTCCGTCGCTCTACCGACTGAGCTATCAGGGAAAAGAGGCCGAATTATAAGTGGAGGTGGCGGGATAAGTCAAAGTGCTTCGCGTTGGAGTTCGGCGCGATCAGGGATGGGAGGCACTTCGCAGGCCATTTGCGCGGCCAGGTTCGTGGTGGGCATGCTGATGATGCGCGGTGGGGCAGTGAAATGGGGCTGGTTTTGAGCGATGGCTTCAGGCGATTCCCTGGGGATTGGATTCGGCATGGAATATCGCGCTACGTCTGGATCACCGTGGCGATCCAGACGTAGCAGGCGAGGGAAGCACCATGCGGCGATAGCGAGAATATGAATGCCGGCGAAGATGCCGAGGGTTTTTATGAGAAGCAGTGCGGAGTGCATGCCATCTTTCCTGCTGTGTTCAGTTGAATCGACAAGGTAACTGTTCACAGCTGGTAAGGTGTTGATATGGCGTAACCGAGAGTAACTGCCCGCGCACTGACTGCGCGCCCAGAAGTATTCAGTCAGAACCGAAACGACTGCTGAAGCACTACTTACGGTCCCCAAACTCACACAAGGGTGTTCGATGCCGGCCATGAGCCGGTTTTTTACGGTGGCATTGCTTCTACAAAATGTGTTCTAGTCGTCCCGTTTTGAGCCGTCTCTAGTCAGCCAAGGCTGCGAGCGGCGGCAAAGCTCTCTAGCTTCGGACCCATCATCGCGCAAACGGTATATTTCGGCCCAGATGCTGATGCACTTCGACACTTCTTTTCTACTCGGTTTGGACGGCGAGTCGGCTCGTCGTCCGATGAAAAATGAGTTGAGAGGATAGGCGTCGTCATTTACCGGGGGGATTGGTTTTGCCGGGGAGGAAGACTGGTGTTTATGCATGATGACCTCGTTCTGTCACGCTATACGAATTCAGACTATGCACAACCCGCAATCATGGAGGCGTGCTTACTGATCTTCTTGTCTTTAGTCCGAATTTCGTCCCAGGCGTTCAACCTGAAGTTACATCGCGTGGCTTATGTGGTAGTCATGCCTTGATTTTGATCATGGGAAAAATTTCCTTTCAGATCATAGACTTGCTTACTGTTATTCCGACTTGTCCACAGAATTGCCCACAAGATTTGTGGGTAAGTGATGCACGCGTCGGGCGTCCGTCTTCATACTGTGCGGATCGCGTGGAGCAGCGCGTATGTCACTTGCGGCCCGGTTACATCGCCGTGGTTCTTGATGAAGTCGTCAGCATTGAGGTTGAATACCTTGCCGGACTCGAAGCGATATTCCTGTCCTACATCATGCAGCGTACCGGACACCGCTTCGGGGGTGTGTTGCGCACCATTGCGGCCCATGCTGCCGTAGGGATCGTTGTGGTCTCCCAATTCGGCTGCCTGGTCCCGGGCCAAGCGTGACGCGATGGGGTAGGCGATGCCGACTGCGGTGTCGTTCCTGGTATGGGTAACGAGAATCGGCCCCGATGCCCGCCGTTCATCGAGCAGGTCGCGGAACGCGCCGTCATGAATGCCATCGAAACGTTGCCCCAATCCATTGTGTGAAAACGCGGCTTGCAGCAGCGTGAGGCTGATCTTTTGTGTGTCGGCAGGTAGTGCATTAGCGGCAGCGGTAACGAGGCGTCCGCCGAAGCTGTGGCCAACCAGATGCAGCCGGATGGTGTTGTCGCGGTCGCGGATGCGCTGCAGCAGGGGCGCAAGCCCGGTCACGCCGACAGTACCGGCCCGTTCCTTCATGTCGCAGTAGGTCGTGTAGTTGACGAGGCGGCGTGCTGCAGCTTTCATTCCTGAAAGCAGGTCGCCGAGACCTGCAGCGCCGCCGGCCTCTGTGGCGTCGGCACGGGGACCTATGTCGGCAGCTACCGGCGCTTGCAGTGAGCGGAATAATTCCTCCGGCTCGCTCGTGAAGAAGGCTTCGGATGCGTCGTCGGCGTGCGCCTGTGACGGGTTTAGCATCGTCCGCAAAGCGAACACGAATTCGCGTCGCGCTGTCGGGTCAGTATCGAGGCTCGGCACGAGGGCTTCCGCCTGACGCACCGCATGCTCTCTGATGGGGTCAATATCCGTCCCACCCAGAACGCTTGGATTGCGCTTCATTTCCTCGAGCAATTCGAGCAGCACTGGTTCGTTGGCAGCATCCCCGACTGCGGCGGCACCGCCTCCCGGGATGAGATCACGGTCAGTAAAACGCTTGCTCGGCCAAAAGACCTGAACGACGGCGAAGTGCCGTTCCTCCAGTCCCGGCACGAGGCCGAGGTCCATCACTGTGGAGAAATTGTCGAGAAACTGACCATATAGTTTCGCCGCGTCGTGCATATCGTTGTTCCAGCCATGGCAGAGCACGATCAGGTCGGAGATGCCGTCCAGAGCGTCCAGCAGAGATTGCGCCTGCTGTTCCTTGAAGATACGGCCTTCCTTGGTGAACTCGATGTCAAAGGTGGAAAGAGACATGGTGCTGCTCCTTGGATTGGCTAGGTTAGACCGACTGGATAGCGCGCATGAGATCGACCAGTCCATGGCCTTCGAAATAGCGTTCGCGCCCAAGCGGCGTTGCGCTGTCGAGAAAGATGCGTTTGACGTCGAGCGGTTTGCCGATGAATTCGCGGCGGATCGATAGGAACGCTGCGATCGCGCCAGAGACATGCGGCGCAGCCATGCTGGTGCCGCTGTCGTCGATGTAGGATGCAGCGCCGGTACCGGCTACGCCGGCGCCGCGTTGTGCATCCGAGAGCTTGGCGCCTGCTGCACACGAAGTAATGCGCTCGCCGGGAGCCACAATGTCGGGCTTGAGACGGCCGTCGGCGGTAGGCCCCTTGGACGAAAAATACGAGACGCCATAGGTATGGGGCGAATCACGGTGGGTCGATCCTACGGTGATCGCCATGGCGGCATTGCCGGGATCGTTGATGGTATTGGACAGACCGACTTTTGTCGCGCCGACGTCTGCGGCGACAGCGCCGAAGCCGGTGTTGCCGGCGGCGGCAACGACCACTACACCGCTCTGCACCAGGCGGTTGACCGCAGTGCACAGAGGGCTCTGACCGCAGGCGAACATCTCCGCATCGAACTCATAACCGACACTCAGATTGACGCCGTGGACCCGCATCAGTTTGGGGTTGTCGTTGATCTTGTCATTGAGGTATTCCAACGCCTGAATCAGTTGGCTGGCGCGCCCCTTGCCGTTACGGTCCAGCACACGCAGGCTGATCAGCTTGCAACGGGGCGCAACACCATGCAGTGCGGTGACGTCCAGCGTGCGAACAACAAAGCTACGCTCCGCGTTGCTGCCGTCGGCATGGATTTTGTATTGCCGCTCGAACACGCAGATATTGCCTTGCCCAGGACACCTGCCGGCGATGATGCCGGCTACATGCGTGCCATGGCCGAAGGCATCGTCCAGTGCGTGCCGGCGATGCTGCGCGAGCAGGGCATCGCGTTGCGCCAGGGGCATTGCCGGATCTGCATCCGGGTCGCCCAAGGGGCCACGATTGACCGGAATGCCGCGCACTATTTCCACCACGTCGGCAAAGCATCTATGCAGGCCGACGACATCCTCTGCCAGCAGCAGATGCGTGTGGTTTTTATCCGGTCCATCGGCATCGCCGAAGTGCGGATGCGTCGCTTGCACGCCAGAATCGATGACGGCCCAGACGATACCTTCACCGCCTGCGTCAAAGGAGCGCAGCGCCGCATCGGCCTTGATGGTGGCGATTGAGCGGTCCATGTGTGCTTCGACCGGAAAGTCTGGCCACAGCCGGTAAATCGCGCGCTCGCGTCGCGGTCTGGCCTCATCGGCAGCAACCAGTTTGCGCCAACCCTCATCGGTGAACTCGCAGCGGTAATAGGACTTGGCGATGCGCAAGGGAGGAGGGGCTGCTTCGACGCCGCCGACGACCTGGTTGTAAAGCTTGAGGAAATCACTGGTGGCACCGGGCAGACCGCCAAGGTGTTCCACATTCAATTCGACGATGTACTGGCCGCGTTTGTCGGGTTCGTCCAAAGCGGGCAGTCCCCATTTTTTTCGCTTTTCGGGGTCGTTGAGTTCGCGTGGCGCGGTAGTGCGCGCGAATTTATCGCCTAAGGAGAAGGCTGGCGAGGCAGCGGCGGTACTTGCAGGAGCGGTGTTGCCGTCGGTAACCTGACGTTCGGTTTTTTTCCGGGGCGTGCGCGGCTTGCCTGGTTGTTTGCTTGTGGCCATCGCGAGTTTTTCATCACATGACCGTTTCTTTATAGTTCACCACCGGTTGGTGGAAAACAAAATTTGGATGATGCTGGAGAATCTTTGCGCCTGCTCAAGCTTGAAAGGCTGGCCTGAAAAAGCATACTTTATTCCTGTGCGTTTGCACGGGAAGGATTCTTTCGAACGAGAGAATCCGACGTCAGGTTTTACGGAACAGTTTCCGGGAAAAGACATCCAGTGTCATGCGGGCCTTGTCCAGTAGTCTATGAAGATTCAGTGACGGCTCATGGCGAGGGCGCAAGAAAGCGAACAGGGATTTACGGTGTCGCCTGCGTGGCGATCTTTTCCGTTCGCGTGTAAGGAGGGTCTCCATGTTTTCCGCATGGTGGCGTGGTTGGTCTTCGGCGTGGGCAATCCACTCGTCGTGTTCGCGCCGTTTTTCCGGATCGGACAATACCGCGTAGGCGGAATTGATGATCTGTATCACACGTATCGCCTCGGGACTGTTGCCGTTACGATCCGGATGGTATTTTTGCGACAGCGTTTTATACGCCGCTCGGATAACTTCCGGCGGAGCATTGCGCGCGACTTTCAGATTGTCGTAATGCGTATGGATCGGGACCATCATCGGCTGCTTGATAAACGGTGAGAGGAAGCGGTATTGGCTTGGGGCCTATCATACCCAGTGGAAAAAAAAGGGCATTGCATTATGTCAAGCTCCGTTGCAACGCGACGCAGGTAGGAGCCCGTGACTGCAATACGGCTTAGTTTACACCTGTCGCCGGGCGTCTCCAAGTTTGCCTTCTTCGATCCATGCGGTTCCGACGCGCCGGGCTGCCTCGATGGCATCGTCATAGTGATCAAACGCTTGTTCGGCAGCATGATGTTTTTCAAGAACGCAGCGGAAGTCCTGGATGGACTCGTCAAACACGAAGATCGTGACAAACGGATCCCATCCTCCTGAAGAAAGCTCATTCGCAATAAGGTGAAGCTGGTACTTTCCGATGGTCTCGATCTGCATGGCAGGTTGGTCTTGGTTGGCACGTTCTGCAAGGTCAACAAACATCCTAGCAGTGATGCACCGTTCAATCTTGATACCTGTCATGGGGAAAATGCGGCGTGGTCTTTTGCGCAGGAAAAATATCGTT
>DATLIB010000029.1:0-7186 GCA_035539595.1 Noviherbaspirillum sp.
GCATCCGCCCCTTCGTCCAGAAGAAGCTTGACCGTCCAAATGTGGCCGCCGCGTGCGGCCATCATGATCGGGGTGGTTTTATTCGGCGATTCGGCGTCGATGTAGGCGGCCTTGTCCAGCAGAATTCGAACAATTTCGTTATTGCCAATCGACGCGGCGTAATGCAGCGGTGTCCAGCCGGGTCTATTGATTTCCGCACCTTTGGCGATAAGCGCCTCGACTGCCGGCCTGTTTCCGTTGTAGCAGGCGATCATCAGCGCGTTGTCACCATTCCTGGCTTGGACCTCCAGATCGACATCCTTCGCATTCAGCAATACGTGGAAGACTTTCATCGAATTCTCGCGTAGCGCGAGAATAAGACCGGTGTCACCGCGTTCCGGCTCGATCAGGTTGGGCTCGAGCCCGCGTGCCAGCAGTGAGGTGACCATGGAAGCATTGTCGATCTTGACTGCACGGAAAAAGTCATCATACGCGCCGGCCAGCGTGGTCAGCGGCATCGCAGCTGTTACGCCGGCAAGCAAGACAAGGCATTTTCTGCGACCGTGGGAAATGTTTTTGTTTTGCATGGCGTTCAAGCAGGTAGCCTTATGGTGCGATCTTGAATAACGAGAAAAAATTATCCGTCGTCTGCTGCGCGACCCGTTCAAGCGGAATGTCTTTCAGCTTCGCCAAAAATTCGGCAACATGCCGTACAAGGCCAGGCTCATTGACTTTTCCACGGTGCGGTACGGGGGCTAGATAAGGCGAATCGGTTTCGATCAGCATATATTCCAGCGGTACCGCAGACGCCACTGCCTGCAATTCCTTCGCGCTTTTGAACGTAACAATGCCGGAAAACGAAATGTAAAACCCCATCTCCATAGCTGCTTCGGCCACCTCCAGCGATTCGGTAAAGCAATGCATGACACCGCCAGCGCCACCTGTATTCGTTCCCGCACCCTCTTCGCGCATGATGCGAATAGTGTCTGCGGAAGCAGAACGCGTATGGATGATCAGCGGCTTCCCTGTTATGCGTGAGGCGCGAATATGGGTGCGAAAACGCTCACGTTGCCATTCCAGGTCGCCCTCCAGCCGGTAATAATCCAGTCCAGTCTCGCCGATTGCGACGATTTTCTGATGCGATGCCAAGCGCACCAAGTCTTCAACACTGGGCTCGGGCGTATCTTCATAGTCTGGATGCACACCCACCGAGGCGTAAATGTGCGGGTAATTCTTCGCAAGTTCCAGTACTTGTGGAAATTCCGGCAAGTTGACGGAAACACATAAGGCGTGCGTAACCTGATTGTCGGTCATCTTGCCGAAAATTTCCGGCAAGCGGGACGACAGTTCAGGGAAATTAATGTGGCAATGGGAATCGATATACATGTGTGCATTTTACGCCGTCGTGCGGCATTGGTTCTGGCGCGGCGCAAGGGCCCTAACGCAAGCCGTCAGGCCACGCGTTTGCCGACGATAACGAGGTCGCGTTCAATGCCGTCGAGCGTTGCGACCCGCGGCATGTTGGCCCAGCGCTCGAACCCGAATCCATCAAACAACTTCAGGCTGGGTACGTTGTGGCCGAAAATAAAACCGAGCAAGGTATGCACACCAATTTGTGGCGCAAAAGCGATGGACTGTGTCAGGAAATAGCGCCCCAAGCCCTTACCGCGCATATCTTCACGCAGGTAAATCGACAATTCAGCAGTACCTGCATAAGCGGGTCGCCCGTAGAAATTCGAATAAGACAACCAGCCGGTCACTTGCCCGTCTTGCTCCGCCACCCACAACGGGCGCCGATCCGGTGAGTGCTCGGCAAACCATGCATGGCGTGACTCGACCGTGACGGGGTTGGTGTCCGCCGTGACCTGGCGCGACGACACCGTACTGTTGTAGATCGCGACGATGGCAGGCAAATCCTCCACGCGTGCAATGCGATGCGTAAATGACATGTACGAAAATGGTTGTCGTTACAAAGTATGTGTGGCGCGCGAGGAGCGTAGCGCGGCACCGAGCAGTTCTTCGATCCGGGCTTTCACACGCTGTCCGCTTTCATCCGAAGAAAAATGTACACCGATGCCTTGCGCCTTATTATTGGTCGCACCGGCTGGCGTCACCCATGCGATTTTCCCTGCGATGGGGTATTTGGTCGGGTCGTCCATCAGTGTCAGGATCAGATAGATTTCATCGCCGATCTTGTAAGGTTTGTTGGTTGGGACGAAAATCCCGCCGTTCGCAAGAAACGGCATGTAGGCGGCATAGAGCGCGGCTTTTTCCTTGATCGGCAGCGAAAGGACCGAAGGACGCGCAACGGCGGCGGCGGTATTGGCGCCCAGCGTCGGAGTCACAGAAGTATCGGCCATCATTTTCCTCTAGTGCGATTAAAACTACGAAGGAAACAGGGATGAATAATCCAACAACATATCCTCGATAAAAAGCCGCGCCGACAAGGGATGCTCGGCCACCGCCCGCCGATCCTTGGCGGCCTTGAGCGCACGGAGTAAATCGCTGACCTCGGCCTGTTTGGCGAGCGCAGTCAACTCTTTCTGATACCGCGGATAATAACGGATTCTGCCCGAAAGTTTGAGGGAAAACACGTCGTACAGCCAGCGCTGCATGCCGGCGACCAAGTCGAGCACTGGCGCTTTTTGCAATTTTTCGGCCGTTTTCAGGGCGGCTTCCACTCCCGGCCGCGCCAGCAGCCGCAGCAGTTCGTCCATGGTGTCGCGCGTTTCCGCCTGTGCCAAGGCTTGGGCGGCAAGCGGTGCCCCACCCTGCTCTGCCAGCCACACATCCGCATCATTGACACCCTGCGCCTTGAGCCAGGCAAGCGCCTCGTCCTGAACTGGCATGGCCAACGCGAATTTGCGGCAACGCGAAAGGATTGTTGGCAACAACCGGTCGAGACTGTTGGAAACCAGCAGGAACATGGTATTCGGTGGCGGCTCTTCCAGCGTCTTGAGCAGTGCGTTTGCAGCAGCGGTATTCAAGGCTTCTGCCGGATGCAGCAGGATCACGCGCATGCCTTGGCGGTGCGTCGAGACGTTCATGAAATCGGCCAAGGCGCGAATTTGGTCGATCTTGATTTCCTTGGACGGAGCCTTGCTTTTGGCAGCCTTTTTCCCCTCCGTAGCGTCGCCCTCCTCTGCGCCATCGTCTTCGTCAAGCGCCTCCGGCCGGACGCGGCGGTAGTCCGGGTGGCTGTACTGTGCAAACCAGCCGCATGCGTCGCACGCACCACAGGGATGACCGGCGCTGGCAGGCCTTTGGCACAACAGGGATTGCGCGAAACGTTCAGCAAAACCGGTTTTGCCGATCCCTTCCGGTCCATGGAACAAAATTGCGTGGGGCAGACGCTGGCGCAATTGCTGCAATTGCAGCCACGCAGAGTCTTGCCAAGGATAGAGAGAAGAAGTCATGACAGTCAGCCTGGGTCAGCGGATAGTGGCGACAATTTCTTCAAGTTCCGCACGCACTTCGGAAACAGACTTGGTCGAATCGATGATCCGAAAGCGCTGGGGAAAGTGGGCCGCGCGTTGCAGGTATCCCTGTCGGACCGCCTCGAAAAAAACGTCCTTCTCCTGTTCGAATTTGTCTAACGTGCGGGTCGCGTCGAGTCGAGTACGCGCCACGGCCAGCGGCACGTCGAACAGCAATGTCAAGTCGGGCTGCAGATGCGGATGCACCCATTGTTCAAGCACATTGAGCTTTTCCACGGGCAGCTTTCTGCCGCCCCCCTGATAGGCGAAACTGGCATCGGTAAATCGGTCGGAAATAATCCAGTCGCCGCGTGCCAGAGCCGGTTCAATCACCTGTGCCAAGTGTTCGCGACGCGCGGCGAACATCAGCAGCGCCTCTGTTTCCAGATGCATTGTTTCCTGCAACAACAGCTCACGCAGTTTTTCACCCAGTGGGGTACCGCCTGGCTCACGCGTCACAACGACAGTTTTTCCAGCCGCCCGCAACAGTTCGGCAACGAACGCAATATGCGTCGATTTACCAGCGCCGTCGATTCCTTCGAAGGTGATGAATTTACCAAGAGTCATGGATGTTTCCTGCTTTTCGGATGCACCCGGCATTATCGCTGGTATTTATTAACCGCATGGTTATGGTCAACAAGGTTCGTGGAGAAGTGACTGCGGCCGTTCCCCTTGGACACGAAGTACAACACGTTCGATTTGGCAGGGTTCATTGCCGCTTCCAACGATTCCGCACCGGGCAAGGCGATGGGCGTTGGCGGCAGCCCGGCGCGAGTGTAGGTGTTATAAGGCGTATCCGTGGTCAGGTCGCGCTTGCGAATATTGCCTTGGAATCTTTCGCCCATCCCATAAATGACCGTGGGATCGGTTTGCAGCAGCATCCCTTGCTTGAGCCGGTTGACAAAAACGGCTGCAACCAGCTTGCGCTCCGATTTATCGCCGGTTTCCTTTTCGATGATGGAGGCCATGGTCAACCCTTCGTACGGTGATTTGTAGGGCAAGGACTGGTCCCGCTTGGCCCATGCCTCATTCAGGCGTTTCAGCAGCAGCGCATGCGCCTGTCGGTAAACCTGCAAATCGCTCGCTCCCTTGGCGAACAAATACGTATCAGGAAAAAACAGACCTTCCGGCATGGCGTAGCCAGGTGCGACCCTGGCCATCAATTCCTTGTCCGACAAGGCGACAGAGTCATGCTTGAGGGCCGGATGCGTGGCAATCGCCTGCCGCATCTGCTTAAATGTCCAGCCTTCGATGACCGCCAACGATTCTTGTGCGAATTCGCCGCGTACCAATTGATCTATCAAGGCCAGCGGCGTGGTTCCTGGCTTGAGCTCATAATGACCGGCCTTGAGTTTCGCACTTTTCCCGCTAAGTCGGACCAGCAGGCCTAGCAGATCCGGATTAACCGGGACTCCGGCGCGGGCGACCTGCTGCACAGTGCTTCTTACGCTGCTACCGGATTCAACGGCAAACCCGATCGGCGCCTCCGTTCGTCCTGTAATGGGTTGATAGGCCCAGAACCCGAGTGCAGCACTACTGAGAATGGCCAACAAAACGATAGCCGTCAGAAATTTCTTCATCAACCTCATACCTTGTACAAAACACAAAATCGTCCTACGGCAGCAGGACGCAGTCCCAACACGCTCTTTCAGACCTCACTATAATCAAGCCATGCATGATAATGGCTAAGGGCCCGCGCAGTAATAAGTTGCACATTTTTGCTGTCCGTAGCAGGCGCGTTGCGGCGTTGCTCTCCGCAACGCATCCCGCTACGACCGCCAAAACGCACAACTTATTACTGCGCGGGCCCTAAGGCAATAATTTTTCACCCTATGACTGACTTTATGAACGCATGGTTGCAATTTTTAACTCGTTCCGGTGCGCGCCTCAACCAATCCGGAACACCTGAAATTCTTGGCTTTGAGGGACATCAGGTCAATGGCATCCTGCCGCCAGGTTATGTCGCACCGCTGACCGACCTCGGCCTGATCGCCGCCACAGGCGAAGATGCGGCATCCTTCTTGCACAATCAATTGACCAACGATGTCGAGCATCTGAGCATGACGGAAGCACGCCTGGCAGGATATTGTTCGCCTAAAGGCCGCCTGCTCGCCACGCTGCTGATGTGGAAGACGGCCGATGCCATCATGCTGCAGCTGCCTGCACAGATTCAGACTGCGGTGCAAAAGCGTTTGCAGATGTTCGTTTTGCGCGCCAAGGCAAAACTCATCGATGCATCGGATAGTCAGGTAGTGCTCGGCGTGGGCGGACAAGCAGCCTCGGACGCCTTGATCAAGTGGTTCCCGACGCTACCGTCCTCCCCCTTGGAAAAAATCGAGAACGAAGCCGGCACACTAATTCGCATGAACGAGGCCCTCGGTACTCCACGCTTCCAGTGGATCGCCCCCCTTTCTCTTGCCGAGCAGGCGTGGCCCGCATTGACAACGCAGCTGACACCAGTAGGAACGTCCGTGTGGCGCCTGACCGAAATCCACGCCGGCACACCGCAAGTCACCCAGCCGACACAAGAACAGTTTGTCCCGCAAATGATCAATTTCGAATTGATAGGTGGTGTCAACTTCAAAAAAGGCTGCTATCCAGGCCAGGAAATCGTGGCCCGCAGCCAATACCTTGGCAAACTCAAGCGGCGGATGTTACTGGCATCGCTTGCCACAACCGAAGTCAAAGCAGGCATGGAAGTTTTTGCAAGCACTGACCCGGACCAACCCTGCGGCATGGTGGTCAATGCAGAGCCTAACTTACAGGAGGGCAGCGACTGCCTGGTAGAACTGAAGACCGCCGCTGCCGAGGAGGGGACGATCCATCTGGGTTCGGCGCAAGGCCCTGCACTCGCTTTCAAGCCCCTTCCCTATGCATTGCCGACCTGATCTTTTCGTCTATGTTAGGTTTTACGCAAAACCGCCCCAGCCGCGTTGTGTTGCCTTGTCGTACTAGATGTACTGTCTGCGGCAACACGCGTTGCTGGGACAATTTTGCGTAAGTCCTGGTTTTATGTGCACAGAGGCCGGAAACCGAGGCGACGTTACCGCCGCCTATATTTCTGACTTGTGCGTAGAACGTGCTTTTTTGCCCGTCTTCTTTTTATTGGACCGCGCCGCTCCCTGCAGGAGGTCGGTGTCGATCTGAATCATTTGCGCCGGATACTGGATATGCGCGTAGTAGATGATGCGTTTGTCTTCGTCCAGAAAAGTACGGCACACATCCGCAATCGGATCGCCGACGCCGATGTCCAGGTACGATGCCGTGTCCTCGTCCGACACGGTGATGCGCATGATCTGCCGGGCGTGCGCGACTTCCACATCGGTGCGCGCCGCCAGTTGCGGCACGATCGGCGCGTTGCTGAACCCTGCCGGGTCGGAGTCGAAAATCTGCTTGTCGAGATAGATATCGATGAGGCAGTAAGGCACGTCGTTGTGGTAGTGCACGCGCCTGAGCCGGTGATACGCCGGGCCGACCTCGCCAAAGGCAAAGGCCGGGACCAGCGCCTGTTCCTCATGCTCGATCGGCAGCAGCCGAATCTTCAGGTTGGCCACCGCCTCGACCAATTCATCAAAAGTGTTGGCTAGCTTGTACCAGCGCTGCTCCGACAAGTCCTTGGCCACAAACGTGCCCAGACCGCGCGTGCGCCGGATGATGCCCAACTCTTCAAGCTGGTTGAGGGAGGCGCGCAAGGTAATGCGCGACACCTGGTATTCCTTTTCCAGTTCGTC
>DATLIB010000030.1:0-8709 GCA_035539595.1 Noviherbaspirillum sp.
GAACTCGTCGCGTACATGCTGTGCCGTTGTGGGGCTGACGCGGCCGAATTTGTTGGCAGACGGGGCGGCGACACCGCCCTTCCCCTCTTTGAATGCCTGCAGCAACGCTTGTGCGACAGGATGCGACGGGCAACGCAAACCAATGGAATCCTGGCCGCCGGAGACGGCGTCGGGAATATGCCTGACACGCTTGAGAATGAGACTCAGCGGTCCTGGCCAGAATGCTTCGACCAGCTTGTGTGCCTCATCGGGAATAGCCTCTGCCCAGTACCCGATGTCCGCCCCAGGAGCAAGGTGAACGATCACCGGATGATTGGATGGACGCCCTTTGGCAGCATAAATGGCAGCAACTGCAGACGGATTCTCCGCATCTGCGCCAAGGCCGTATACCGTCTCGGTCGGAAAGGCAACCAGCCGGCCCTGTTCCAGTTTACGTGCTGCGTCCTCAATGGCGGACAGATCGATGCCGTGCATGAAGAGGTGTTTCCGTACGATCAGGCGGCAATGCCAAGAATGTCGCAGGCAGCACGCAAGCTGGCCTGCGCCTGCTCAAGAGTAGGCGCGACGAAGGTGACATGCCCCATCTTGCGGCCGCGTCGTGCGTCATCCTTGCCGTACAGGTGCAGATTGGCACCGGGCAGCGCCAGCACCTTGTCCCATGCCGGTTCACGCGGCTGCTCGCTGTCGCCGTCGAACCACACGTCGCCGAGAATGTTGAGCATGACTGCCGGCGAGTGTTGACGCACATCGCCCAACGGCAGACGCGCCATTGCCCGCGCCTGCTGGGCGAACTGACTGGTGATACAGGCATCGATGGTGTAGTGCCCGCTATTGTGGGGACGCGGCGCCATTTCATTGACCACTAGCGTGCCGTCCTGCAGGACGAAAAATTCAATGCACAGAACGCCGACATAACCAAGCCGCGCGATGATCGCCAACGCCGCCGCTTGCGCCTTGCCGGCAGACTCGGCACAAACGTTAGGACCGGGCACCGTCGTCGTAAACAGGATGCCGTCGCGGTGTACGTTTTCAGCGATCGGATACACCACCGATTGTCCATCGATACCGCGCGCAGTAAGTACGGAAATCTCGTATGCCAGCGGCAGCATCTTTTCCAGCACGCAGGCAACGCCCTGCATATCGGCAAATGCGGCACGCACCTCATCACGCGTTTTTACCCTTACCTGTCCCTTGCCGTCATACCCCATGCGCACCGTTTTCAGGATGCCGGGGAACAATGCGTCCGGGATGGCCGCGATGTCTTCTTCGGAAGAGATCGCTTGATAGGGCGCCGGCAATACACCAGACACAGGCGCGCAAGCGGTGAAAAAACGTTTTTCCTCAATACGGTCCTGAGCAATTGAGACACACGCCGCAGCAGGTGCTACGAAGGTGCGGGATGCCAGGAACAGGAGACTCTGGGCCGGTACGTTTTCAAATTCCGTGGTGACGGCGGCACATTGTTCCGCCAACGCCGCCAACGCCGCCTCGTCGCCGTAATCGGCGCATAGCAAGTGATCGGCAGCATGGCCGGCGGGGCAATCGCGGGAAGGCTCCAGTACGGCAACCTTGTATCCCATTTGTTGCGCGGCATGCACAAACATGCGGCCCAACTGACCGCCGCCCATGACGCCGAGCCAGGTAGCGGGCGCAGCGGACGGGATGAAGGATTGAAACTTGTCGTTCATGCTGGCAGTGTCATTGCGAGTGCTGTCTGCGTCTGCTTGTCGCGAAATTCCTGTAGCTGCGCAGCCAGCCGGTCATCGTTCGCCGCGAGCATCGCAATCGCCGTCAAGGCGGCGTTGGCCGCACCGGCTTCGCCGATGGCAAAGGTGGCAACCGGAATCCCCTTGGGCATCTGCACGATGGACAATAACGAGTCTTCGCCCCGCAGTTACTTGGACGGTACGGGGACGCCCAGTACCGGCACGATGGTCTTCGCCGCCAGCATACCGGGCAGATGTGCCGCCCCGCCAGCGCCGGCGATGATAGCGCGCAAGCCACGCTGCCTTGCAGATTCAGCATAGGCAAACATCTGGTCCGGCATCCGGTGTGCGGAAATGACTTGCGCCTCGTGCGGAATACCGAAGTCTTTCAGCATGGCGACTGCATGCTGCATGACATCCCAGTCGGAAGAGGAACCCATTACGACGCCCACCAAGGGCGTATTCGTGGCTTGGCTCGTCATGTCAGTCCTTCAGCGTAGCGCCTGTCAGGCGCTCCAGCGCCTCGCGGTATTTGGCACCGGTTTTCTCGATCACGTCCGCAGGCAAGGCCGGCGCAGGCGCGGTCTTGTTCCAGTCGCTCAGGGTTTCCAGATAGTCGCGCACGAACTGCTTGTCGAACGACGGCGGCGACATGCCGGGCGCATAGGAATCAGCCGGCCAGAAGCGCGACGAATCGGCGGTCAGCACCTCATCCATCAGATGCAGCGTACCGTTGTCGTCGAGGCCGAATTCAAACTTGGTGTCGGCGATGATAATGCCGCGCGTGGCCGCATAGTCTGCTGCGGTCTGATACAAGCTGATACTGACATCGCGCATTTTCGCAGCCAGTTCCTTGCCGATGCGATTCTCCATCTCGGCGAAACTGATGTTTTCATCGTGCTCGCCGATGTCGGCCTTGGCCGCCGGCGTGAAAATCGGTGTGGCGAGCTTGTCTGCCTGGCGCAATCCTTGCGGCAGGGCGATGCCGCAAATGGCACCGGTCGCCTGATAATCCTTCCAGCCGGAGCCGATGATATAGCCGCGCACCACCGCTTCCACCAGGATCGGTTGCAGACGCTTTGCAACCACGGCGCGACCGCGCACCTGATCGGCCTCATCCGCCTGCACCACGGATTCCGGTGCGATGCCGGTCAAGTGATTGGGCACGATATCGCCCAGCTTGCCAAACCAGAAATCGGACATCTGATTCAGCACCTTCCCCTTGCCGGGGATCGGTTCATTCATGACGACATCGAACGCCGACAAGCGATCGCTGGTCACGATCAGGATTTTGTCGTCGCCGACCGCGTAATTGTCGCGGACCTTGCCGCGACCGAGCAGCGGCAGGGAGTGAATGGTGGATTGGTACAGGCTGTTCATAAGGTTTCCAAAAAGCTAAGGTGATTTCCGGGGACCTTCCTCCCATTTTCGCGTCGCATACGGGTGCGCTGCGGCGTTGCACCTCGTGTGTGTGGCTCGCCACACGGCACTCGTTGCGCCTTGCTTCGCATCCCGTCTGCACCACGCCAATGGGGTGAAGAATCCCGGAAATCACCTAAACCGGCGGGTGCCATTACACGCCGCCGGTTGGTTTGTTGCCAGGGCCGGATTTTACTGCACGATCTGGGCGAGTTCGCCTTTTTTGTACTTTTCGGCAATCTTTTCCAAGGAGATCGGCTTGATCTTCAACGCCTGCCCTTCACAACCGAAGGACAGGAAGCGTGATTTCACGACCTTTTTCGCGGCTTCACGTGCCGGCTTCAGGTAATCGCGTGGATCGAACTTGGATGGATTTTCCATCAGGAAACGGCGAATCGCCCCTGTCATCGCAAGGCGGATGTCGGTATCGATGTTGATCTTGCGCACGCCGTGCTTGATGCCTTCCTGGATTTCTTCGACTGGAACGCCATAGGTTTCCTTCATGTCGCCGCCGAATTCGCGGATTTCGGCCAGCAGCTCCTGCGGCACCGACGACGAGCCGTGCATTACCAGGTGCGTATTCGGAATGCGCGTGTGGATTTCCTTGATGCGCTCGATGGCAAGAATGTCGCCGGTCGGCTTACGCGAGAACTTGTAGGCGCCGTGCGAGGTACCGATGGCGATGGCCAGCGCGTCGCATTGGGTCAATTTGACGAAATCGGCTGCCTGGTTGACATCGGTAAGCAACTGTTCACGGGTCATGGTGCCTTCCGCACCGTGGCCGTCTTCCTTGTCGCCCTTCATTGTTTCCAGCGAGCCGAGTACGCCGAGTTCGGCTTCGACGGTGACACCGATGGCATGCGAAAACTCGACCACCTTGCGCGACACTTCCACGTTGTATTCATAGCTGGCGACCGATTTGCCATCTTCCATCAGCGAACCGTCCATCATCACCGACGTGAAACCGGATTTGATCGCGGCCATGCAAACCGCCGGCGACTGGCCATGGTCCTGGTGCATCACCACCGGAATGTGCGGGTAAGCCTCCACCGCTGCCGAAATCAGGTGGCGCAGGAAGGCTTCGCCGGCGTATTTGCGGGCACCAGCAGACGCCTGCATGATCACCGGCGCACCGACTTCATCGGCAGCCTCCATGATGGCGGTGACCTGCTCCAGGTTGTTGACGTTAAATGCCGGCAGACCATAGCCGTTTTCGGCGGCGTGGTCGAGCAATTGGCGCATGGATACGAGAGGCATGAGATTTCTCCAAACAATAAAAATTAGTTAGGACTTACGCAAAATTGTCCCAGCAAGGCGTGTTGCCGCAGGCAGGTCATCTAGTACGACAAGGCAACACAACGCGGCTGGGGGCGGTTTTGCATAAGTCCTATTAGTATTCGCCGATCTTCATGATCTTCAAGGCGTTGGTACCACCGACCTGGCCCATCGGCTCGCCCCAGGTGACAACGATCATGTCACCCTTCTGCACCACGCCTTTAGCCAGAAGCAAATCCTGCGCCTCCTTCAACACGGCTTCATGGTCAGATGAATGTGCCAGCTCAAACGTAGTGACGTTGCGATACAGCGCCACCTTGCGCTGTGTACCAAGGATCGGCGTAATGGCAAAAATCGGAACGTCGATGTTGTGACGGCTCATCCACAGCGCGGTCGAACCGGACTCTGTCAGGGCCGCAATCGCCTTTACCCGCAGATGGTAGGCGGTGAATAGCGCACCATAGGCAATCGATTGGTCAATGCGGGTAAAAGTGGCATTCAGAAAATCAGCATCGAGTTTGACGATGTCGGATTTTTCCGCCTCCCGGCAAACAGCCGCCATGGTCTCCACCGTTTCAACCGGATATTTTCCGGACGCGGTTTCGGCGGAAGTCATGACGGCATCGGTGCCATCCAACACGGCATTGGCCACGTCCGAGACTTCGGCGCGGGTCGGTACCGCATTGACGATCATCGACTCCATCATCTGCGTCGCGGTGATCGCCAGCTTGTTGGATGCACGCGCCATCTTGATCATGCGCTTTTGCAGCGCAGGCACTGCCGCGTTGCCGACTTCCACGGCGAGATCGCCGCGAGCAACCATGATACCGTCGGACGCGTCGAGGATATCCTGCAAAACGGGAATGGCTTCCGCCCGTTCGATCTTGGCGATCATTTGCGGTTTGTGCCTGTATGCTTCGCCAGCGATATTCGCCAGCTGCCGCGCCATGACCATGTCGGTCGCGCTCTTGGGAAAGGACACCGCAACGTAATCAGCCTGGAAGCTCATCGCCGTTTTGATGTCTTCCATATCCTTGGCAGTCAGCGCCGGTGCCGACAAACCACCACCAAGGCGATTGATGCCTTTGTTGTTCGACAGTTCACCACCAATTTTGACCGTAGTATGGATGGCACTGCCGATCACCTTGTCAACCACCAGCACAATCAGACCGTCGTTGAGCAACAGCACATCCGCCGGCCGCAAATCGCGCGGCAATTCCTTGTAATCGAGCCCAACCTGCGCTTGGTTACCAAGCTCACAGGCGGCATCCAGAACGAACTTGCTGCCGTTCTCCAGAAAAATCTTGCCGTTCTCGAACTTGCCGATACGGATTTTCGGTCCCTGCAAGTCAGCCATGATGGCCACTTCGCGGTTGCAAGCAGCTGCCGCCTGCCGTACGAGGCCAGCGCGGTCGATATGGTCTTGCGCCGTGCCGTGGGAGAAATTCAAGCGCACGACATTGACCCCGGCCTTGATCATCTGCGTAAGGATATCCAGCGTACTCGACGCAGGACCGACGGTAGCAACGATTTTGGTAGCTCTATACATGCAAGAACCTTTGACAAGCGGCGGATCAAGACAGCGCTTGACTCCGCCCAAACGCCCAATGATTATTGAGCGCGCTGCAATAGGATATCCACCGCAGGCAAGGTCTTGCCTTCCAGGAATTCCAGGAAGGCACCACCGCCGGTGGAGATGTAACCGATCTTATCGGCAATGTTGTATTTGGCAATTGCCGCCAGCGTATCGCCACCGCCGGCAATCGAAAATGCCTTGGATTCGGCGATCGCCAACGCCAGCGTCTTGGTGCCTTCGCCAAATTGATCAAATTCGAAGACGCCGACCGGGCCGTTCCATACAACGGTGCCGGCCTGCGCGATCTGTTGCGCCAGCAGTGCTGCGGTCTGCGGACCAATGTCCAGAATCATGTCGTCGTCGGCCACATCCTTCACATCCTTGATCGTGGCCGCGGCAGTCGCGGCAAACTCCTTGGCGCACACCACGTCCAGCGGAATCGGCACCGATGCTCCGCGCTTGGCCATCATGTCGATGATGGCCTTGGCTTCGCCGACCAGTTCTGCCTCGGCCAAGGATTTGCCAATCTTGAGACCGGCAGCCAGCATGAACGTATTGGCAATGCCACCGCCGACGATCAAGTTATCGACCTTGTCTGCCAGGGTTTTGAGGATGGTGAGCTTGGTAGAGACCTTGGAACCGGCGACAATCGCCGCCAAGGGCCGCGCCGGTTGACCCAGCGCTTTGCCGAGGGCATCCAGCTCCGCTGCCAGCAAGGGGCCGGCGGCGGCAACCGGAGCAAATTTCGCGATACCGTGGGTAGTCGCCTCGGCACGGTGCGCGGTACCAAAGGCATCGTTGACATAGACGTCGCACAGCTTGGCCATCTTTTGTGCCAACTCGTCGCTGTTCTTTTTCTCGCCCTTGTTAACGCGGCAGTTCTCCAGCAAAACGACTTGGCCGGGCGCAACATCGACACCATCTACCCAGTTCTGCTTGAGTTCGACTGGCTTGCCGAGTAACTCGGACAAGCGTTTGGCGATCGGCGCCAACGAATCTTCCGGCTTGAACTCCCCTTCCGTAGGGCGCCCGAGATGGGAGGTAACCATCACGGCGGCGCCAGCCTGCAGCGCCTGTTCGATTGCCGGCACAGAGGCTCGGATGCGGGTATCTTCAGTAATATTGCCGACATCGTCCTGCGGCACATTAAGATCAGCGCGAATAAAAACGCGTTTTCCCTGGAGTTGGTTGCGTGCGATGAGGTCGCTCAATCGGTTGAATTGCATGGCTACCGGACAAGAATTGAAAGAATGGAAAAACCGCTATTTTACCGCACCACCCTTCTTGCCAAAACCGTTTTGGCCTTACATGCTGATACGCAGCAAACTGTAAAGGGCCATGCCAAACACGATAGTCCAGAGCAAATGTCGCGTCGTCAGGAAAAACACCGTCGCACCGAGCCCTGCCACCAGTTTCGGGTTGGTCAAGGTGAGATGTAGCGCCCCTTCCGCCATGACCAAATCCGGCGCAACGATCGCAGCCAGCGCTGCAGCAGGAGCATAACGCAGGGCATGCTGCACTTTTGGTGTCAACTTGACGGCATGTCCGAGAAAAAAGAACGAACTTCTCGTCAAAATAGTGGCAAGCGTCAGCAAGACGATGGTTAGCCAGGTATCGAAGGCATTCATGCCTGCTCCTTCTTTTTATCGATAACCATATCGACCAGCATCGCCGCCACCATACCGGCGATCACGGCGCACAGAAGCCCCAGCCGGTAAGGAAGTCCCACCGCAGCCACGGCCACGCCGCTAGCCACAACTACTCCGGCAAGTGCGGCGGCATTGACAACCAGCGGAACAGTAATGGCCAGCAAGGCTAGCGTGCCGGCGAAGCCGATGCCCCAGCTTTCCGGAATCTGGCTGGCGAGCAGAATACCGGCCACCGAACCAGCCTGCCACGCGCACCAATTCGGATAGCCGATGCCGTTGAAGAAAGCCAGCTTCCCCGCCGGATTGGACACCGTTTCAGCAGGAAACCGGCGTGGGAACAAGGCCATCGTGATATCCGCATTGAAATACCCGATCCACACGCGCTTGTACCAAGGCAAATGCGCGAAATGAGGAGCGATCGCCGCGGCAAAAATGACAAAGCGCAAGTTCACCACCAGTGCCGTGACAAATACCACCCAGATTGGCACGTTCGCCACGATCAACGGTAGCGAGGCCAGTTGTGCCGAGCCAGCGAATGCCAGAAAGGTCATGCCCAGCGCTTGCCAGATGGTCAAGCCACTTTTTACCATCGCCATCCCGGTCACCATTCCCCAGGCGAAAATGCCCGGCATGGTCGGTAGACCGGCAGCGAAACCGTCACGGAAGGCGCGTTTCTCGACATCACCGGAAACTTGTTGTGTTGTACTTGCTTGCATGTTGCCCATATTGTCGAGTCGGGGAATTTTCGGCCTTTGCAACGCCGCCATGTTCGAATGTTGATAGCTGTAGCTAACTAGTGGGTCACTAGCCGAGGCAGTAATGCGAAGACCACTGCGGCGTACAAGTTGCCACACATCAACATCCGCATCACATTCTACCGATGAATTTTCCCCCTTGTTTGAATCGGCTAGAATCGAGCTTTTGCATCAATGATGGAGGGTTCCCCCATGTCCATGGCAGACCGCGACGGAAAAATCTGGAAAGACGGCGAGTTGATCGAGTGGCGTGACGCCACTATCCATCTACTGACACACTCGCTGCATTACGGCATGGGCGTGTTTGAGGGCGTGCGCGCCTACAAGAC
>DATLIB010000031.1:0-32777 GCA_035539595.1 Noviherbaspirillum sp.
TTCATGCTCAGGCCGGGCATCATCGACACCAGGATGGAAAAGGCAATCGCCAGTGCGCCGATCAGCGGGTCGTTGTTGGTCGATGCGGCATCCGGCGGCCTGTATTAGGCCGATATCGATGCGCAGGAGTTCCGGCTGCGCATGAGTGACCTGCCAATGGCATGAAATCCGAGAATTAGTCTTTCAATGCCTTGGCATACTCAAAGGCATATCCTTCCCGGCTATTTACGATACCAAGCCCCTCCGAATCCACATATTCGCACACGGCTGTGTCGGGCAGGAAGTGGATAGGATGAGGGTAGTCTTTTGTTTCACCAAAATTTGGACTATGGGTAACGACTTGCATGTTCATCGCGTTACCCAATTGACGAGCAAATTTTCCGAAAATCCGATCGCAATTACCGGGAACGCCAGCATTCTCATAGCTCTTTTCCAGATGGATGACAAGTTTGCGCTGATTTTTATCGATACCAAGCCGGACAATGGCTCGCTCCCTGCGCCGCCGGTATACAGGTCCAACAACGGCGTGGCGGAAATGTTATGCACCACCACGGAAATGACAATGACCGTCAGCACCAGTTGCACCACGGTGCGCCCCATCAGCCAGCCGGTGCCAAGTCCTGCCGCAATGCCCCATAGTGCGAGCGGCACCGCCCAGCCGCTCGCATAGCCGCCCGCCTCCTCGACGCCAAGGAAGAACAGGCCGAGCATCACGCAGGAATAGATGGTGCCGTCGTTGAGCCCGCCCTCGCCGGAGAGGCTGAAGCGGATAAGCGCCGATAGTCGACACCATGTGCGCCAGGATGCCGGCCAGCAGGACGAACAGCAAGGCCGTGCCGAGATAGAACAACCCGATATAGGTATTGTTGAAGATGGTCAGAAAACGCAGATCGGAAGGGGCGCTAATCTCGGGGGGAAGACCAGTCTTAATGCCCTTTTAACCAATGATTGATAATGCTGTTGAGAAAAAACAACAGTAAGGCGATGTTCCTTTTGGCGATTCGCTGTCGTAACAAGTGGATTGCAATGAAGGGCGCTTGATAAGTATATTTGTCAAGAAAGGAGCTGTATGCCGCTTTGCACCTCAGTTGTTTGCCATGGAAAGTAGGCTTTGCCGTGTCTTTGAGACAAAATCTTACAATTTTTACCTTCTGTCTCTGGCGAAAAATACCGTCCCCTGCTTATTCCTTCTCTTCCAATTTCAGATCAGAATTGATTACACTGGGCAACAAAATAAGCGGCCAGTGGTTAACCGATAGGGGAATGCAATGAGCATGAACGACATGATGGCTGAAATTCGTGACGCCAATTTAGGTTACCTGATGCTGGCGCAACAGATGATTCGATCTGATAAGGCGACGGCAATTTTTCGACTCGGCATCAGTAGCGAAATTGCGGACTTGATTGAAGGCCTAAGCAATGCGCAAATTATGCGACTTGCTAGCGCCAATATGATGTTGGCTCGATTCCGTTTTGACGATGGCGCGATTCTTGGAATGTTGACGAATTACAATAAGGACCGCGAATTGGCGAATTCGCACGCTGCGATCCTGATGGCTTGTCAGTCTGTCGAAGAACTCTCCTGAAGCAGTCGATTAGCTACTTTCAGGCATTGAGTATGAGCACGAGGTTGAAAAATGAGTAAGAAGAGTGTGGTCACGGAAGTTCACGAAATCCAGCTCGCAATTGAGCTCATCAAGCTCGGTGCACGGCTTCAGTTGCTGGAGTCGGAAACCACCTTGTCGCGCGAGCGCTTGCTGAAGCTATACAAGGAGCTCAAAGGAGCTTCTCCGGCTAAGGGGATGCTGCCATTTTCTACCGACTGGTTTATTACATGGCAGCCAAATATTCATTCCTCTCTGTTCATCAATATCTATAAGTATCTCCTGGAGCATGCCGGGATCTCGGGTGTCGAGGCCGTCATAAAAGCGTACAAGCTCTATTTGGAGCAGGTTGGCGTCGAGCCGGATGACGAGCCTGTGCTTTCGCTTACAAGAGCATGGACCTTGGTGCGTTTTTTTGAAAGTAAGATGCTTTCAACTGCCTGCTGTACCAAATGTGCGGGAGAGTTCGTGGTGCATAACCTGGATTTGCATAACGATTATGTTTGTGGCTTATGCCACATGCCATCCCGCGCTGGAAAGACGAAAAAGGCAAAGGAAAGCTTGGCGCTTGCTGTACAAGCCGAATTGCCTGTTTAAGCACAGAATCCATATCGTACTGCCGAATTTTCACGGTTAGCGGGTGCCTCCAAGTTCACACATATTGTTGGGTACGTTGCTTTGGCGGGTGCCTGCTGTTCAGGCGGCACTGATTCAGTCTCTATCGTTTCTCATCGTACTGATGCTGGCCTATGGCATGCCGTTGTTAGCAGGCGTTCAGTTGATGGTGGCTGTTGCTGCCGTGCTGCAGGGGGTAATTGCATCACTTGTCTCACGCCTGTGCCGCCTTGCTCCTTGGTGGCAAATTATCCAGTTTGTTTTTCCGATGGCGTTGGTGATGACGCTCGCCCTTCAGCTTTCCCCTCATGTTTTTCTTGCTGCATTCCTTGTTTTTTTGGGCTTGTATTGGAGTACATTTCGGACTCAGGTGCCGTTTTACCCATCTAATCAGACCGTCTGGAGAGTGGTCGCCGATTTTGTGCCAGAAAATCGGTCGATACGCTTTATCGACATAGGTAGCGGCTTTGGCGGGCTGGCCCTGTATCTTGCTGCGCGACGGCCGCAAAGTATTTTTGCCGGTATTGAATTGGCGCCTGTGCCTTGGTTCGCAAGTTGGGTGCGCGCCCACATGACGCGTGGCGGCGCACACTTCATCCGGGGCGACTATGACCGCCTCAATTTCGCCTCATACGATGTCATATTCGCTTATTTATCCACGGCGGCAATGCCTGCGCTGTGGGAAAAGGCATGTGCGGAAATGCGGGCCGGTACGCTTCTGTTAAGTTACGAGTTCCTTATACCTGGCGTTAAGCCGCATGTGACTCGCATACCCATTGAGGGTGGACCAACTCTTTATGGTTGGTATATGTAGTTGAACAGGTGCTGCCTAAAAAAACAATGCGGGTAGATGGGATATTTCTTTGTGGGGGAGGATTGCGACGCCTGACAAGGCGGCGTCGACTCGCTTAAGTTTCCCTTCTTTTCGACCGTAATCCATGTGAAGGTCATCTTTCAGGCGTTTGTTCTATCGTTTGCCCCAGCATGCAGCTTGTTATCCTGATCGCGAATTGGCAAAATGATTGCCAACAGGCATTGGCAATTTCTTTAGATTGGAGCGTTTACCGTTGCTAGTCATTCTCGGATACATCATTGTCTTTGCTTCAGTCTTTGGTGGTTTTGCGCTGGCGGGCGGACATGTGGCCGCATTGTTCCAACCGGTTGAATTGTTGATGATCGGTGGGGCGGCAATTGGCGCATTCTTTGTCGGAAATAACGGCAAGGCCATTAAGGCCACCCTCAAAGTGCTACCCAGCGTACTAAAAGGGTCCAAGTACACGAAGGCGTTGTACATGGATCTCATGACGCTGCTGTTTGAGGTGCTAAGCAAAGTGCGCAAGGAAGGGCTGATGTCAATTGAGGGAGACATCGACTATCCGGAGGAGAGCCCAATCTTCACCAAGTATCCGAACGTCCTTGCCAATCACCATGTCATCGAATTCATGACTGACTATCTACGACTCATGGTGTCGGGGAACATGGATGCATTTCAGATTGAAAATCTGATGGATAACGAGATCGAAACGCATCATGTGGAAGGTGAAGTTCCGGTCCACAGTATCGCGAAATTGGGTGATGCAATGCCGGCATTCGGTATCGTCGCGGCCGTGATGGGGGTAGTGCATACGATGGCTTCGGTGGGCTTGCCACCGGCGGAACTGGGGATTCTTATCGCGCATGCGTTGGTCGGTACGTTCCTTGGCATCCTGCTGGCATACGGTTTTGTCGGTCCTCTGGCTACACTGCTGGAGCAGAAGCTGCACGAATCCACCAAAATGCTTCAGTGCGTGAAAGTGACGTTGCTGGCGAGTCTGAACGGATATGCGCCTGCGTTGGCGATCGAATTTGGCCGCAAGGTCTTGTTTTCAACAGAACGCCCGTCATTCACCGAGCTGGAAGATCACATCAAGCAATCCAAATCCAAGTAAGAACGCATACTCGTAATGTCTATTCACGGAACCCGATATGGCTGATGAAGAGCTGCGGCCCATCATCGTAAGGAAAGTAAAAAAATCAGGCGGCGCTCATCATGGCGGGGCGTGGAAGATTGCGTACGCTGACTTTGTTACCGCAATGATGGCATTCTTCCTGTTGATGTGGCTGTTGGGATCTACTGCTCGAGGTGATTTGCAAGGGATCGCGGAATATTTCAAGACGCCGCTCAAGGTTGCCATGCAGGGGGGCTCCGGTAGTGGAGATAGTTCAAGCGTGATTCAAGGCGGCGGTCGGGACCTGATTCGCCAAGAGGGGCAGCTGAAAAAGGGGGATGACGCTCCCACCCCGAAGCGAACCTATACTTTGACAGAAATGAACGTAAGGTCGATTCAGGCCGAGTTGGAAAGGGCTGAAATGGCGCGTCTGAGAGCATTGAAGGCGCGCATTGAGGCAGCGATCGAAGCACGTCCTGCACTGAACATATTTAAAAAACAGCTGTTGCTCGATATTACGACAGAAGGTTTGCGCATTCAGATCGTGGACGAACAGAACCGCCCCATGTTTGCCTTGGCTAAGGCGGAATTGCAGCCTTATGCCAAGGAGATATTACTTGAGATCGGACATGCCTTGAATGACATGCCGAACAGAATTAGCCTTTCTGGACATACGGATGCGACGCCATATGCCAGTGGGGAAAAGGGGTACAGCAATTGGGAGCTGTCAGCCGACCGCGCAAATGCTTCTCGTCGCGTGTTGGTTTCTGGAGGAATGGATGAATCGAAAGTGTTGCGAGTGGTGGGGTTGTCGTCAGCGGTGTTGTTTGATAAACAGGACCCGATGAATCCCATCAATCGGCGTATCAGCATTATCGTCATGAATAAGAAGGCAGAAGAGTCGGCCTCCAGAGAGGGAGGGACGGTGGATATTTCGAGCGGGGAGCAAATCAGGCAGGGCTTCGACGCTCCAACTGCAGAGTAAGAAGAGCGTTTCTGTAGTTGGAAGCATGCGTTGTTTGATGACAGGATATTTTCATGACAAGAAAGACATTGTTGAGCGCTCAGCTAAAACGCTTGCTATCCAATCTATCGGATCACGGGACGCAGCATCTCACGGAAATCGAAACCGACTTGATCCAGACTAATTTTTTGCTTGGTGAGGCTATTCAGAAGTTGAGCGCCAGTTTCATGGCGATTCACGAAGCAGTCTCCCAACAGCAGGAGATGGTGGATTCGCTTATCGCCCAAGTTCAGCCTGGACCAGAGTTCGCCGAAAAGCTAAACGCTGGACGAAGCGAGATAGACTTGCATGTGCGGGCAGCGATCACCGGCCTGCAATTCCAGGATATGACCAGTCAGTTGATCGGACGGACGGTTCAACGCGTTACCGGTTTGCGCGATGTGCTTAATGGCCTGGAGACAGGGAGCGCCGACATGCCAGAGCAAAGCGATGCAGAAGAAATTATTGCGGCGCTCATCCGCATCAATAAGGTGCTGGAGGAGCAGAGCGTCAAGCTTGAAAGCGCACTGTGGAAGGCAGTGTGCCAGACTCGCATGGAAAGCGGCGACATCGAGCTGTTTTAGGGATTGCCGAATATCCGGAAACATGGGTTTTCAGCCCGAATACGAAAAGAGCAGGAGTGATAAAAAATGGCAAAATCGATACTGGCAGTGGACGATTCGGGTTCACTGCGTCAGATGGTGGTTTTTAGCCTGAGGGCGGCCGGTTACCAGGTGACTGAGGCCGTAGATGGACAGGACGGTTTGGACAAGGCAAAAGAGGCAATATTCGATCTGGTGCTGACCGATCAAAACATGCCGCGCATGGATGGGCTAGCTCTCATCAGGTCGTTGCGCCAGTTGCCAGCGTATCAAAAGGTACCCATCCTTATGCTAACCACCGAATCCAGCGACGATATGAAACAAAAGGGGCGGGCGGCCGGAGCAAATGGCTGGCTGGTCAAGCCATTCGATCCGCAGCGCTTGACTGAGGTTGTCAAAAAAGTTATTGGCTGACATGGCATCACCAAATGCCACAAAGATCATGTAAAGCGTATATGACGGAGCCTAATAATGACCATTGACATGAGCCAGTTCTTTCAAGTGTTCTTTGATGAGGCTGAAGAACTTCTCGCTGAAATGGAAAAATTGCTGCTAGCAATCGATCTGACGTCGCCTGAAGAGGAAGACCTGAACGCGATTTTTCGGGCAGCGCACTCGATAAAAGGGGGCGCAGGCACGTTCGGCCTGACCGACCTGACCGAAGTGACACATGTCTTGGAATCCTTGCTCGACAGAATCCGTAAAGGAGAGATGGCGTTATTGGCGGAGCATGTGGATGCTTTCCTGATTGCGAAGGATGTACTCAAGATGCAGCTGGACGGTCATCGGCTACATACGCCGGTTGATCAGGAGGCAGTCGCCGATGCACGCATGATGCTGGAGTCTCTGTCGCAAGCAGCTCCTGCTGTGCCATCCGGTGTCCCCCAAGCGGCTATGAAAGCCGCACAGGTGCTTGAGGGGGCACCTCGTCAGTTCCGCATTGAACTGCCGCCAGTGGCTGTCCACGACGTTGAGGCGCTAACGGCAGAGCTAAGTTTGCTGGGAGAGATCCGTACAGCGACGCTGGATGATAACCGTACGGCGTTTACTTTGGTTAGCGACGGAAGTGTCGACGACATCGTCGCAATTTGCTCCTTCATACTCGATCCCAAGGATTTAAAGATTTCGCAAGAGGCAGTTCATCGTCCAATGACCGAGGAAGAGGCTAGGGCGGCGCAGGAAATCAAACAAGGCTATGGCTTTTTCGATCCAATCGAATCACCGGCTGCACACGCGTCTGCGGAAAAAGCGGCGCAAGAGGAAAAGCAGGGTTACGGTTTTTTCGAGCCGTTCGAAACGCCTGCAATGAAACAAGCGAAGGAAGCAACGGCGCATGGCGCGCACGTGCAACTTGGAGGGGACGGGGCGGCGCATGATAGCGGCAACATGTCGTCGGCCGAAAAGAAAACGGTCGTCAAGCGGGAAACCGATAAAGCAGGGCATGGTTCTGAAACCTCGTCGATCCGTGTGGGAATCGAAAAGGTCGATCAACTGATCAACCTGGTCGGTGAGCTGGTCATTACGCAGGCAATGATCGAGCAGCGCACTGACTCGCTTGATCCCATGTTGCACGAGCGGCTGCTTAACAGCGTCAGCCAGCTCACGCGTAACACACGCGATTTGCAGGAGGCAGTCATGTCTATCCGCATGATGCCGATGGACTATGTGTTTTCTCGTTTTCCGCGTATGGTGCGCGACCTCGCTGGAAAACTCGGCAAACGCATCGAGCTGGTAACGCATGGTGCAGCGACTGAACTGGATAAAGGCCTGATTGAACGTATTGTCGATCCTCTGACACATCTAGTTCGAAACAGCATTGACCATGGTATTGAGGCCCCGGAGATGCGCAAGGCGACAGGCAAGGAAGAAACCGGCAGGTTGTCGCTATCTGCTGCACATCAGGGCGGTAATATCATGATTGAAGTCACCGACGATGGCGGAGGTCTCAATCGCGACAAAATACTGGCGAAGGCCAAGTCGCAAGGGATGCAGGTGTCGGATACGATGCCGGATGCTGAGGTCTGGCAACTGATCTTTGCGCCCGGCTTTTCAACGGCCGAGGCCGTGACAGACGTGTCAGGACGCGGAGTCGGGATGGACGTGGTCAAGCGCAACATTACTGCCATGGGCGGTGTGGTTGACATCCGTTCGGCCAAAGGTTTCGGCACCACCATTTCGATTTCGCTGCCGCTGACCTTGGCGATCCTGGATGGCATGTCGATCAAGGTCGGTGAAGAAATCTATATCCTGCCTCTTGGTTACGTGGTCGAGTCCTTGCAGCCGGATCCAGCCGATGTAAAAGAAATCAGCGGGCAAGGTCGGGTAGTAAAAGTGCGCGGCGAGTACTTGCCGCTGATTCCGCTGTACCAGATGTTCGGTATCGAACCGCGCTTTACCGATCCATCGTTAGGCATCGTCGTCATTCTCGAATCCGAAGGCAAGAAGGCGGCGTTGTTTGTCGATGATTTGGTTGGGCAACAACAGGTTGTAGTGAAAAACCTTGAGTCGAATTATCGTAAGGTAGCGGGCATTTCTGGAGCAACCATTCTCGGCGACGGTGGTGTGTCGCTGATTATCGACGTCGCGGCGCTGTTGCGGTCTAGCCGCCAACTAGCCGACGAATCTATCTTTTCCTGATTTTTCATCATAAGGACACCTGCCATGATACAAACTGCTCAAAACAACACTCTAGTTATCGGCGAGAAGTCCGACCGTGATATCGCTGGCCAAGAGTTTCTCGCTTTCACACTCGGCAAGGAAGAATACGGTATCGATATCCTGAAAGTTCAGGAAATTCGTGGCTATGAAACGGTTACCCGCATTGCCAACGCTCCCGACTTTATCAAAGGCGTGGTGAACCTGCGCGGCATTATCGTGCCGATCGTGGACATGCGCATCAAATTCCATCTTGGCGAACCGACCTACGATCAGTTTACGGTAGTGATCATCTTGAATATCAGCGGTCGCGTGGTGGGCATGGTGGTCGATAGCGTATCCGATGTCATCACCTTGTCTCCGGAGCAGATCAAGCCGGCACCGGAGATGGGTACTGCATTGAATACCGACTATCTGATTGGACTCGGTACGGTCGACCAGCGTATGCTGATTCTTGTAGATATTGATAGGCTCATGTCCAGCTCGGAAATGGGGCTGATCGATAAAATCGCCGCATAAAAAACAGATGGTGAGACTGGTACGGCCGTGAAGATAGCCGTCGTCGGCAGACGGTATACGAGGGCAGAAAGCTATGTAGGTATTCATACACATGCCGCCAGAAGGCTATCTTCATTTCGTTTTTCTTTCCCAAAGATACATTCATCGTGCGGAAGCATCACTTCGGCGCACTGGGCCTGTTTAAATTATTGCGATGGATCGCATTGGAACTTCGCGTTAAGATAATTGGGGCTTTAAATTAAGGTCTTTGCCGACAAGAGTAAACACCACATGGGATCATCAAAAATTTCAACGTACAGAACGCACGCACAATGTGTTCATGCACGACAAAGCAAGTTTGAGTCTGGAGAGACACATCATGAATCTGCGTAGTTTACGGATCGGTGCACGCCTAGGAGTCGGCTTCGGCACCATACTGGCGATTTTGGCGCTGATGGTCATCGTCGGTAATGTACTCACTACGCAAAACAAGCAGAAGCTGATTGAAGGACTGGAGCTGTCCAACTATAAGGGCATGCTTGCGGCAACGATGAAAAGCGCCTTGCTCGAGACCGGCATCGCTATGCGTAACATCGGGCTGCAGTCTGATGTGACTGCGATGCAGAAAGAGGAAGCTCGTGTCAAGGCTCAGAACGCACGCTATGCAGAAGCTCGCGACAAACTGATTGCGCTCGGGCTGAACGGTGCCGAGAAAAAAATCGTTGGCGATATTGACCAACTCGATCAGGCGATTGCTGCACCGTTCAAAGAAGCAATCGGACAGGCGCTCGCATTCAATAGCGAAGGAGCCGCTGCTGTTATCGCCAGTCGTATTGATCCGCTCAATCAGCAGGCAGTAGTGGCAATGGATAAGTTGATCGACTTGCAGCAAGTTGCTGCCAAGGAGATGTTGACGAGGTCTGTTGCCGACGATACGAGGCTGATGCTGTTGCTGTTCTCCCTAGGTGGCATTGCTCTGGTTATCGGAGGGGGCTTTGCCTGGATGATCACGCGTAGTATTACGACTCCCCTGAATCAGGCGGTTGCAGTTGCCAGCCGGGTTGCCACTGGCGATTTGACATCGCAGATCGATGAAAAAAGCAGGGATGAAATAGGGCAGCTGTTTAATGCGCTGCGCCAGATGAATAGCAGCTTGGCGGAAATCGTCGGTAATGTTCGCGTCGGAACCGAATCTATCAGCGTTGCATCGCGTGAAATCGCGGCTGGCAATACCGACCTATCTTCGCGTACCGAGTCGCAGGCGAGTTCGTTGGAAGAAACAGCATCCTCGATGGAGGAGCTGACCTCGACCGTAAGGCAGAATGCGGAGAACGCACGTCAGGCTAATCAACTTGTGGTGTCTGCATCCGATGTGGCAATTCGTGGCGGCGAAGTGGTTGGCCAGGTTGTCGATACGATGGGTTCAATCAAGGAAAGCTCAAGCAAAATTGTCGACATCATCGGGGTGATTGACGGTATTGCGTTCCAGACTAATATCCTGGCGCTGAATGCCGCGGTGGAGGCTGCTCGAGCAGGAGAGCAGGGGCGGGGATTCGCAGTGGTGGCAGCTGAAGTGCGTAACCTTGCACAACGTTCGGCGGGTGCCGCAAAGGAAATCAAGGCGTTGATCAACGATTCTGTCGAAAAGGTGGACGTCGGTGGAAAACTGGTAGATCGGGCCGGCAAAACCATGGACGAGATCGTTACGTCGGTCAAGCACGTTGCTGACATCATGAACGAGATCACTGCAGCGAGCCAGGAACAAAGCGCAGGAATTGATCAGGTCAACCAGGCTATTACCCAAATGGATGAAATGACGCAGCAGAATGCTGCGCTGGTAGAACAGGCTGCGGCTGCTGCCCAAAGCATGCAGAATCAGGCTGCGGCACTGGCGCAAGCCGTATCGGTGTTTAAACTACACGAAGGGGGGGAGCAGAGAATGATGACTACTTCCGCGTTGCCAAAGACTGTGGCTACACGTGTTACACCGCCAGCACGAGTTTTGCCGGCGGCTGGGAAAATCGAGCGGCGGCAACCAGTAGTACCTGCAAAGCCAATTATTCCCGGAGGAAGTAGCGACGAATGGGAGGAGTTTTAAGATCGCTTAACTGGTACGTCTGGCCTTGGCTGAAGGGGATCTCGCGCGGAATGGCTGAACCACGGATATACGTCTTTCAATAGGGTATTGAGAAGTACAAGGTAGAGGTGACTGCGAAAATTGGGAGCGGTAGATCTCCCAATTTCCTACGAACAGACAGCACAAGGCTTGCCAGTAGTGATCTTGTCGCTATTTTTCCACCATGACCTTGCCGGCCTGCAGTTTTATCGTTGCGCCGCCCATGTCATCCCTGGCTTGCCAGTTCAATTGTCCGATACGAACTTCGACGCCAAAATATATCGATGTACTTACTGACACTTGGCCATCTTCGGCTAGCTCTACTTTGCCGCGAAGCTCCTTTATGTCAGCAGTCAGAGAGTCGATATCGACGAGTACTTGTTGACGCGTGCCTTCGACTTTTTCGGCAATGCCACCCGCGCCCTTTTGGGGATTTTGCTTGAAATAAGTTAGCAGTTTGACGACACGGTCAACTTCGTCGTACTTGCGTTGCAGCTGACGCTCTTTGTCGGCAAGCTGTTCCTCTAGATAGGGGTCCAAACCAACCTGCACATGCGTTTTAATTCCAGTTGTCGCCCCTAGGATCGCCGTTGCAATCCGATAGGTGGCTTGTGTTTTGCCACCGATGATCTGGCTGTTTTTAGAGCCGGGTTTGCCGGCAATGATTTCTTCGCGAGCGATTAGTTCACATTGACGTGCAGTGCGATCTATCAGAATAGATTTGTCAGCTTCGACGTGCGCATTTTCCATAAAGAGTGCTTGCACCGATCCCTTTGAGAAAATCCTTGCGGTGGTCTCCGGCAGCGATTGGGATCCCGGGCGAGAATCTGGATGGCCGACAATGCCGCCGCGTATGGCGACATTACCGCCAGCGACGATTTCTGCTGCCTCGACTGTTCCATTCACAATAACATCGCCAGAGACGTTGATGCGCATTCCCGACTTGATGTCTCCGCCGACGCGAAGCGTTCCTTCGAACGTAAGGCTACCGGTGCTCAGATCCACATCAACTACATCTAGTACAGGGTTGACCATCACGCCGTTGTCTTTCAAGATCGGCTGTCCCCCCAAACTCGCAACCAGCAAGTCTGGGTTATTTTTGTCTGGTTCCGCACCTTGTAAGCCGAGGGCAAACGGTAGGTCGGGAAGCTGTTTCACAAGTACAGCCTGGCCTTTAATATTGGTGCCATCCTTCCCTTGTATGGGGGGAATGCGGCGCATCAATTTGTCCCCCGGCTTGACCAGTAATATATGGCAGAGATCTCTGTACTGGATGCGATCGAGTTCGTCTTCTTCGGTCGGTTCTTCTTCCTTAACGTCAAACAGGCTTTCAAAGCGGGTTGGATATCCTTCTTGAGGGGCATCGCCCCGTGCGATCGCAATCCGGTCACACTGGCCAGTGGCGAATGCCGCGTTAATCTGATCGCGAAGGATTCCGTGGTTAATCCCCTGTTCACGCAAGGCTTCGCCCAGCGCTTCCAGTGCAACCGCTTTCCCGCCTTGTGGTGGCACCAAAGTTAGCCAGGCGGTCATCAGGTCGGAATCGAGTGTTAGTGAAAATTCACCATCGCGCCGTGCACCTACAACCACACTCAATGCTTCTTTGGTTTTTCTGCATTGACTGAAAAAGTCGGCAACGGCGTTGTCGTTGAAATAGAGAGTTTCCCAGCCTTTGTCGATTACTGCCTGCCTGAACGCCGTCAAATCGGGAGGCGGAAGGCCCACAGCCGGATCAAAACCAACACGCAATTCACCGGTTTCTTCGTTAAGGGAAATCGACAGCGATGTGAGAGGATGTTCCTCCATGAGTACACTCCTGAGTACAGGTTAATGCCGATAGCACCAGTTAGATAGATTGGTCCGGGACTTGGGGGCAGCTTAGGTCTGGTAGATGCTGACCACTCTCACTTACTGGAAAAATGCTTCGGTCATCTCCATTGATATTTGTATTTTTTTGGGCCTTGCCGGTTCCATGGCTAGTCCGCATTTATCTTGATGCGGCATTAACACAGCATGTGCCCATCATCTTCTTAGAGTTGTAGGTCTTGTTGTCAGGGTTAGCTGCTTATCTCGGGAGGGGCTCGCCTTGATGCCGCGTTACCTGCGGAACTGGCTGCGGAAGCCATGCCCGGGAAAACACTGAATGCTTTGGCATGATACTACGCAATGAACGAGCTGGGAGAAGCTTCGCGGTACAGCTTCGGTCTAGTACGGTGATGCATGCCGAAGTATTGACCGCTCGGACAGGATGAGCAGGATTGTCTATGGTGAGATGGGGGTATTGACGCCCTTCAAAGCAGGTGGGATACCTGCTACTCAGGGGGGGGCAACACACCGGTGGCACAAATCCTTGAGCTGAAATGAATTCGTTCCCATCTGGGGTTTAATTGAAACCATAATGTCCCTCTGTTTATTTGATCGGGGCTTGGGGAGCGGCAGGATAATGCTCACTACTCTGCAATAGGTGGCAGGTTCTCCAGCAGCGTTAAAGTTGGTTAAAAAAAGACCGATAAACGATGAGTCAGGCAGCACGGCGGCACAACGCGCCAAACATATCAAAATCTTAGGAGGCCGAATGCAGGTTGTGCGACATAAATCAATTCGGTTGGGTATATTCGCTTTTGCCGCGATAGCAGTCAGTGCGTTGCTGGCAGCGTTGATCGAGCGGGCCGCAGGCGCTGCCGTTGGACCTATTCCTCTGGCAGCGATCGCGGCGGCAGTCGCGTCTTTCATCATGTTGTTCACACATCTGTGGGGAACTGATAATGCCAGTCGGTTTGCGCAGAACGTCGGAGAAGAAATCGATCACATCATGATCGGTGCCGCGGAAACCTCTTATTTTGTCGATTCGATCAAGAAAAAAATCGATCAGGATGTGCAAACCACAAACGAGATCGTCATCAGTTCGCAGCAAAATGCCAGTACCACCGAGCAGATTGCCGTCAATGCCGAAAGAGCGTCCAAGGTCGCTGCAGAGGTGCGTACTGAAAGCATGGCGGGCCGAACCGACGTTGAGCAAGGTCTGAAGCAGATTAATGATGCGCGACAGGATGCTCATACTGCATCCAAAATGATGTCGGCGTTACAAGAGAAGTCGCGTCGCATTCACGGTATTACCGAAGTTATTAGCGAAATCGCCGCGCGTACTAATCTGCTCGCACTCAATGCAGCGATTGAGGCTGCACGAGCAGGAGAGCATGGACGGGGATTTGCGGTGGTTGCTGGGGAAGTTCGGCAGCTCGCGCAACGCACCAAGTCGGCTACTGATGATATCGGCGTGATGGTGCGCGGGATCAATGAAGAGGCTGAACGGGCAGCAAATGAAATGACGGCGCTGACTGGAAAGGTGGCGGCAGCGGCGCAGAATGTCGAACAAGTACACGCGTTCTTTGGCAATATTGAACGTGCCGCCGCTGTGTCGGAGGATGAGATCCAACAGATCGCGTCAGCTTCCAGGGAGCATGTGCAGACGACAGAATGGATCGCCAGTGCGCTCTCGCAAATTCGCGACAGTCTGCTGTCGACCGACGCGGAGTTGCCGCGTGCTGCAGCTTCCGCCATGGCACTTTCCGCACGTGGAGAGAATCTGTTCGAGGCGCTGGCTGATCTGAACATGAAAACTGCGCATGACGAAATTCATGCAGTCGCCAAAGAGGCAGCGATGGAAATTGGACGCCTGTTTGAAGAGGCGGTCGCAAGCGGCCAGATGACGTACGACGCACTATTCGATCGCAACTACAAGCCAATCCCGAATACTAATCCGCAGAAACATTCGACACGATTCGACGCCTTCACCGATCGCGTACTGCCTGCCGTGCAGGAGAGAATATTGGAGGCAATGCCGCAGATATCTTACGCGGGAGCGGTCGATAACAATGGCTACTTCCCGACACATAACCGGAAGTTTTCCAAGCCATTAACGGGCGACTATGAGGTCGACCTTGTGAATAATCGCACCAAACGTATCTTCAGCGATCGCACCGGATCGCGTTGCGGCTCGAATACCAAGCCGTTTCTATTGCAGACATATAAACGTGATACTGGCGAGGTGATGCATGACTTATCGGTACCCATCTATGTAAATGGCAAGCACTGGGGGGGATTTCGCATCGGATACAGGTCAAGCGCGCCAGTAGATGGTGCCGCGTAAAATTTGGCGGCAGGTAGTATGAATGCGCCTACGCTTGGGCAGAAACTTGCGCGGATAGATACGACACGCAAAGTCAAGTAGCTCAATGGGATTCAATACATAAGGGTTTGCGGGTGGTAAGTCCAATACAAAAAAAACGGTCGGAAACGGCAAAGGAATTCGATTTCACGCCTCGTGACTTTGAAAGAGTGCGTGCCCTGATTCATGCGCGGGCCGGTATCGCACTTGCGGAAAGCAAGCAGGAAATGGTCTACAGTCGTCTGGCTCGCCGTCTGAGAGCGACTGGTATGCGGTCCTTCCAAGTCTATCTTGATGAATTGGAAAGCCGCTCGGATCATGATGAATGGGTGGCATTCACCAACGCGTTAACCACCAACCTAACCTCTTTTTTTCGTGAATCGCATCACTTTCCTATACTTGCGGAGCATGTGCGAAATTCGAGGGGGCCGGTTGTCATCTGGTGCTCTGCCAGTTCGACCGGCGAGGAGCCGTACTCGATCGCAATGACACTCTGCGAAGCATTCAATACACTAACGCCGCCCGTGCAAGTGATCGCAACGGACATTGATACCAATGTATTGGCCACCGCACAATACGGAGTTTATCCGGCTGACAAAATGGATAAAATGACACCCGACCGCATCAAGCGTTTTTTTCTGAAGGGGAAGGGCGCCCAAGAAGGTTTGGTGCGGGTGCGTCCGGAATTGCGGGACTTGGTGGAATTCAGGCAGCTTAACCTTCTGGCAGACAACTGGCCGATTACGGGCCCGTTCGACGCCATTTTCTGCCGCAACGTGATGATTTATTTCGATAAACCAACCCAGCGTAAAATTCTGGCCCGTTTTGCGCCTTTAATGAAGCCAGATGCGCTCCTGTTTGCTGGACATTCAGAGAACTTCCTGTATGTATCCGAGGCGTTCAGGCTGCGGGGGAAAACGGTGTATGAACTGGATGCGCGTGATGCAGCAGCCCGCCGCCCGGTTCCTGCCAGCTTGAGAACTAGCCTATGAGCTTTCCACTCGAAGAACACTTCGCAACCAATATCTACTATGACCGGACGTTTGACTGCGACGCAGCCAAGATACTGCCAGGAGAGTACTACTACACCTGCAAGGATATGCTTATCGTCACGGTACTCGGGTCCTGCGTATCGGCCTGCATTCGCGACAGACTTACCGGCATTGGCGGCATGAACCACTTCATGCTGCCCGATAGCGGAGGAGATGTGGACAGTCCAGTATCCGCCTCGATGCGCTATGGGACTTATGCAATGGAGGTTTTGATCAACGATCTTTTGAAGGCAGGCGCGAGACGGGAAAATCTGGAGGCAAAGGTTTTTGGCGGCGGTAACGTCTTGCGCGGCTTTGTGGCGATTAACGTGGGTGAACGCAATGCCCAATTCGTGCGCGATTACCTACGTGCGGAAAATATCAGGCTAGTGGCCGAAGACCTGAATGACATCCATCCGCGCAAAGTGTACTTTTTTCCACGTACCGGCAAGGTGTTGGTCAAAAAACTCAAGCAGCTGAATAACAATACGCTGGTTAACCGGGAGCAGGATTATGCAAGCAAGCTCCAGACTACGCCTGTCGCGGGCGACATCGAGCTGTTTTCCTAGCGTTGGCAGTGAGCGGGGCAAATATAATGAAAATTAAAGTACTGATAGTGGACGACTCTGCGTTAATTCGCAGTGTAATGACGGCAATCATCAGCAATCAGCCTGATATGGAAGTCGTGGGCGTCGCTCCCGATCCGATCGTGGCGCGCGAACTCATCAAGCAAACCAACCCGGATGTTCTGACACTCGACGTGGAAATGCCACGTATGGACGGTCTTGATTTCCTTGAAAAGTTGATGCGCTTGCGGCCCATGCCGGTAGTGATGGTGTCCACTTTGACCGAACGAGGATCTGAAATTACCTTGCGCGCGCTGGAGCTGGGCGCAGTCGACTTCGTTACCAAGCCAAAAATTTCAATTCAGAGCGGCATGCTCGAGTATGCCGAGTTGATCGCCGAAAAAATACGGACTGCCGCCAAGGCGCGTATCAAGCCGCGAGCCCTGCCAAGCGCTGATGGCGTCAAGACCGGCGGTGAGGCGCTGCCCTTGATTCGCAATCCACTCACCAGTAGTGAAAAGCTCATCATCCTTGGCGCATCCACCGGTGGAACCGAAGCAATCAAGGATTTTCTGATGCAGATGCCCTCCGATTGCCCGGGCATTTTGATCACCCAACATATGCCGGAAGGATTTACCCGGTCGTTTGCACGGCGACTTGATACGCTATGCAAAATTTCGGTCAATGAGGCCGCCGGCGGCGAGCGAATATTGCCGGGGCATGCCTTTATCGCGCCGGGACACTCACACCTCCTGCTGGCACGCAGTGGTGCAAATTATGTGACACAGCTCGACCAGGGACCTCCGGTTAATCGCCATCGCCCATCGGTCGATGTCCTGTTTCGTTCCGCCGCCCAGTGCGCGGGAAAGAATGCGGTGGGTGTGATTCTTACCGGCATGGGTAAAGATGGCGCGGCTGGTATGCTGGAAATGAAGAATGCCGGTGCCTACAATTTCGCGCAGGATGAGGCGACGTGCGTCGTTTTTGGCATGCCACGCGAAGCCATCGCCGTCGGTGCGACCCATGAAGTGGGACCCTTGGGGGCCTTGCCACGCATGGTGCTGGATTATCTTGCTGCTCACGGTAGTCGCGCGTTACGCGTTTGATCGAGCTTTGTTGTAAAAAAACAAATATGATCGCGATTTTTGGGTCCGTCCTGGCGTAAGAGCAGGTTTTTTCTTTGTCGGCTCGTTGGCACGGCGAACGACAAGGCAGCATAATAGCGAGCAGATTATTTATACTTGGAGGCTGTTCCTCTTGAAACAGCCTCGTGTGCTGCCGCGACTTGGTGTTGAGCGGTGGGTATAAGCCGATAACGATTTGAAGAATCATTGGAGTAATTCATGGCTGCTGATCCGAATATTAAATTCCTGGTTGTAGATGACTTTTCCACGATGCGTCGTATCGTTCGCAATTTGCTGAAGGAATTGGGATATTCAAATGTAGATGAAGCGGAAGACGGTGCGATGGCACTCTCCAAACTCAGGAGTGAACAGTTCGACTTCGTCATCTCCGACTGGAACATGCCTGTCATGGATGGTCTGACCATGTTGCAGAACATACGTGCGGATGCAGCTTTGTCCAAAATTCCGGTATTGATGGTCACGGCCGAGGCGAAGAAGGAGAATATCATTGCGGCGGCCCAGGCTGGAGCGAACGGTTATGTTGTGAAGCCGTTTACTGCAGCGACCCTGGACGAAAAATTGTCCAAGATTTTCGAAAAACTCGGAGCATAGGCGGTGACAACACCGTTCTCTCACATCCCGGCGGCGGCTGCCGCAATGCAGCTCGACACGGATGTGCAGGAAGAAGTCTTGGCCCGCGTGGGGCAAATGACAAGAAGTCTGCACGAGAATCTGCGCGGACTGGGTTTCGATGAGCTTATTGCAAAAGCTGCGCACGACATTCCAGATGCCAGAGATCGGCTGGATTATGTCGCGAAAATGACCGAGCAGGCTGCGCAGCGGGTACTCAACGCCATTGAGTCGGCTACGCCACTGCAGGAGAAAATAGACGTCGGCGCAGCCAATCTTGCCGATGAATGGCGCGTTCTGCTGCAAGGGCCAGTTTCCGAGGCCGATTCCCACGATATGGCCAAACGCACTCTGGCCTATTTGGATGAAACCCGCAGCAATGCCAGCGCCACCAAGCAACAACTGCTGGATATCATGATGGCGCAGGATTTTCAGGATCTTACGGGGCAGGTCATCAAAAAAGTCACGGAACTTGCGCATGGCATAGAGCAGCAGCTTGTCCAGTTGCTGGTCGATTATGCGTCTCCCGAGGTGCGACATGACTCCGGTCCCGGCCTGTTGAATGGCCCGCAAATCAAGCCTGAGGGTAAAGCTGATGTAGTAGCTAGCCAGGAGCAGGTGGACGATTTGCTGGAAAGCCTGGGCTTTTGACGATATGGTCGAGCGGGTGCGACGCTGGCATCATTTCCCTCTTTGTATAACCAGCTGCTGACATCCATGAGAGAAGAAAATTTCATCGTTCGCAAACCGTTGCTTAATGCCCAGGAGCAGGTGCTTGGCTATGAGTTGACTTGGCGACGTGATGATGCCGACACCGGTAAACTCAGCGAGGCGGATGCGAAGACGCTGGCCGATATTGTTTCCGTTCCGGTGGGCGAAATGGATGCGGCTATGCTGCCTGGCGGCGAGCACTTGCTGTTTCTGGAAGCGAAGGCATCTTTGATCAAGGAAGACGCTTATTCCCGTTTGCCGAAGCATGGCACGGTGTTGGCGTTGTCTGCTGACGATCTTGCCGATGCCGATGCGGTTGCTGCAGCCAGATCCTTGCGGGTGCGTGGTTATGGTATTTCGCTGCGTGATGCGAACCTGGTGACGATCGATAGAAGTTTGTTTTCCCTGTTTTCGCATATCGAGATCGCTGCTGATGCCGACGATTTCTTGACACAAACCCAGTTCTATCGTTCCCTTGACCTGCCTGCTTTGCGACTTGTGGCGCGTAATGTGGCTGATTGGGTGCAGTACGATATGTGCGCATCGCAAGGCATGGAGGTGTTCGCTGACAAGCTGCATCTGACTCCAAGACCGGATGACCGTCCAAAAGAATTGAACCCGGCTCAGAATATGATTCTGCAGCTGATGGACATGGTCAAAAAAGGGGATGATGTCAAACAGCTTGAAAGCGTGCTGAAGCGAGATGCTGCGCTCTCATATAAATTGTTGCGCTATATTAATTCGGCCGGGTTTGGGCTCGGGTGCGAAATTCAATCTCTGCGGCATGCAGTCACGCTGCTAGGCTATTCACCGCTCTATCGCTGGCTGGCCCTGCTGCTGGTCACCGCTACCGCGTCTGGTAATTCGCCTGTACTGATGCAGGCGGCAGTCATTCGTGGGCGTTTTTCCGAGTTGCTTGGAAATGGCTTTCTCCCGAAGCAGGAGGCGGAAAACCTCTTTGTCGCCGGTATGTTCTCTTTGCTCGATCGTTTGATCGGCATCCCGATGGAAGACGTACTGGAGAAAATACCGCTCTCCAATGCGGTGTCGGAAGCGTTGTTGTCGCGAGAAGGCATCTACGGCCCGTTCTTGGCGCTGGCGGAGGCGTGCGAGTCGAATGCGGCAGACATCGCATCGATGGCGGCTTCTCTTTGTATCAGTCCCAGAGACGTCAATTTAGCCCATCTGTCGGCTCTCGCCTGGGTGCAAAATCTCCGTCTCTAATCAATACCCCCTTAAGTGTTCGCCGCCGACATTGGCGAAAAGCGGGGGGTTTTCGTACCTATTCCTTCGATACTCAAGTTGGGTTCTAGCCAATAATCGTGCCTTATTAGCCCTCAAAGCGTCAATTTTCGGCGCGGCCGGGGCTGCAATAGGAATCCGTGATGGCAGAGGATAGCGATCTCGAAAAAACTGAACCAGCGTCGGCCAGGCGGCTTGAACAGGCACGTGAGGAAGGTGATGTCCCGCGCTCACGAGAACTGGCGACCTGTACGATTTTGTTAGCGGCTGGTGTCGGTCTATGGCTGTCGGGAGACGGTGTGGTGCGACAGATCAATCAAATGCTTTCGTCCGGAATGGCATTCGATCGCGCCCAGGCTTTCGATTTCGATTTGCTGCGGATGCGTCTCGCTACGGAATTGGTGGATTTACTGATTGTATTTGCTCCCTTGGTCGTGTTGTTGATGGTGACGGCCGTGGCGTCGCCGCTTCTGATCGGTGGATGGCTTTTCAGCGGCAAAGCAATCATGCCGAATTTCGGTCGCCTGAACCCGATGAAAGGGCTGGGCAATCTGATTTCGGCACGCTCCGGCGTAGAGCTCCTGAAGGCAATCGCGAAGGCGATCCTGGTCGGAATCGTTTCCTGGAAGGTGGTGGCAAGTCAGATGGAGGCCATGCTGGCATTGAGCACGGAACCTTTGCAGATGGGTATTGCTCATCTGGCCAGCCTGCTCCTGACGGGATTCATTACTATCGTCAGCAGCCTGGCTTTTATTGCGATGATCGATGCGCCATACCAAATGTGGCATTACGCCAACAAGCTGAAAATGACCCGTGAGGAGGTTCGCCAAGAGTCGAAAGACTCAGACGGCAATCCGCAGATCAAGGGTAAGATTCGTCAACTGCAGCGTGAAATGGCAAAACGCCGCATGATGGCAGAGGTGCCGACTGCCGACGTGGTGGTCACCAATCCGACGCACTATGCGGTAGCTCTCAAATACACAGAGGGTAAGATGGGGGCGCCTAAAGTCGTGGCAAAAGGGACGGACGTGGTCGCGGCCAAAATTCGGGAGATCGCGGCAGAAAACAAGGTGCCTCTGCTGGAGGCGCCCCCGCTGGCCCGTGCGCTTTACACACACACCGAGTTGGGCGACCAAATCCCGGAGGGTCTGTATACAGCAGTGGCGGAAGTGCTGGCTTATGTGTTCCAGCTGCGCGCCTATAACAGGCATGGCGGGCAATCTCCGCAGGCGCCGCATGAACTGGATGTGCCGCCACAACTCGATCCGCATCATCCCGCTTCAAAAAAAGCGGTTACGCAAGAGCCGAATAATAATGGATTGATGCAATGAATAGCCTGAAACTGCCTATCTGGCTCACCGGCCAGTCCAGTAAAGCGCTGGCTGCCCCAATCCTCATCATCATGATGCTGGCAATGATGGTATTGCCGCTGCCAGCCTTCGCGCTCGACATTTTTTTCAGCTTCAATATTGCGCTGGCGATTATCGTATTGCTGACCAGTCTTTATACAGTCAAGCCGCTCGACTTCATGGTGTTTCCGACGGTGCTGCTGGTCAGTACCATGTTGCGCCTGTCGCTGAACGTAGCATCGACACGTGTGGTGCTGACGGAAGGACATGCCGGGCCGGATGCGGCGGGCAAAGTGATCGAGGCCTTTGGCCACTTCCTGATCGGCGGAAATTATGCGGTCGGTGTTGTCGTGTTCGTTATCCTCACCATCATCAATTTCGTCGTTGTGACAAAAGGTGCTGGCCGTATCGCTGAAGTGGGTGCGCGTTTTGCGTTGGACGCTATGCCCGGCAAACAGATGGCCATCGATGCAGACCTTAATGCCGGTTTGATTGGCGAGCAAGAGGCGCGTCGTCGCCGCACTGAAGTTGGCCAGGAAGCGGAATTTTACGGTGCAATGGATGGTGCCAGTAAATATGTCCGTGGCGATGCGATCGCCGGCATCTTGGTTACCGTCATCAATATTGTCGGTGGCCTGATTGTCGGTATGGTGCAGCACGATCTCGAGTTTTCCATGGCCATGAAAAACTATACGCTGCTGGCCATCGGTGACGGCCTGGTGGCGCAGATCCCTTCGCTGATCATCTCCGTTGCAGCAGGCGTGGTCGTCTCGCGAGTGGCGAGCGAGCAGGATATCGGCGGGCAGCTTGTGGGGCAGCTTTTCGCCAAACCGGAAGTGCTTTACATCACCGCCGGCATCATCGGCGGCATGGGACTGATTCCAGGCATGCCGCACTTGCCTTTCCTTTTGCTGGCTTTGGTGATGGGCGGAGGTGCTTATGTGCTGACCCAGCGTGCGCAAAAAGCGCAAACGCGCGAGCCGGTGCCGGAACAGGCCGCCATTGCAGCACCTGAGGTGGAAGAAGCGACATGGCAGGATATCGTGCCGGTCGATACGCTTGGCCTGGAAGTCGGCTATCGCCTGATTCCGCAGGTGGACAAATCGCAGGGGGGGGAGCTACTTCGGCGCATCAAAGGTATTCGCAAGAAATTCGCTCAGGAAGTGGGCTTTCTGTCGCCAGCAATTCATATCCGCGATAATCTGGAACTTAAACCTTCGGCTTACCGCATCACGCTCAAGGGAGTAGAAGTCGGCGGCGGCGAGTCGCATATCGGCCAGTTCCTGGCGATTAACCCCGGTATGGTCAGCGGCACCTTGCCTGGCGCGCTGACCACCGATCCTGCGTTCGGGCTGCCAGCGACCTGGATCGATGCCGGCTTGCGTGATCAGGCGCAGGCAATGGGCTATACGGTAGTGGATGCCGGTACGGTCATCGCTACACATCTCAATCATCTGATTACCACGCATGCCGCAGAACTGCTTGGGCGGCAGGAAGTGCAACAGCTATTGGATCACTTGGGCAAGGAATCGCCCAAGCTGGTGGAAGACCTTGTGCCCAAACAGCTTTCCTTGTCTACTCTGCAGAAAGTGCTACAGAACCTTCTGGTCGAAGGGGTACATATTCGCGACATGCGTACCATCATTGAAACCTTGGCTGAGCATGCACCCCAGACCCAGGATGCCAATGAGTTGACTGCACAAGTTCGCATCGCCTTGGGACGCGCCATCGTGCAACAGATTTTCCCGGCGACCAATGAGTTGTCGGTCATGACGCTCGACAGCCGCCTGGAACGGGTGCTGATGCAGGCATTGCAAGCCAGTGGTCCGGATGGCGCTGGCATCGAACCCGGCCTCGCCGATACGATTGCAGTGCAGACTGAGCAGGCTGCACGTCAGCAGGAGCAGATGGGCCTTACTCCGGTATTGTTGGTGCCAGGGCCCTTGCGTGCATCGCTGTCGCGCTTCCTGCGCCGTGCGATACCTCAGCTCAAGGTGTTGTCGCACGCCGAACTTCCCGATTCGAAAACAATTAGAGTCACAAGCCTGGTTGGAGGGCAAGCATGAACGTGAAAAAATTCTTCGCAAACACATCGCGCGAGGCGTGGCGCTTGGTGCGGGAAGCGCTTGGTCCGGATGCTGTCATTCTCTCTAACCGGACGGTCAATGGCCAAGTCGAGATTTTGGCCTTGCCTATCGAAGATGTTGCATCGCTGGCGGAGCCGACGACGGAAAAAACGACGCGCCCTGAATCTGTTCCGACATATTCGGCCAGAGCGGCACGCCAATCTGGTGGCACTGCTGAAAGAACAGCGCAGTCCGCAGACAGCTTGGCCCAGGCAAGGGAGCAGGGGACCAGCAAGCTGGCGGAAGTCATGAGTGAGATCCGCGAGGAAGTGATGGGGGAAATTCGCTCCATGCGCGGCATGCTGGAAACTCAGTTGGCTGAAATTGCCTGGAGTGGAAAACAAAAGAGCGAACCAATCAAGACCATGATACTGCGCGAGATGCTGGCTGCCGGTTTTAGCGCCAGCCTCGCACGTTACCTGACCGAAAAGCTGCCTGCCACCGAGAAGGCGGAAACAGCGATGAACTGGATCAGGTCAATACTTGCCCGCAACCTGTCCACGCTTCCAAACGAAAGCGAAATACTCGAAAACGGCGGCGTTTTTGCATTGGTTGGACCCACCGGTGTAGGCAAAACCACCACCACGGCCAAACTTGCCGCCCGCTGCGTGATGCGCCATGGCGCCGGCAAGTTGGCGTTGATTACCACTGACGGTTATCGTATTGGCGCTTACGAACAATTACGCATTTACGGCAAGATCCTAGGCGTGATGGTGCATTCGGTGAAGGACGAAACCGACCTGCGTATTGCGCTGGACGAGCTGAAGGGCAAGCATACTGTTTTGATCGATACCGTCGGTATGGGACAGCGCGACAAGATGGTGGCCGAGCAGGTGGCAATGCTGTCTGGCGCCGACACCAACGTCAAGCGGCTGTTATGTCTTTCAGCGACCTCTACCGGCGAGACTCTCAACGAAGTTGTACGTTCCTACCAAGGGGATGGACTGGCCGGCTGCATCATGACCAAGCTGGACGAAGGGGCCACGATCGGTAACGTTCTCGATGTCGCGATTCGTCAGAAACTGACCCTCTACTACGTGGCAAACGGCCAGCGCGTACCGGAGGACCTGCATGTGGCTAATCAGCACTATCTGGTTGACCGGGCATTCAAATTAAAGCGCGAAACCGGGCCATTTCAGTTCAAGGATGAGGAGTTGCCATTAGTGGTCGGAAATGCAGTGCGTGCAACGAACGATAAAAACCTCAGTGGGGTGAATGTTGGCTAGCTTCGGTGGCGACCAGGCCGAAGGCCTGCGGCGCATGTTGGGCGGTCCCAAGTCGCGTATCGTTACCTTCTTGTCGGCCGCCACAAGTGAGGAGAAAGGTGCGACTCTGATTAATCTAGGCGCATCGCTCACTCAATCGGGCAGCAATGTGCTGCTGTTGGATGTTTGTACGTCGCAACAGGGAGTTTCGTCCCGTCTGGATGGAATTCGCGGTGTGACCTTGATGCAGGTGGCACGCCGCGAAGGTGTGCTGGATGATGCGATTCAGTCGGTACCGCAGGGTTTTGGCATTGCCGCACTCATGCGCGGTCCGCAACGCGCAGGCCCTCCAGATGCGCAGCAAGTCCAACGATTGGCGGATGTGTTCACGGAATTGGCTACACGCGCCGACATCGTATTAGTGGATGCCGAGCTTGGGGACAGCGAGCTGTTTCCTATACCGGCGCTTGCAACCAATGAAATCGTGGTGCAGGTAGCTAACACTCCGGCGTCGATCACTTCGGCATATTCGATCATCAAGCGGCTCAATGGCCAAATGGGGCGGCGGCCATGCAGCATACTTGTGACCGGCGCTAGTGAGAAAGAGGCACAGGTGGTCTATCGAAACATGGCACAGGCGGCCAACCGCTATCTCGCCGTGAAGCTGACTTCCATGGGCTTCGTACCGGCGGATGAACACCTCACACGCGCAGCGCGCCTCGGGCGCGCGGTGGTCGATGCCTTCCCGCTTGCCGGTGCGTCCGTGGCATTCAGGCGTTTGGCCGGAAAATTCAGCCTGCCGGCACCGGAAGAAATGCACGGCTTCTCTGCGGATGACGCCAATCTTGTCATCTGACATTTGCTCCCTTTGCGAACGGAGTGAGACATACGGTGCCTCTTTGTCTGCAACGAATGCGATCATTTTGCGCGCTGGAAATAATGCATAACAGGCTCTCCAATGTATACCGTTAGTGGAAAAGCAGATAACAAGCACCTTCTTGCCGAACATGCACCGCTGGTGAGACGGTTGGCGCATCAGATGAAGGCCAAACTTCCACCCAGCGTGGAAGTTGACGACTTGATCCAGGCCGGGATGATAGGGCTGCTCGATGCGGTTAAGCGCTATGAAGACAATCACGGCGCACAGTTCGAAACCTATGCGGTGCAACGCATACGTGGCGCCATGCTCGATGAGCTGCGCAGCAGCGACTGGTTGCCACGCGGTATTCGGCAGAATATGCGCAAGATCGAGGCTGCGATTAATAGCCTCCAGCAGCGACTCGGCCATTCACCCAGTGAGACGGATATCGCCGGCGAGCTCAAAATATCGTTGTCGGAATACCAGTGCCTGCTGACTGATGGTAGCGGCCACCAGTTGATTTACTACGAGGATTTTCACGAGAAGGATGGTGGTGAAAACTTTCTGGATCGGTACTGCGTGGATGAGGCCAGCGATCCTCTGCAAAGTCTAATGAATGGTTCGTTTCGTGAGGCCGTTGTCCATGCAATCGAAGCATTGCCTGAGCGTGAAAAAATCCTGATGGGACTCTATTACGAGCATGAAATGAATTTGAAAGAAATTGGCGCCGTGATGGGCGTTTCTGAATCGCGGGTATGTCAGTTGCATAGCCAAGCCATTGCGCGTCTGCGCTCCAAACTGAAAGATGATGCATGGACTGGGCTAGCTTAGCCGGTTTGATACTGGGCCTGACTGCAATCTTGTCCGGTCAGGCGCTTGAAGGTGGACATCTTGCATCGCTGTTGCAACCGGCTGCGTTTGTGGTCGTCGTGATCGGAACGACGGGGTCTGTCCTTCTGCAAAGCGGCATGGCGAGTTTTATGCGCGGAACAATGATGTTGCGTTGGGTTTTTTCGCCGCCAGTCGATGATTTTGTGGAAGTCACCCGGGACATCAAAATCTGGAGCGCGACGGCGCGGCGCGAAGGACTGCTTAGTCTGGAGCGCTACCTGCCCGCGGTACAGAATCCCTTTGTCGCCAGGGCCTTGCACTTGATGATCGATGGAGTCGAGCCAGGAAAAATGCGGGAGATCCTTGAGGTCGAGATCGCATTGTATGAACGGCGCGAGCGGCAGGCGGTAAAAATATGGGAGGCCGCCGGCGGCTATGCGCCCACCATCGGTATTCTCGGCGCGGTTCTCGGCTTGATTCACGTAATGGAAAATCTCTCCGATCCAAGCAAGCTCGGGAGCGGTATTGCGGTGGCATTCGTCGCTACTATTTATGGCGTGGGACTTGCCAATCTGGTATTCCTACCGATTGCCAACAAACTCAAGGGGATTGTTTCCCATGAAGTCGCCCGACGGGAAATGATCTCTGACGTTTTTTTCAGTATTGCCAACGGTGACAATGCACACGTCATCGCCGAGCGCATGTCCGCCTACCGATAGCCGCAGTGGCGACTCGGCAGACTGGCTTCGCCTCTCCTACATCATCACAGCATGGCACGAAAAAAATACGAAGAAGAACCGGAAAATCATGAGCGATGGTTGGTTTCGTACGCCGATTTCATTACGCTGCTGTTTGCATTCTTTGTTGTGATGTATGCGCTGTCCTCCCTCAATGAAGGCAAATATCGGGCATTGTCCAGCTCCCTGGGCAGCGCTTTCGGCAAGGTACCTGTGGCGCCGTTGAGCGGGGAGTCTGCTTATGTCGTGCCCGCCGTGCAGCAACGCACCGTTACGGCATTGCAGCGGGAGAGAGAGAAACTGACTGGCGTTGCAAGCAAGCTGCGCAGGGTTCTTGCAACATTGGTGAAGCAGGGAAAAGTACGGGTGACGCAAAACAGCCTTGGCGTCGCCTTGGAAATTAACGACAACGTCTTGTTCGCGCCGGGCGAAGCCAAGCTAACCGAGGAAACCGGATCGGTCCTCAAAGCAGTGGCGGCGATTTTGAAAAATAGCGACCATGCCATTCAGGTGGAAGGGCATACGGATAGTGTGCCGATCAATAATACATTCTTCCCTTCCAACTGGGAGTTGTCTTCCGTACGTGCCAGTAGCGTGGTCAGGCTGTTCGTGGAAAGCGGGATTGCAGAAAGCCGGTTGACGGCAATCGGTCGCAGTGCCACGCAACCGATCGGAGATAACAATACAGCCGAAGGCCGCTTGCGCAACCGGCGGGTGGCAGTCATGATTTTGTCTGGTTCGCAGGATGCGATGAAAGAACCACCGGTGGAGGCAGCACCCATCAAGCGTATGGATTGACGGGCGCCAAATTAAATCCGACTCGCAGCCGGAAAGAGGGGATCAGCCGACGACCAGGCGCCTGCTGCTGATCTTGGTTGTTGACTGGCCATTTGGGCCGTAGGTATCGCCGCCTTGCGGTGTACCTTGCAATACATTCAAGGCTGCCTGGTTCAGGCCCATATGTTGTGCGATCAGCATGCCATTGACACGGTTCAGTTCTTTTCCCGACTCCGCCAAAGCCAGCAGCGCACTCCACGAAGTCTGACTGTCTGCTGTCGCCGAGCCGCTCGCCAGCCAGGTTTGCATACCGGATTCCGATGCCTCGAAGCCTGCTGCAGCAAGCATGCCATGCCGGCTTTTGGCCAGTTCAGACATCTGGGATGCAAGCCTTGCCTTTTCCTCCGTTAATTTGGCCAAGCCGTCCACATCCCCGTTCACCAGGCATGTCTGCTCTTGCTGAAGTAGTTGCAGCAAATCTTGAGCTGACTGGAGCTCATGACCGAGGTCGGCCACAGGATTGATTCCGGAGGTATGCATGTCCTTAGCCTTTTTGCGCAGAAACCAGGTCTTTTACGCTATCAATCAAACCGGCTGCAACGCGTCCGGCATCGACCTTGAATTGTCCGTTCGCGATGGCGGCCTTAATTTCATTGACCTTGTTTGCGTCGAACACGCCGGTACCGGTCGACTGGCTGGCCAGCGCCTGGGCTTTCGGCGAAAGCGTCACGTTATCGGAAGGCGTCTTGTCGACACCTTGCTTTTCCGCGGTTTTGCCGGACCGGGCCGGGTTGGCGCCGATGCTTAAACTTGCGGTTTTTTTGATCGAGTCATCAATTTTCACGACATCATCCTCGTTTGGTGTGGGGCTAATCGCCACCGTCTGACTATGTATCGGCGATATTGTTGCAAACTTTAGGCCTGTATGACAGCTGAAATATCTTTATTGAGTGATGTCAATATGTTATCTCGACGATTCCGCCAGCCCGTGCTACTCCACTGACTACTTGGCCATTAGGGGTTCGAACCTGCGCCACCTGCCCATCAGTGGCGTTGTTTAATGCGCGCGCTTCACCCGATACCTGGAAACCTGGGCCACCTGATATCAAACGCACCGTTTGCCCCTGTTGTACCGCTTGCTGACTGCGTAAGGTATCTTGACGCAGTGGAGTGCCAAGCGGCAACGAAATGGAGAGGGTACGGCCGATTGCTTGTGATGTGTCGGTGAGAATGCCGGCCGGAAGGGTGGTAAGGTCGCCTTTCACCTCGGCAATATCACTCGGGCCGATGGTCTGGCCTTGCGCTAATGGAACGGCCGCGGCGATATAGTTTCCTCGCACACGAATGGTAGCCGATACATAAATAGTCCATGGCGACGGAAGGGAGCAGCGTACACCGACTGTGGTTTTACCCCATGCCCGGCTTCCCGCAGGCAGAAATGCTTCCGGTTGAGGGCAGCTTGGGAGGTTTAGTCGTTGGTCAATCGATCCAATCGCAATGCTTGCCTTGCCGGGCAAGCCCTGTGTTTGGGTCTGTAGAAATTGCTCAATTGTTTTGTGCAATGCCGCATGTTCTTGGCGTGGGCTCCGTTCCTGCGCATGCACGCCAAATATCGGCAGCAGCATGAGCAGAATGGCAAGCACTTTCAAATTGGGAAACATGGCGATTGGCAGGTTAATTTCACTGCTATGTTAATGAGCGCATAGTGCCGCAAAGGGCCGAATAGGGCGGATTTTTGCAGTCTTATCGGTTGATCGGAGGAAACAGGTGCTCCGTATGATCGACACTATGCAAATCCGCCATAGGTGTCAGTATGGCCTTGCTGCGGTTTGTTTTTGCTGGTCTATGGGGAGGTGGCGATGATTGGAAAACTGGACGAGATGTTGCGCTTTCAGGAAACGGCACTCAGCGTACGTGCGCAGCGGCAGCAATTACTGGCATCGAATATCGCGAACGCGGATACGCCGAATTATAAGGCGCGCGACGTCGATTTCACCAAGGCGTTGCAGGGCGCATTGGAGCGAGGAGCTGGCCAGGCAGCAGCCGGCGAGTTGGCAAAGACGGCTGCAAATCACCTTCCAGCGAAATCTGCACCGACCATTGGCGGCTTGGAGCCGCAATACCGTCCGACGGTGCAGGGCAGCGTGGATGGCAATACCGTCGATATGGATGTGGAACGTAATCAGTTCACCGATAACGCATTGCGGTATGAGGCCGGCATTACGTTTGTTTCGCACAAAATCAAGGGCCTGTTGGCTGCTATCCAGGGGCAATAATCATGTCCTTATTTAATATTTTCAATGTCGCCGGTTCCGCCATGAGCGCGCAGAGTAAGCGTCTCAATGTGGTGTCCAGTAATATCGCCAATGCCGATAGTACGACTAGCGCCAACGGCGAAACATACCGTGCCAAGCAAGTGCTGTTCAGTGCAGTCCCGGTGGCCGGAACGGCGTCAACGGGTGTACAGGTGCAGCAAGTGGTTGAAGATGCCTCACCGCTGAAAATGGTCTACGATCCCAAGCACCCGCAGGCCGACGAAAAAGGTTATGTCGCCATGCCGAATGTGAACGTGGTCGAGGAAATGGTTAACATGATTTCCGCTTCGCGTTCTTACCAGACCAATGTCGAAACCATGAATGCAGCCAAGACGATGCTGCTGAAGACGCTGACCCTCGGTCAGTAAAAGGGGATGAATGATGGCGACAACCGTACAGGAAACCGGTATACCTGCCAGTTTGCTAGACACCATGAACGCCAGGAAAACTGGCCAGAAGTCGGCGGTGGAGGAAACACAGGACCGCTTCATGCAATTACTGGTAACGCAAATGCGGAATCAGGATCCCTTGAATCCTCTCGATAATGCGCAGGTTACCAGCCAGTTTGCGCAGCTTTCAACCGTCACGGGCATCGACAAGCTCAATGACACGCTGGCATCGTTGATGGGAAATTACCAGATCAGCCAATCGTTGCAGGCTGCCAACATGATTGGCCATGGCGTACTGGTGCCAGGATCATCGGCTGTGGATCTGAAGGAAGGGAGCGGCCTGTTTGGCGCAGATTTTAGCGGGCCGGTGGATAAGGCTGAAGTAACGATTTACGACAGTAATGGCGTCGAGGTGCGCACCATCAATGTCGGGGAGCATGAGGCTGGCCCGGTGACCTTGGGATGGGATGGTAAATCGGACAACGGTACGGTATTGCCGGATGGCCGGTACACATACAAGATTGCCGCCACCAAAGGCGATGCCGACGTTGCTGTCACGCCCTTGTATTTCGGATTCGTTTCCACCGTGGCGACCGGTACGAACGGGCAAGGCGTATCGCTTAACGTGGAAGGCTTAGGGAAGGTGAATTTTACGGATGTCCGGCAAATTCTTTGAACCAATATAGACACCAAGGGAGAATGACATGGCTTTTCAACAGGGTTTAAGTGGTTTGAATGCGGCATCGAAGACCATGGAAACGATCGGTAACAACGTTGCCAACGCTGGTACCGTTGGATTCAAGAAGTCGCAGGCGCAGTTCGCCGACGTCTTCGCGAGTTCGCTCATCGGTAGCGGCGCTTCGCCGATCGGTATCGGTACCAAGCTGGCCCGGGTGTCTCAGCAATTCACACAAGCCAATATTTCTGGTACGAGTAATCCGCTCGACATGGCGATTAACGGTGACGGTTTTTTTCGCATGAGTACCGATGGTGCCATTACCTATACGCGCAATGGTCAGTTTCAGTTGAACAAAGCCGGTTTCATTGAAAATGCCAGCGGTGCCGTGTTGACCGGTTATCCGGTTGGCGCCAACGGTTTGATTTCGAATGGGGCTCCCGAGCCGCTGGTTATTACCAATACGGCGCTCGCTCCGCGGGCGACCAGCGACTACGATGTGAATCTGAACCTGGATTCCGGCTCGCCAGATCTCGGCGCGGTGGTATTCGATCCAGACGATCCGACGACCTATAGCAATCAGACTTCGGTTGGTGTGTACGACAGTCTCGGTAATTCTCATGTGTTGTCTACTTACTATGTTAATAGGGGGCCGGCAGCGGCAGGCGATGGAAATACATGGGAAGTCTATGCCGCTTTGGACGGAGTTAGGATCGATGGGGCTGGTGGCGCGAATTCTGAAATTGCAAATATCGTCTTCAGTACCGCCGGCGTTGCGTTATATAGTACCGACGGTGTGGCGGCACCACCTGTGCCTCCGGCGGTAACGCCGGTAAATATATCGGTTGCGCTCGCCAATGGCGCGACTTCACCGCAAACCATATCGGTGAATTTCGCGGGCACGACACAGTACGCACTCGAATTCGGTGTGCGCGATCAGACGCAGGATGGGTATACCGCAGGTAACCTGGTGTCGTTCAGTCTGTCGCCCGACGGTCAGATCGTAGGAAGCTATACCAA
>DATLIB010000032.1:0-4105 GCA_035539595.1 Noviherbaspirillum sp.
GTCCAAGGCAGCGGCGGGGGCTGCCCTGACACCGGGAGTCGCTCCGATGCCGCAGCCAACGCCGAATGTGACGCCATTGCCGCCGCCTGCTGTTGCACCGCAAATGCCGGCGCCAAGCCAGCAGCCGACCATTGCGCCGCCAACCATGACGTTCAATCCGGCACAGGGCGGGCAGTCCGTTGTCCCGGGCACGTCCCCCGCACCTTCCGTTCCATCGCCAGTCGCGCCAAGTGCCAATCCAGCTCCGCGCTAGTTGCTCGAACCGCTAGCCCTCACATGGTCTGAGGCCTTGAAGTCATCGGCCGGTGCAGGCATGTGTTGCGCGTGTTACTGTTCCTCGTCCGGCTTCCCAAGGATTTTTTTCAGCAATCTTTGTTGCAGTTGACGTTGTGCGGAAGGAGTTTTTGCATGCGTACCCGCAACGCGTTGTTTTGCGGCCAGCGCGATAGGGTTGCGCGGTTTCAATGCTCTTTGCGATGGTTCGACGCGAATGGTTAATTTCTGTCGCTTTGAAAGTGCCTTGTTAGCCATAATAAATGCCAGCGGCACGCAATGGCGCGCCGCTCTTCATTACAACACGTAGCGCGACAAGTCTTCGTTGATGGCTAGCGCGCCCAGTTTCTCGTCCACATAGGCAGCATCGATCGATACCGTCTTATCCGAGGACTCCGTAGCGGTGAACGACATCTCTTCGAGCAGTTTCTCCATTACCGTGTAAAGACGGCGTGCACCGATATTCTCGGTTTTTTCATTCACCGAGAAGGCGATCTCCGCCATGCGCTGGATACCGTCTTGCGTGAATTCGATGTGCACGCCTTCCGTCTTCAGCAGCGCTTCGTACTGACGCGTGAGGCAGGCATCGGTACTCGTCAGAATGCGTTCGAAATCGGCAATCGCCAGCGATTCCAGTTCGACGCGAATCGGGAAGCGGCCCTGCAATTCCGGAATCAGGTCGGACGGCTTGGCGAGATGGAAAGCGCCGGAGGCGATGAACAGGATGTGATCGGTCTTGATCATGCCGTACTTGGTGTTGACGGTCGTGCCTTCCACCAGCGGCAGCAGGTCGCGCTGCACCCCGGCGCGCGAAACGTCCGCACCGCCGGTCTCGGAGCGCGTGGCGATCTTGTCGATCTCGTCGAGGAAGACGATACCGTTCTGTTCGACATTGGCGATCGCTTTCTGCTTCAGTTCGTCGTCATTGACCAGTTTGGCAGCCTCTTCTTCGACCAGCAGCTTCATCGCTTCTTTGATCTTGAGCTTGCGCTTCTTCTTGCGTCCGGCGCCCATGCCGGAGAACATGGATTTGATCTGCTCGGTCATCTCTTCCATGCCGGGTGGTGCCATGATTTCCATGTGCGGACCGGCCTCGGCGACTTCGATTTCCACCTCGCGGTCGTCGAGGGTTCCTTCGCGCAAACGCTTGCGAAAAGTCTGACGTGTCGCATTGCCACTCTGCGCGTCACTTTCGGCTGGTGTATTCGGCGTCGCGCTGAAACCGAAATCCCGTGCCGGCGGCAACAGGATATCAAGCACACGCTCTTCCGCCGCCTCTTCGGCGTGCGAGCGCACCTTGCGCATCTCGGATTCGCGGGTTTGCTTGATGCCAATGTCGATCAGGTCGCGGATGATGGTATCGACGTCGCGACCGACATAACCGACCTCGGTGAACTTGGTGGCTTCGATCTTGATGAAGGGGGCATCGGCCAGCTTCGCCAGACGTCGCGCAATCTCGGTCTTGCCGACGCCGGTAGGGCCGATCATCAGGATGTTCTTGGGCGTGATCTCGTGGCGCAGCGGCTCGGCCACCTGCTGACGACGCCAGCGGTTGCGCAGGGCGATGGCGACAGCGCGCTTGGCGCGTGCCTGGCCGACGACATGCTTATCGAGTTCGGAAACGATCTCTTGAGGAGTCATATTCATGATGTTGTATGAAAGCGCGGTGCGCCTTATTCCAGGGTTTCGATGGTGTGCGACAGATTGGTGTAGATGCAAAGTTCGCCGGCAATCGTCAATGCTTTCTTCACGATCTCGGCCGGTGACAGATCTGTGTTTTCCTGCAAGGCTTTGGCGGCCGACTGGGCGTATGCGCCGCCTGACCCGATGGCGCCGATGCCGCTTTCCGGTTCCAGTACATCGCCGTTGCCGGTAATGATCAAGGTCGCTTCGCGGTCGGCGACCAGCAGCATGGCTTCAAGGCGGCGCAGGATACGGTCGGTACGCCAGTCCTTCGCTAGTTCGACGGAGGCGCGCATCAGGTTGCCCTGATGCTTTTCGAGCTTGGCTTCGAAGCGCTCGAGCAACGTGAAGGCGTCGGCTGTGCCGCCGGCAAAACCGGCCAATACCTTGCCTTGATACAGTTTACGCACCTTGCGCGCGCTACCTTTCATGACAATATTGCCAAGCGTCACCTGGCCATCCCCGCCCAACGCGACAATATCGCCGCGTCGTACAGAAAGGATGGTCGTTCCGTGAAATTGTTCCATGCTTGCCTCTGGGAGTTTTTCGATTCAGGCAGAAATGGGGGCATTCAGCTCAAATACAAGTTTAGACCGGATATTTCACCGCAACGCCAAGGCGGGGGAGCTTAATTTTTGCGCGGCACGATGCGCACAATGTCGCTAAGGCCGATGACGTTGAACAATTCAGCGATCAAATAGTTGACGTGATGGAACTCAATCACTTTGCCGATGCCGCAGAAGGGCGCCAGTCCGGTCAGGAGGCGGCCGGCTGCGCTAAAGTCAACGCGCATCAGGCGTGAACAATCGATGATGGCCGGGTTATGTTCATCCGAATATGACGCGATAGAGACAATCAGATTGTCGATTCGTCCTTCGACGACGGAGGGCATCATGAAACTATCAGCCGGTGATGCGGCTGTTGCCTCGGCAATAGCGGTTGTCACCTTGTTTTGCGGTGCAACGAAAGCCGGCGGCGATACTTCAAACGTAACGCAATAATCGATGCTGACTTCTTCGAACTCCTTTTCCCGGTTCAACAACCGCAAGAGTTCCAGCAATAGCAGCCAGGATTCTTCCGTATCGTCGCGCCGGCCGACTTCCAGCATCGCCCTGATCTTGTTGGCAAGTTCGGGCGCGCCGACCAGAATCAGATCGTGTCCGGACTTTTGCAACTTGTTTAATACGGCTAGCAGCAAACCGCAGCCGGCGGTATCGACTTCAGTAACGCGGTTGAATTCCAGGCGCAGCGTGCGGTAATTTTCCGCCAGCTTTTGGATGCGTTCGATGTGCTTTGTGCTGGAAGCGTCCAGCTTGCCGGAAAACGGCACCATTGGTGTGGTGCCCGACGAAGTTCCGGCTGGCACGTCCTTTGCGCTGGTGCTGCTCCAGCCCGGCGGGGACATTTCGAACTTGTTGACGTATTCCATCGACAGGCTTTCGAACGCCTGCTGCTTGCCTGTGATCTGGTAAAGGTCAAATAACATCCACCATGCGTTGCGTGTGACACTACCGAGATTGTCCGCAGCGATCGCCGCTTGCAGCATGTGTTCGACCAGTTCGATCTGGCCATTTGCATACATGATGGCGCTTTCTTCGATCACAGCTGCGGCTTCGGAGGAGGGGGCGGCGATGTCTGCCACGGCGGTCTGGCCATCCAGCAGGAAACTGGTCGTGGTTCCCATCTCCGGCGTCATGGGCGGCAAGGTTGCGCCAGCTTCGGGCCTTGCTTGTACGGCTGTCGCAGCACGCGGCTTTTCGCCTTGCATCAATGCGGGTTTATGCGGTGGTAGCGGCTTCGTGGTAGTGGGGCCAAAATCGGAATTGACTGCCGTGTTGAGTGGCTGTGTTGTTGTGCTGACAAACTCCGACGACATTTCGGATTCGATCGCATCGATTTTCAAGGCGGTGGCGCGGGCGGCTTGCGCATCGCGTTTTGTCGAGGGCGGACGCACGCCGGCAGCACCGGCATGAGTGAGTGGCGGCGCGTTGTTGCGCTTTGCGCGGGAAGCGTTTTTGTCAGCAGGTTGTTCCGGCTGACCCTCCTTCTTTCCGAAAAGCGAAAAAATTCCCACGGTGTCCCTGATTCGATAAATGGCGCCCCTCCCTGATGAGCAGGCGGCACATGCGCGTTAACGTAACATAAATCG
>DATLIB010000033.1:0-83697 GCA_035539595.1 Noviherbaspirillum sp.
GTACAGCACCGTGTTGCCGATGATGATGTTATCGACGGCGCGGCCACGGAATTCGGTATTCGGACGCACGATGATGCGCCCGCCCGACAAGCCCTTGCCCACGTAGTCATTGCCTTCACCGACCAGGTCCAGCGTGATGCCATGCGCAAGGAACGCACCTGCGGACTGGCCGGCGGTGCCTTGCAGCTGGATATGGATGGTATCGTCGGGCAGACCTTCATGACCGTATCGTTGGGCCACCTCGCCGGACAGCATCGCGCCGACCGTACGATTGAGGTTCTTGATCGGCGAAATGAAGGATACCTTCTCGCCTTTTTCGAGCGCGGCACGGGCTTGCGCGATCAGCTTGTGGTCGAGCGCCTTTTCGAGGTTGTGATCCTGTTCTTCAACCTGGTAGCGCGGCTCCGATTCCGGCATCTCGGGCTGATGGAAAATTCTGCCGAAATCGAGTCCCTTCGCTTTCCAGTGCGCGATTGCCTTCGCTTTGTCGAGCAAGTCGGCGCGCCCGATCAATTCGTTGAAGCTGCGCATACCCAATTGCGCCATGATCTGACGCGCTTCTTCGGCGACGAAGAAAAAGTAGTTGACCACGTGTTCCGGCTTGCCAGAGAACTTCGCACGCAGCACAGGGTCCTGCGTCGCAACCCCAACCGGGCAAGTATTCAGGTGGCATTTGCGCATCATGATGCAACCTTCGACGACCAGCGGCGCAGTCGCGAAACCGACTTCGTCCGCTCCCAGCAGAGCTGCAATTACGACGTCGCGGCCGGTCTTGACCTGGCCGTCGGTTTGCACGCGGATGCGGCTGCGCAAGCGATTCAGTACCAGCGTCTGCTGGGTTTCGGCCAGCCCCAGTTCCCAGGGCGTACCGGCGTGCTTCACCGATGACAAGGGCGATGCGCCGGTGCCGCCGTCATGGCCGGCGATCACGACGTGATCGGCTTTTGCTTTTGCGACACCGGCAGCCACCGTGCCGACGCCCACTTCGGACACCAGCTTGACCGAGATCGAGGCTTTCGGATTGACGTTTTTCAGGTCGTGAATCAACTGCGCCAGGTCTTCGATCGAATAAATGTCGTGGTGCGGCGGCGGTGAAATCAGGCCGACGCCCGGCACCGAAAAGCGCAGCTTGGCGATGTATTCGGAGACCTTATGCCCCGGCAACTGGCCGCCCTCGCCCGGCTTGGCACCTTGTGCCATCTTGATCTGGATCTGGTCGGCAGAAGTCAGGTACTCCGCGGTGACGCCGAAGCGGCCGGAGGCCACCTGCTTGATCTTCGAACGCAGGGAGTCGCCCGCCAGCAGCGGCAGATCGACTTCCACACGATCCTGGCCAATCACCGATGCGAGCGTCTCACCCTTCTTGATCGGGATGCCTTTCAATTCCTGGCGATAGCGGTTTTCATCTTCGCCGCCTTCGCCGGTATTGGACTTGCCGCCGATGCGGTTCATCGCGATGGCCAGCGTCGCGTGCGCCTCGGTCGAGATCGAGCCGAGCGACATGGCGCCGGTGACGAAGCGCTTGACGATTTCCTTGGCCGGCTCGACTTCGTCGATCGGGATCGCCTTCGCTGGGTCGATCTTGAATTCGAACAGGCCGCGCAAGGTCATGTGGCGCCGCGACTGGTCGTTGATGATCTGGGCGTACTCTTTATAGGTGCTGAAGTTGTTGGCACGGGTCGAATGCTGCAGCTTCGCAATCGCGTCCGGCGTCCACATGTGGTCTTCGCCGCGCACGCGGAACGCGTATTCGCCACCGGCATCGAGTGCGTTCGCCAGCACCGGATCGTCGCTGAATGCCAGCTTGTGCAGACGCAGCGCTTCTTCGGCGACCTCGAACACGCCGATGCCTTCGACGTTGGAGGCAGTCCCTTTGAAGTATTTGTCGACCAGCGCCTTGTTCAGGCCGATGGCTTCGAAAATCTGTGCGCCACAGTAGGACATGTACGTCGAAATCCCCATCTTGGACATGACCTTCATCAGCCCCTTGCCGATGGCCTTCTGGAAGTTGTAGATGGCTTTTTCCGGCGACAGGGCGCCCGGCAAACCTTTGGCCATCTCGCTCAGGGTGTCCATCGCCAGATAGGGGTGGATCGCTTCCGCGCCATAGCCGGCAAGCAGGGCGAAGTGATGCGTCTCACGCGCGGAACCGGTTTCCACCACCAGGCCGGTGGAAGTGCGCAAACCCTTGCTGACCAGATGAAGGTGAATCGCTGAGGTCGCCAGCAAGGCTGGAATTGCCACTTGTTCCGCATCGACCTTGCGGTCGGAGATGATCAGGATGTTGTGGCCGGACTTGACGGCATCGACCGCCTTGGCGCACAGCGATGCGATGCGCGCCTCGATGCCTTCCTTACCCCATGCGACCGGATAGCAGATGTTCAATTCGTGCGACTTGAATTTACCGCCGGTATGCGCACTGATATTGCGCAGCTTGGCGATATCCGCATAGTCGAGGATGGGCTGCGCCACTTCAAGACGCATCGGTGGATTGATGTTGTTGGTATCAAGCAGGTTCGGACGCGGGCCGATGAAGGACACCAGCGACATCACCATCGCTTCACGGATCGGATCGATCGGCGGGTTTGTGACCTGCGCGAACAGTTGCTTGAAATAGTGATACAGCGTCTTGTTCTTGTTGGACATGACGGACAGCGGCGAGTCGTTACCCATGGAGCCGACCGCTTCTTCGCCGTTGCTGGCCATCGGCGCCATCAGAAACTTGATGTCTTCCTGCGTATAGCCGAACACCTGCTGGCGGTCGAGCAGCGGGATGGTGGATTGCGGCTCGGCCGGTTCGGCAGCGAGTTCATCGATCTTGACGCGCACGGAATCGATCCATTGCTTGTACGGCTTGGCGTTGGCGTAAGTGTCTTTCAATTCCTTGTCGTCGATGATGCGGCCGGCATCCAGGTCGATCAGGAACATCTTGCCCGGCTGCAGACGCCATTTTTTGATGATCTTCGACTCCGGGATCGGCAAGACGCCGGATTCGGACGCCATGACCACCAAGTCGTCGTCGGTTTGGATGTAACGCGCCGGACGGAGGCCGTTGCGGTCGAGCGTACCGCCGATATGGCGGCCGTCGGTAAACGCCATGGCGGCGGGGCCGTCCCACGGCTCCATCATCGCGGCGTGGTATTCATAGAAGGCGCGCCGGTTGTCATCCATCAGCGTGTGGTTTTCCCACGCTTCGGGAATCATCATCATCATCGCTTGTGCCAAGGGGTAGCCGGCCATCAGCAACAGTTCCAACGCGTTATCGAAACAAGCGGTGTCGGACTGGCCTTCATAGATCAGCGGGAACAGCTTGCGCAGGTCGTCACCCAGCACGGCGGACTTCATCACGCCTTCGCGCGCACGCATCCAGTTGAAGTTGCCTTTGACAGTATTGATCTCACCGTTGTGGGCGATCAGGCGGTAAGGGTGGGCCAGCGGCCACTCCGGGAAGGTATTGGTGGAGAAGCGCTGATGCACCAGCGCCAGCGCTGACACGCAGCGCGCATCCTGCAAGTCCCGGTAGTAAACGCCGACCTGATCGGCCAGCAACAGGCCTTTGTACACCACGGTGCGGGCCGACATCGACGGCACAAAGAACTCCTTGCCGTGCAGCAGGTTCAACGCCTGGATGGCGTGACCGGAGGATTTGCGGATGACATACAGTTTGCGCTCCAGCGCATCGGTCACCATGATGTCCGGGCCGCGGCCGATGAAAATCTGACGAATGACCGGCTCCTTGGCGCGCACGGTCGGCGACATCGGCATATCGACATCGACCGGCACATCCCGCCAGCCGAGTACGACTTGGCCTTCGGCCAATACCGCGCGCTCGATCTCTTGTTCGCAAGCGATACGGGAAGCATTTTCCTTCGGCAGGAAAACCATACCCACGCCGTATTCGCCGGGCGGCGGCAAGCTCACGCCCTGCTTCGCCATTTCCTCGCGGTAATACTGATCTGGTACCTGGATCAGGATACCCGCCCCGTCGCCCATGAGCTTGTCGGCACCAACCGCTCCCCGATGGTCAAGGTTTTTCAGGATGAGCAAACCCTGCTCGACGATGGAATGGCTTTTCTTCCCTTTGAGATGAGCAATGAAGCCGACGCCGCAAGCGTCATGTTCGTTGGCCGGATCGTATAAACCTTGCGCGTGCATAAACTTTCTCCGCAACTGTGTGATGTTGAGATGAAGGATAGTGCAGCGCAACAGATACATCAATCGAAAAAAATAGGGTCGGAGTAAAATTACAAAGGCATATTGTTTTGATAATTAAAAATTAGGGACATAGTCATTCGAGGTGCAGCAATGCTGTCTTGCATCGCGATGGATTATGCCTATTCAGGCAGCTTGGATGGGGAAAGGGGGACGATGAGCGCCTTGGTTTTGGCTGGCCGCCCTCTTTTCCCAGGACTGACAGGTCGCTTGATTTGTTTGGCCAGGAGCGCCTTGAATCTCTCTGAACCCAGCGGCCATCCCTTCAAGGCAGCGCCTTGCAGGGCCGCCTCCTCGGCAGCGCTCAATCCTTGATCCATTAAGGATTGATAAGACGCCTCGCGCTCAAACGGCGTATTACCCAGAGCCCAATACAAGCGATGATCGGTAATTAAGGGGTCGGGACGACGACCGACATGATGAACGAAGCTCGACCATGGGTAATCTCCGGGCGTCGTTGCCAAGCCGTCACGCACTGGATGCAACTCGATATAGCGACTGCACAAGAGAAAATATTGCTCCGACTCAATCACCGTCGCCTTGAAGCGGCCTTGCCATAAGGTGCCGGCACGTTGATATTTGGCATTGAAGTACGGCACATAATGCCTGCCCACCCATTGCATCATGCGAGACAAACCCAAGGCTTCGGACGGTGTTGCCAGCAGGTGAAGTTGAGTGGGCATCAGCGCATAGGCATGAATTGCCACCTTGAACTGCTTGGCTGCCTCGCGCAACCAGGCAAGAAATGCCGCGTAATCCTCGGCATCCCGAAATGCTGCCTGGCGGTCAATACCGCTTTGAAAAATGTAATGCGGCAGCTGAGGAACGACTAGTCGGGGGAGTCTGGCCATAGGGTCACATTTAATGCCGATCGACCTGAAAATTGCCTACATGCTTTTGCGTGGCCATGAGGCTTCGGTCAGGCGGCGCTGTTCGATGGCCTGCATCACGAGCGTCCGGATTTCATTGAGTGGGGCGATTTCCTGCTGCTCTATCTTGCTTGCAGGTTTGGACATATCCCAATCTCCGTAAATGAAACCGAGCGGACGACGGTTCGCCGTCAGCGGCAGCACCATAAAGCTGCGTACTGTCGGCAAGGCCTCTTTCCACCAGCGCGGCACTTTTGCGATGAATGCCGGATCGTGGGCGTTTTCGACAAAGATCATCTTGTCGTTGGCCAGCGACGCATGAAATACATCCGGCTGATACGCATCGTCGAACACCAACCGGGGCAACAACTCCTGCACATCGTCGCCGAAACACATGTGCGCCGTGTACTGCGCTTTTTCCTTGTCCAGCAGGAAAACCACGGCCCGGCTAAAGCCAAGCCCCTGATAAACGATCTCCAGAGCCATCGACATCAACTGGGCGGTATTCGCACTTTGCCACGGCCCCTGCATGTCGGCCACGCCGCGCTTTAATCTTCCCGCTGCATCGGCCGGCTTGCCGTTGATGAGTGCCGCTACGGCCAACGTACCCACCCCTTCCCGCTGGCGCACCAGCGGCGCATCCTCCTCCACTGCCGTCCTTTGTGCGGTGTCGACTGCCGCAACCACTTGTTCCGGCTCCAGCCCAAGCATTTCAGCGTAGCTGCCAGCCAGGCTGGCAATTTTCTCGCCGCTACCGGCATTGTCGGCACACAATGCTATTGCGCAATGCGACGACAAGGTTGATATGGTCGCCAGCCAATCCTTGTGATCGAGCGGTTCGCCCACCGGTTTCGGCGGCACATCGCGTAGCGTGTCTACCAACCCGGACGGCAAACCCCAGTGCTGCGCCGCATTGCGTCCGATGTCGTCGAAACCCAATCCAAGTATCTCGCGCGCCGCCTGATTTTCGTCGATGCCGGCTTCAGTGCAACGCGCCTGGACGCGCGACCACAGATCGGGAAGATAAAACGCGGCCATCATGCGCCCCAGCGAATGCAGCATCGAGCAGACGACCGCCTCTTCAGCATCGCGCGCGCTCGTCGACGAGGCGACTTGGCGCGCGATATGGCCGGCGAGTACCGCCTTTTCCATTTCAGCACGCGTACTCGCCGTCTCGGATGAGACTGCCGATAACCCATCCACCAATTTCAACCCCAAGGCCAAATGGCCAATCGCGTCGGTGCCCAACACGACGACCGCCTTGGAAATCGTGTTGATGTTCTGCCCAAACACCGAATACATGGCGCTGTTAGCCAGGCGCAGCACCTTTTGCGTCAGCGTCGGATCCTGCAGCACGGTCTTGGTCATGTTGAATTCGCTGTCATCATCGCCGCGCATGGCACCAATGATGGAACTGACAACCTTGGAAAATCCAGGCAAATCGCCGCGCTGGCGCACGCGCGACCATAACAACGTCATGACTTGGTCGGCACCAGTAGCTTGGGTATTAACAGAAGAATTCATTCAGGCGATCTCGTTACTGTGCAGCTAGGGGTTGGACAACCGGCGGCCGATTTGCTTTCAACAGTTCGATCGCATGTTCGGGCAGCAGCGGGCGCCCGGTCAGGTAGCCTTGGATCAGGTTGCAGCCTTGGGTGGCCAGAAATTCCAGTTGTTCTTCATTTTCCACGCCTTCGGCCACGGTACTCAAGTTGAGGTGTTTTGCCAGACTGAGCATAACGTTGCAGATGGCAATATCCTTGACCGAGCCCGGTAAATCCTTGATAAAAGCACGGTCGATTTTCAATGCTGCAATCGGAAAGCGCTTCAGGTACGCGAGCGAGGAATAGCCGGTACCGAAATCGTCGATTGCGATACGGACATTGCGCGTGGCCACTGCTGTCAGCAGGGTTTCGGCATGCTCGGGGTCCGACATGAGGATGCCCTCGGTGATTTCCAGGAGCAATTGCTTACCGTTCAGGCCGGACAGTGCAATGGCTTCGTCCATGATGTCAAGGAAGCGGTCGTTCCTGAACTGCCTTGGACTGACATTGACTGAAACGTACAAGGGCCGGCCAGCAGCCTCTTCAAAGCGCTTGATCTGCACACAGGCCGTCTTGAGCGCCCAAGCACCCAGCAGATGAATCAAGCCGTTGTTCTCCGCCATCGGGATGAACTGCGCCGGCGACACCATGTCCTGCCCCGCTCGCGCCCAGCGCATCAATGCCTCAAAGCCCATGACCTGCCGGCTGCGGGCATCGACGATCGGTTGATAATGCAGCAGGAACTCACCGTCACGCACCGCTTGGAACATCGCGGCCTCCAACGAAACGTCATGCTCCGTTTCCGTAAAATTTTTGTGGTGGTAAATCACGCAACGCGCCTTGCCGGTTTCTTTGGCGCGGTACATTGCGGTATCCGCATGGGCCAGCAGCTTGACTTCATTGTCCCCGTGATCCGGGAAGATCGCGACACCGATGGAAGTGCCGACATACAAGGGGTAACCTTGTATGTCGAACGGCAACTGCATCGCTGAAATCATGCGGCGCGCGATGGTCTGGATTTCCGTTTCCGCCACGGCGCCGGGAAGCACGACCACGAACTCATCGCCGCCGACACGTGCCAGGGTATCGACATTGCGCAAACTTTCGGACAGGCGCATCGCTGCCACACGCAGCAGTGCATCGCCGACGGGATGACCTAAAGCATCATTCACCTTCTTGAAGCCGTCGAGGTCGAGCGCCATGACGGAGAAACCATTTCCGGTGCGACGCGCCTGTGCAATGGCCATGCGAATACGATCCGATAGTAGCGACCGGTTGGGCAAGTTGGTCAGCACGTCATGGGTTGCCATATGGCGCAAGCGCTCTTCGGTCGCCTGCTGCCCGGAGATATCCCTGCCGACAGTCAGCAGCTCCCTTTGCCCTTGGGCATTCACATAGGTTGCCGCTTGTAACTCCATCCACAGGCTATCAACCATCGTTTTCATGCGCAAGTTCGCCTTATCCGGCTGGCCCGACTGCATGACTTGCGTCAACAGAGAATCGGCGATCGACTGGTCCTCGCTTTGGACCAACTCCTTTAGCCGCTGACCGATCAGTCCGGCATCCGAACCGATCAACTTGACCGTGCGCTCACTCGCATAAAGAATCAGTCCATTGCCATCCAGTCTAAAAACCACGTCACCCGCAGCCTCCATCAGACTATCCAGCTGGTTGTTAGCCTGCATATCAGGCTGATCGCGACGGGTGGGAAACATGGTTTAAGACAATCTCGATGGCGGCACTACCGGCAACATCCTCAAGACAAGACACATACCAATTCTTGTCCTGAGGCACTGTTTAGCGATCTTAACAAATTGAGGCAAGGAAATTAAACGGCGAAAGCAATCGAAAGCAATCTTATTCCAGAAAAGACACCGAAAGAATTCCACAAACCCCGAAAAAAAGCCCCGCGTTGCGGGGCCCTGTCAGGATGCCGACGGTTAGAACGGGATATCGTCATCCATATCGCTGAAATTCGGTGCCGGCTTGGCAGCGCCACGGGCAGCACCTCCACCGGAACTGCTGTTTTGAGTCTGGCGAGGGGGCGGTGCGCTGCTGTACTCGTCGTCCATCGGCGCACCGCCCCCCATGCCTTGCCGACCGCCGAGCATTTGCATGGTGTCGGCGATAATTTCGGTTGTGTAGCGCTCGGCCCCTTCCTTATCCGTCCATTTACGCGTCTGCAGCCGTCCTTCAACATAAATCTGCGAGCCTTTTTTCAGGTACTGGCCGGCAATCTCCGCCAACTTGCGGTAAAAGGTGATGCGATGCCACTCGGTCAACTCCTTCTTTTCACCCGTGTTCTTGTCTTTCCAGCTTTCAGTAGTTGCAACTGTGATATTGGTGACGGCCTCGCCATTCGGCATATAACGCGTCTCCGGGTCCCGCCCGAGGTTGCCGACGATGATGACTTTGTTAACCGATGCCATAAAATTCTCCTAATGCTTGTCAAATGCCAGTTTTTTCACGGCGCTTGTAAAAATGATGTCCCTCGCTTCTGTCAATTTTTCATGTCGCTGAAATTTTTGCAGATGGCGCTCTAAAAGGAATGCGGATAGTTACGTTGCCAAGCAACCGGGCTCATTACAGTATAACCATACGGTGCATTCGAGAGACGTAAAAGGCTTGCTAAAACATCTCAGCTTAAAACCGGTGCGGGATTATAGCGTGTGCCTCAGACGCAACGTGATCCGTCGCGCCAGACAACAAGTTAACAACGGCAATCCCGCACCTGCGTTTTACCCATGCGATTAGCGAATCAGGCCACCTGCGACACGGTGCCGCGGCGCGGCATGTTTTTCATGTTTGCCGCAACGACAATCCAGACAAGGGTCAACGCCGCCCCAAGTGCAAATACGGCAGAGCGGCCGACATGCTGTTGCAGCCAGCCGCCAATCGCACCGCCACAAAACAAGCCGAGCGCCTGCAACGTGTTATACACACCGAGCGCAGCCCCTTTCGCGGCTGGCGGCGCGATGCGTGACACCAGCGACGGCTGGCTTGCCTCCAGGATATTGAAGGATACAAAAAAGGCTAGCAGCAGACCCAGCAGGATCACCCAGTGCGTGGGCGAAGACAAGAACAGCCACAAACCCAGTTGGACTGCCAACATCAAGGCAATCGCCCCCAGAAACACGGATTTCATCATGCCGCGCCTTTCGCCTGCGAATACCGGCGGCAGCATCAATGCAAACGAGGCCAGCACAATTGGAAGATAGACCTTCCAGTGCGCGGAAAGCGGCAAGCCGACATACTCCACCAAGGCGCCCGGCATCACCACAAACATCGCCATCTGGGTCATGTGCAGAGCGAATACACCGTAGTTCATCCGCATCAACTCGCCATTCGCCAAGATCACGGAAAACGGTACACGCTGTGTCACCGGCGCTTTCGGCGCCGGCGGCACCACATAAGCGACCACCAGAATGGCGATGAGCGACAGAATGCCGGTCAGAGCAAAAATACCGCCCATGCCGATCAGTTTGTACATGACAGGCGCAGCGATCAGCGATACCGCAAAGGTCAGACCAATCGAGCCGCCAACCATGGCCATGGCCTTGGTGCGGTGCTCTTCGCGCGTACTGTCCGCAATGAAGGCGGTGACCGCCGCGGAAATGGCGCCTGCACCCTGGATGGCGCGACCGACAATCACCCACACCAGATCGGTGGCGGCAGCGGCGATGAAAGAGCCGAGCGCAAATAGCAGCAGCCCGATGATGATGATCCGCTTGCGACCGTATTTATCGGATGCGGCACCGAAGGGAATCTGGCCGAAGGACTGGGTCAAGCCGTAGATGCCCATCGCCAGACCGACCAGCGTGGCGCTTTCGCCTCCCGGCAACGATTGCGCATGCACCGAAAACACCGGCAGGATCAGGAACATGCCGAGCATGCGCAACGCAAAAATCGATGCCAGCGAGGCGCTGGAACGGATTTCCGTTGGGCTCATACGGCTGCTGGTTTCGGTGGAAGAGATGGAAGACATGGTACGCAAGAGGGGCGGAACCGGGCGGCACGGTGGGCTTTAAAACCCGCTATAGTAGCAGGTTGACCCGTATAAAGCCTGACTTGGGCGCACGTTGAAAGTAGTTCATGGACGAAATAAAAATCCGCGGTGCACGCACGCACAATCTGAAAAATATCAATCTGGAATTGCCGCGCAATCAATTGATCGTCATTACCGGATTGTCAGGTTCCGGCAAGTCTTCGCTCGCCTTCGACACCTTGTATGCCGAGGGTCAGCGGCGCTACGTAGAATCACTGTCGGCTTATGCACGCCAGTTTTTGCAATTGATGGAAAAACCGGACGTGGATTTGATCGAAGGCCTGTCGCCGGCGATTTCGATTGAGCAAAAGGCAACCTCGCATAATCCGCGCTCGACCGTCGGCACCGTCACCGAAATTCACGACTATTTGCGCCTGCTCTATGCCCGCGTCGGCACGCCCTATTGCCCTGATCACCCGGAAAATCCGCTGGCGGCCCAGTCGGTATCGCAAATGGTCGATGCCGTACTCGCCATGCCGGAAGACACCAAGCTGATGATCCTGGCGCCCGTCGTCGCTAACCGCAAGGGCGAGCATGCCGATCTGTTCGAGACAATGCAGGCGCAAGGCTTCGTCCGCTTCCGCATCCAGAGCGGCACCCATGCGGCAAAAATTGTCGAGATCGACGACTTGCCCAAGTTGAAAAAAACCGAAAAACACACGATCGACGTCGTCATCGACCGCCTGAAGGTCAAGGCGGACGTGAAACAGCGACTGGCGGAAAGTTTCGAAACCGCGCTACGCTTGGCTGAAGGCCGTGCGATTGCACTGGAAATGGATAGCGGCAAGGAACACTTGTATTCCAACAAGTTCGCTTGCCCCACCTGCGGCTATTCGCTGCAGGAACTCGAGCCACGCCTGTTTTCGTTCAACAACCCGATGGGCGCCTGCCCCGAGTGCGACGGCCTGGGCCATATCGAGTTTTTCGATCCTAAACGCATCGTCGCCTTCCCCAACCTGTCGCTGGCGAGCGGCGCGATCAAAGGCTGGGATCGACGCAATCAGTTTTATTTCCAGATGCTGACGAGCATCGCCGAGCACTACAACTTCGACATCGATACGCCATTTGAAAAGCTGCCGGAGTCCTCACAGCAAGCGGTGCTGTATGGTTCCGGACGCCAGGCGATTCCCTTTACCTACATTAATGAGCGCGGCCGCGCAGTGGTGCGCGAGCATGCCTTCGAAGGCGTTGTGATCAACCTGCAGCGCCGCTACCGCGAAACCGATTCGATGGCCGTCAAGGAAGAACTGGCGAAGTTCATCAATCAGAAAGAATGCCCTTCATGCCAAGGTGCACGCTTGCGGGTGGAAGCGCGCTATGTGAAGGTCGGCAGCGGTAAGCAGGAGCGCTCGATTTATGAAGTGGCCGCCACACCGCTGCGCGAAACGCTGACCTTCTTTGAAAAGCTGAAATTGACCGGCGCCAAGAAGGAAATCGCTGACCGCATCATCAAGGAAATCGTGTCGCGCCTGAAGTTTCTGAACAACGTCGGCCTCGATTATCTGTCGCTGGAACGTAGCGCCGACACGTTATCGGGCGGCGAAGCGCAGCGTATCCGCCTGGCCTCACAGATCGGCTCGGGCCTGACCGGTGTGATGTACGTGCTGGATGAGCCATCGATCGGTTTGCATCAGCGCGACAACGACCGGCTGATCGCCACCCTCAAGCACTTGCGCGACATCGGCAACAGCGTGCTGGTCGTCGAGCACGACGAAGATGCCATCCGTTGCGCCGATTACGTGGTCGACATGGGCATTGGGGCCGGCGTGCATGGCGGTGAAGTGATTGCGAAAGGACCGCTCGACGACATCCTGAAGAACAAGAAATCGCTGACCGCAAAATATCTGAACGGTACGCTGGCGATCCATGTGCCGAAGAAACGCACGCCAGCCGATCCGGAACGACAGCTCGTCATCTCGGGCGCATCCGGTAACAACCTGAAAAATGTAACCATGGAATTGCCGGTCGGTCTGCTGACCTGCGTCACCGGCGTCTCCGGCTCAGGGAAATCCACACTCGTCAACGACACGCTTTACCACGCAGCCGCGCGCCACCTCTACGGTTCTCAAGCAGAACCGGCGGCGCATGAATCGATCAGCGGACTGGAGCATTTCGACAAGGTGATCTCGGTAGACCAGGCACCGATCGGCCGCACGCCGCGTTCGAATCCAGCCACCTATACCGGCCTCTTTACGCCGATCCGTGATCTGTTTTCAACCGTACCGACCTCCAAAGAACGAGGCTATTCCGCCGGCCGTTTTTCATTCAACGTCAAGGGCGGTCGCTGCGAAGCCTGCCAGGGTGATGGCGTGCTGAAGGTCGAGATGCACTTCCTGCCGGACGTCTATGTGCCGTGCGATGTATGTCACGGCAAGCGTTACAACCGCGAAACGCTGGAGGTGCAATACAAGGGCAAGAACATCCACGAAGTGCTGGAAATGACGGTGGAAGAGGCGCACGAATTCTTCAAGCCGGTGCCGGTGGTGGCGCGCAAGCTGCAGACCTTGCTCGATGTCGGACTCGGTTATATCCGGCTTGGACAGAGCGCCACCACCCTGTCCGGTGGGGAAGCGCAACGGGTCAAGCTGTCGCTGGAATTATCAAAACGGGATACCGGCCGCACGCTCTACATCCTGGATGAGCCGACCACCGGTCTGCACTTCCATGATATTGACCTGCTGCTGAAAGTAATCCATCGCCTGCGCGACCAAGGTAATACGGTGGTGATCATCGAGCATAATCTGGATGTGATCAAAACCGCCGACTGGCTCATCGACCTGGGGCCGGAAGGCGGTGCCGGGGGCGGACAGATCATTGCCAACGGCACACCTGAAGACGTGGCGAAGACTCCGGCCAGCTTTACCGGGAAGTACCTTGCGCCGTTGTTAAACAAAAAGTAAAACAGCGACGAGGAGCTGACATGGCAAAACATTTGCGTATCGTCGGTCTTGTGCAAGGCGTCGGCTACCGCGCCTCCTTTGAAGCGCAGGCGCGCTCATTGCAACTGACCGGGTGGGTGCGCAACCGCAGCGACGGTTCAGTAGAAGCGGTGGTGCGCGGCACGCCCCATGCGTTGGAAGAAATCATCGCCTGGTCGCGACGCGGGCCATCGGCGGCACGGGTGAGTGCGGTGTCCGTCAGCGATCTCGACGATCAATCGGTTGCCGGCGATCGCTTCACGGTACGGGCAACCGATTAGCCGCTTAAGTCGGCAATCCCATCCACAAGCCCAAAGGCACGAAAACAAGCGCTGCCAGATTTCCGAGCAACACAATCGACGCCACCTTGTCCGGTTCCTGCTTGTACAGTTCCGCCACCATGAAACAAAAGACGGCTGGCGGCAGCGCTGCAAACAGGTACATCTGGCCACGCTGCATTGCGGTCAAATCAAGTACGCCATCCAGCAGCCATGCCACGATCAAGCCGGCGACAGGGCAGACCGCGGCACCAACCAAACCGATATGCCAACTCTTGAAGTTGACGTCCAGCATGCGCACGCCCAAGGCAAACAGCATGAGTGGGATGCAGGCATCGCCGAGCATCTTCAACGCCTGCATCAATGGCGGGGGCAAGGTGATGCGAAATACGGCGAATAGCATGCCGATCATCATCGCCACCATCATCGGACTAACGAGAAATTTCCAAAGCGGGGTGTGCTGGCTGCGACCGCTTTCAATGATCTTGATGCCGATTGAAAAATAGATCAGATTGCACGCCATGAAGAGTGCGACGGCAGCCGACAAGCCCGAGGTGCCGAAGGCCAGCACCGCCAGCGGCAAGCCCATGTTGCCGCAATTGTTGTACATCATCGGCGGGAGGAAGGTTCGCACGTCATAGCCGAGCAGGCGTGCCACCGGCCATGCCAGCAAACCGGACCCAAGGGAAATCAGAACACCGGCAAGAATCAATGTGCCGTTATGCGCGAGGTCGAAATCCTTGGCCGCCAACGCGGTAAACACGAGCAGCGGACACAGGACTTCCATGCTGACACGGTTGACTGATGTCATGTCGGCTCTGGCGCGCTCGCCGCGCAGCCGTGCATAACCATAACCAACCGCAATAATGATGAAGACCGGCAAGATAATGCCGAGGATGCGCTCAAACGCTTGCATGATCAATCTTTCGACGGGAACAAGGCTAGTGCCCGCCGCAGCAATCTGCGGTTGAACAGGAGGTGCAGCGAGAGCCTCGACATTGTAGCGGGATACGCCGCCTGATGCTTTCCCTAAAGCAATTCAACGATGAGCGTGAGGAAGGCTGCCTCGGTTCCTCAAGCGTATGCCAGCAAACGTTCTTCTGCTCGCTCGACGCTGTCGGTTACGCCCCGCAAGACCACGATGTCGCCAGTCTGCAATACGGTCTCCGGCGCCACGTCGATGCGGCGTTTGCCCCGTCGAACGATAGTCACTTCGGCTCCGACGTCTTCCAAACGCAAGGCAGACAGCGGCTTGCCGATCGCTCTTGCACCTTCACTCAAGGTGACGGAATGCAAGCGCACATGCGAATGCTCACCCTCGTTCGACGCATCGCTGATCCCATGAAAATAGCCACGCATGGAGGCATAGCGCTCATCGCGCGCTGCCTGCACCCGATGCACGACGCGCCGCAGGGGCACCCCCAACATGACCAAAGCATGCGAAGCCAGCATCAGGCTGCCCTCGATTGCTTCCGGCACCACTTCTGCAGCGCCGGCTTCGCGCAGCTTGTCAAGATCGGTTTCGTCATGACTGCGCACGATGACCGGCAACTCCGGGGCAAGTTCATGTGCGAAATGCAAGACCTTGAGGGCTGATGGCGTACTGGCGTAGGTCACGACCAATGCAGCTGCGCGATGGATGCCGGCTGCCACTAAACTTTCACGGCGCGCCGCGTCGCCATACGAGACACTGGCACCAGCCGCCTGCGCTTCCCGCACCCGGTCTGGATCGAGATCGAGAGCGTGATAGGCAATCCCCTCTTCTTCCAGCAGTCTGGCCAGACTCTGCCCGGTGCGACCGAAACCAGCGATCAATACATGCCTTTGTGTAGTCATGGTGCGCGTGGCAATCTGGGTCAACGCAAGCGACTGCATCATCCAATCGTTGGCGGACAGCTTCATGACAATGGTGTCGGATTTGGCGATGAGAAAAGGCGCCGCCAACATCGACAACACCATTGAGGCCAGAACAACCTGAATAAAGAACGGGTCCATCAAATTCAATCCCCCGGCTTGATTCAGCAAAACAAAACCGAATTCGCCAGCCTGCGCCAAGCCCAGTCCGGTACGTAGCGCCACACCCGTCGACTGGCCGGACAGCTTGGTCAATCCGGCAATGAGTGAAAACTTCAACAGCAACGGCCCTGTCAGCAACAACAGTACCAACCACCAGTTTTCGAGTACAAGCCGGACATTCAGCAACATGCCGACGCTAATGAAAAATAAGCCAAGCAATACATCACGGAAAGGCTTGATGTCCTCTTCCACCTGATGTTTGTACTCGGTTTCGGAGATCAGCATGCCAGCGACAAATGCGCCCAGTGCCAGTGACAAGCCGGCCTGTTCGGTAATCCAAGCCGCCCCCAGCGTGACCAGCAGCAGGTTCAGCATGAAAAGTTCCTGCGAGCGGCGTTTGACCACAATGCGGAACCAGCTGCGTATCAGGCGATGCCCGATCACCAACAGCAGTACCAAAACGACGATCGCTTTCATGGTTGCCAGCATCAGCGTCGCAAACAAATCGTCGGAATTGCTTGCCAGCGCCGGCACCAGGATCAGCAAAGGCACGAACGCCAGATCCTGAAATAGCAAAATGCCGAAAATCTGCCGGCCGTGCGCACTTTCAAGTTCAAGTCGCTCAGCCAGCATCTTGGACACAATCGCGGTGGATGACATCGCCAATGCTGCACCGAGCGCAAAGGCGGCGCGCCAACTGATATCCAACATGTGTGGCAACAGCGCTGCCATCAGCCAGCCGAACAGCATGGTGGCAAGAACGGTCAACAGCACCTGCGCCAAACCAAGGCCGAACACGGTGCGCCGCATTGCCGACAGTTTCGGCAAGGAGAATTCCAGCCCGATCGAAAACATCAAAAACACCACGCCCAACTCTCCCAATGTGTGCGTGGTCTTGTTTTCGCTTGCCAAACCGAAGCCGTGTGGTCCGATGAGGATGCCGACAACCAGATAGCCGAGGATCGGCGGCAAGTGCAGCATGCGAAACACAACCACCCCCAGCACAGCTGCGGTAAGCAAAATGAGTGTGAGTTCGAGAGCCGAAAACATTTTTTCAGAAAATTTTTTTCAAGTTCCGTGGCGACACTTCCAAACGCCGTTTTCAAAAAAGAAAGGCCACGTCCGATATGGGAGGAACGCCAACAAATTCACTCCGGAATGAAGAATGGGTGGCAGGAAAGAAGTGTTGAGCCGGATCAAAGTGGAAATTTTTGTTATGTCTGGCAGGTTTTTTGCTTTTTTAATTCGTTTATACTCCTCGGATGAGTGTAACCGAAGCCCTAACCTTGCCAACATCTTTTGACGAAAAAACTGCCGCGCGCGCCCTTCAGCTTGCGCAAGAAACGCTGCAAATCGAGGTCGATGCGCTGGTCGCCCTGAAAAACAGACTGGCCGACGGGAGCGATAATCGCTTCGCCCAAGCTGTTTCAGTATTGCTGTCGTGCTGCGGACGCGTCGTGGTATCGGGAATTGGCAAATCCGGCCATATTGCACGCAAGATCGCGGCCACACTTGCCTCTACCGGCACGCCCGCCTTGTTTGTGCATGCTGCCGAAGCCTTGCATGGCGATCTTGGCATGATCACTGACAACGATGTCGTGATCGCCATTTCCTATTCCGGTGAAGCCGCCGAATTCCTTTCCATCATTCCCATCATTAAACGCATGGGAGCCAAGCTGATTGCCATCACCGGTAATGAAACATCAAACCTGGCCCAATTGGCGGACATTCATTTGAATGTCAAAGTGGACAAGGAAGCTTGTCCGCTCAATCTGGCACCGACTGCCAGCACCACGGCGACACTTGCCTTGGGAGATGCGCTTGCAGTCGCGTTGCTTGACGCACGCGGTTTTCGCGAAGAAGATTTCGCCCGCTCTCACCCCGGTGGCGCACTCGGTCGCCGACTGCTGACCCATGTGCGCGATGTCATGCGCACAGGCGATGCCATTCCCATGGTACAAGCCGATGTTTCGCTGCCGCAAGCCCTGCTGGAAATTACGAAAAAGGGTATGGCGATGACAGCCATCGTTGACGGAACCGGTCGTGTGATCGGCATTTTTACCGACGGCGATTTGCGCCGCCTGATCGAAACCGTGCAGGACTTCAACACATTATCGATGGCTGACGTGATGCATGCCAATCCGCGCACCATCGGCCCCGATCAGTTGGCGGTCGAGGCAGTTGAATTAATGGAGCATTTCCGCATCAATCAGCTGCTGGTCGCCGACACCGAAGGCAAGCTGGTCGGTGCACTGCATATTCATGACCTTACTCGCGCCAAGGTGATCTGATGCAGGACGATGCTGTAACCCGGGCCGCACGCGTACGGCTCATGATTTTCGATGTCGATGGCATTCTGACCGATGGCAGTCTGCATTACGGACCGGATGGCGAACACATCAAAACCTTCAATGTGCTAGACGGGCATGGCATCAAGCTGCTGCAGCAGTTCGGCGTCGCTACCGCGATCATCAGTGCGCGCCAGTCGCCGATCGTGGCGCGCCGCGCCTCAGACCTTGGGATTCAGCATGTCTATCAAGGCGTGCATGATAAACGCACGGCATTTGAGCAGTTACTGGCCCATACCGGTATCGCTGCCGACGCTTGCGGCTTCATTGGCGATGATGTCATCGACTTGCCGATTCTGCGCCAAGTCGTCTTTGCCGCCAGCGTGCCGAGCGGTCACCCGGAGGTGCAGTCGCGCGTGCATTATGTGACGCGTGCGTCCGGTGGCCGTGGCGCAGCCCGCGAATTGTGCGATTTCCTCCTGCGCGCGCAGGGCAATTACGAGGCTGCGCTGGCACCATATCTATCATGAACGACTCACGCCCGGCTCGCCGCTTCCGCGTCCGCTTCCTGGTGATCATGGCACCGCTGATCGCACTCGCGCTCGGCAGCTTCTGGTTGTACGAAGTCATGCGCAGAACAGCGAGCGATTTCATTCCAACCCCAGAGCGGAAAGAGCCGGATTTTTACGTCGAAAAATTCAGCTATATCAAGCTGGCCAAAACCGGCAACGCACAGTACCACTTTTCTGGAGAGAAACTCACGCATAACCCGCAAGATGATTCTTACGACATCACCATGCCGGTCATCAGCAAACTGGGCAACTCTCAGGCACCGCTGACCTTGCGCGCCAAGCGTGCCCGCGTCAAGAGTGACAACAGCGAAGTCCATCTGCATGACAACGTGCACATGGATCGTCCGGCCTCATCCACATCAGAATCGCTGCGCGTCCGGTCCGAATACCTACTACTGCTCCCGGACGAGGAGGTGGTCAAGACCGATAAATCCGTGATCATCAACTTCGGCAGCTCGACTCTTACCGGCACCGGCATGTTCGCCAACAATGCCACGCGGGAGTTCCGATTGACCAGCAATGTTCATGGCACGTATCAAGCCGCCCCTCATTAGTTCGCGTATAACTGAAACGCCTTATTAGAGAATCATTCATGAAACGTTTCTTCTGGTTGTTGTTGATACTTGAGGCACTGCTAGCTGGCAGCGCACATGCGGAGAAAGCAGATACCGACAAGCCAACCAACGTCGAAGCCGACCAAATGGCCTATGACGATATCAAGCAGATCAACACCTTCACCGGCAATGTTGTTCTGACACGTGGCACATTAACCATGCGCGCGCACAAGATGATCGTGACTCAGGACCCTGCCGGCTATCAGTATGCGACGCTGATCGCTACCCCTGGCAGCGTCGCAACCTTCCGCCAAAAGCGCGACTCCGGCCCCAATCAATGGGTGGAAGGACAGGCGGAACGCATCGAATACGACGGCAAGACCGAGGTGGCGAAACTGTTCAACAGAGCCAGAATCAGAAGACTGGAAGGCGCGAAGGTCACCGATGAAGTCGAAGGCGAGTTCATTTCCTATGACAGCCACGCCGAGTTTTTCACCGTGAATAATGCGCCTGCAGGCGCAGGCAAGCCGGGCAGCGGCCGTATCCGGGCCGTGATCCAGCCGCGCTCCGAAGCAAAGGAAAAGTGACATGAGCAGTACCTTGGTTGCCCGTGGACTGCAAAAAAGCTATGGCACGCGCCAAGTGGTGCGCGACGTCTCGCTGCAGGTGGAAAGCGGCGAAGTGGTTGGCCTGCTGGGTCCGAACGGCGCTGGTAAAACCACCTCTTTCTACATGATCGTGGGACTGGTTCCTTCGGATGCGGGCGATATCGACTTGAACGGCGTTGCCATTTCTCGTCTGCCCATCCACCGTCGCGCCACGCTGGGCCTGTCCTATCTCCCGCAGGAAGCCTCGGTATTTCGCAAATTGACAGTCGAAGACAATATTCGTGCCGTGCTGGAACTGCAACGCGTGGACGACAAGCCCATGCCGCGCAAGGAGATCGAAAAGCGCTTGAATACCCTGCTGGCCGAACTGCAAATCGAACGCCTGCGAGAAAACCAGGCCCTGTCCTTATCTGGAGGGGAACGCCGGCGCGTGGAGATCGCACGCGCACTGGCGACTAACCCGCGTTTCGTGCTACTGGACGAACCCTTCGCCGGTGTCGATCCAATTGCGGTCATCGAGATCCAGCGCATTGTCCGCTTCTTGAAGGAACGCGGCATCGGTGTACTGATCACAGACCACAACGTACGCGAAACGCTTGGCATCTGCGACCGAGCCTACATCATCAACCAAGGCTCGGTCTTGGCTAGCGGCCGCCCCGACGACATCATTGCCGACGAGTCGGTACGGCGCGTGTACCTTGGCGAACACTTCCGGATGTAAACGGAAAAACCGACAAGCATGAAACAGACTCTCCAACTTCGCATCTCGCAACATCTCGCGCTGACGCCACAGTTGCAGCAGTCGATCCGACTGTTGCAACTATCCACGCTTGAATTGCATCAGGAGCTGGAACAAATCCTTTCCGACAATCCGATGCTGGAACGGGTCGACGATCCGTTGGACCATTCCATACGTCTACTGGCCGATGGTGCCATCAGCAGCACCAGCCAGAACGACAACGCAGCGCAACCCCAGTCCGCCGAGAACGCCTCGCCTTCCTCACGTGAAGAGACTGAAGCCTCCTACGACAACAGCGAGGCTCCAGAAGGAGCCCCGACGACCGATAACGAATGGAGCTTCGACGACGTCGCACGCACCTCGAAAGCGCCGGAAGACGACGATGCGCGACCGCAATTGGAAGCGCATGAAACAACCCTGCGCGAGCATCTGCTCGAACAAATGCGGGTAACGGTACGCGAGCCACGCGACCGTGCTCTGGTCGAATTGATCATCGACGCATTGAACGACAACGGCTATCTGGAAGAATCGCTCGAAGATATTCACGCCCGCCTGCCGCAAGAGCTTGCAATCGATATCGACGAACTGGCAGTGGCGTTAAAGCTATTGCAGAGCTTCGACCCCGCAGGTGTCGGCGCACGCAACGCATCGGAATGCTTGGCGATTCAAATTCGCCGCTTCCCGAAAATACCGCTCGTCACACGTCGCCGCGCACTGGGCATTGTAGAAAATTATTTATCCTTGTTTGCCCAGCGCGACTTCAACAAGCTAAAAAAAGCGCTCGATTGCGACGATGAAGACTTACGCGAAGCGCAGTGCATCATCAAGCGCTGCAATCCCCATCCCGGAGCACCATTCGCATCCGATGCCTCCGATTATGTCGTGCCCGATGTCATCGTAAAAAAGTCAAAAAACGGCTGGCAGGTAACGCTCAACCATGAGGTGATGCCGCGCCTGCGCGTGAATGCCTTGTATGCAAACATCCTCAAGCAGAATAAAGGTGAGGGATCGCTCACTTCGCAGCTACAAGAAGCTAAATGGCTTATCAAGAACATGCGCCAACGTTTCGATACGATCTTGCGCGTCGCCCAAGCAATCGTTGATCGCCAACGCAATTTTTTTTCGCACGGGGCGGTCGCCATGCGCCCCCTTGTCTTGCGTGAAATAGCTGATACACTGGGTCTACACGAGAGCACCATTTCACGTGTGACAACTCAAAAATATATGCTAACGCCCCATGGCATGTTTGAGTTGAAATATTTTTTCGGCAGTCACGTTGCAACGGAAGCAGGGGGCGAGGCTTCGTCGACGGCAATACGGGCGCTGATCAAACAATTAATAGGAGCAGAAGACCCCAAAAATCCATTCTCTGATAGCAAAATTGCGGATATGTTGGGGGAACAGGGCATGGTCGTTGCGCGGCGCACAGTCGCAAAATACCGGGAAGCCCTTAAGATCCCTCCAGTGAATCTGCGCAAATCCCTGTAGTTATTGTGTTGTAGCTGTTTTGTTGCTGTGTTCCGTTGTCGCTTAACAAAATGGTTGCCAATAAATCATGACAAGCGGTCCTGAATCGGGCCAAACGGCCTATCGTGATTGGTACGGTAGGCATGCAAGCTCAGGAGTAGGCCGCAGGTAAATTTACGGGCAACTGCCGACACGAACCACCAGCGACGTCATCAATAGGAGCGCTGTATGAATCTCACCATCAGTGGACATCATCTCGATTTGACACCTGCAATCCGCGAATATGTCGAAACGAAGTTGGAGCGGATCAAGCGCCATTTCGACCATGTCATTGATATTGCAGTCATCTTGGGTGTGGAGAAACCCTCCGAAAAGGAGAGGCGCCAAAGAGCTGAAGTCAATCTGCGCTTAAGGGGAAATGTTATCCATGTGGAGAGCTTTGCTGAAGACCTATATGCGGCGATTGATTCGCTGATCGACAAGCTGGATCGGCAAGTCATCAAGTACAAGTCAAAAATACAGGATCACCAGCATGAAGCCATCAAGCACATGCTGGACACTGAGGGCGCCCAACCAAGCGCTTGATGCTATTCCTCGCCGGGCAAACCGGCATCGTGATCAAGGGCGCACCAGTGCGCCCTTTTTGCTGCCTGCCTCATGGGCCATTTCATCGTCGCCCTGATGACTGCACAGCTTCTGTGATACCGATAAGATATCGGCTTACCGAATGACTTCTTACTTCACCATGTCTGAATTCGTCCTCACAGCAATCAACAACAACATCGGCTTCATTACCCTCGACCGTCCCAAGGCACTGAACTCGCTATCGCTCGACATGGTGCGTGCCATCACAGCCGCCTTGCTTGGCTGGCGCAATAACAGCAGCGTACAAGCCGTCGTCATTCGTAGCAGCAGCGAGAAGGCATTCTGCGCGGGGGGCGACATTCGTTTTTTTCACGAAGCCGGCCACAGTACTCCGCAAGGCGGCAGCGCACTACTAGAAGATTTTTTTACGGAAGAATATGCACTTAACCACCTGATCCATCACTACCCCAAGCCCTACGTAGCGATGATGGACGGCATCGTGATGGGCGGGGGAATGGGCGTTGCACAAGGTGGCGCATCGAACCGGCTGCGCATCGTGACCGACCGCACCAGGATGGCGATGCCCGAGGTAAATATCGGATTATTCCCGGACGTCGGCGGCAGTTATTTCCTGTCACGAGCGCCTGGTCAGCTCGGCACTTATCTCGGCGTAACTGGTGACATCATTCGTGCTATCGATGCGTTGTATGCGGGTCTGGCCGATATTTTTATTCCAACGACGGCGCTGCCTGCATTGTTCAATATGCTTGCCTCACATGACGGCGGAGATATCCGACAAGCCATCCAAACCTTTGCTGCGCCATTCAAGAAAGAGGCCGACCCTAACGCCAGTACGCTGGCAATGCAACGCGATGCCATCGATCGCCACTTTTCCCATGACGATGTCCTAGCGATCATTTCGTCGCTGGCGAATGACGAGAGTACATTTGCAAAAGAAACACTAGCAACGATGAAGAAACGCTCACCGTTGATGATGTGCGTGACGCTGTCTCAGCTGCGCCGCGGTATCACAATGGGTGTTGCCGAATGCCTGCGCATGGAACGCCTAATGGTTCGTCGCAGCTTTGAGCATGGCGAAGTGTTGGAAGGAATCCGTTCTGTCGTGATCGACAAGGATAATACGCCGAAATGGCACCCTGCCTCGCTGGAAGCAGTGACGCCAGAGATGATCGCGCGCTTCTTCGAGCCAGCATGGCCAGCTCACGCGCATCCACTACGCGACCTAAGCTAATGCCGAGGCGACCACTCAGCGCTAGATTTCTCCAACCATGAACAAACGCCGATGCTCGCGCATCGCGTAACGGTCCGTCATGCCAGCGATGTAATCCGCAACCTCGCGTGCTTGCACAAGCTCTTTTTGCTGCCCCTCTGCACCACCCACCTGATAGTCCGGCGGCAGCAGACGGGGCTCCTGCATGAAAGCCTCGAATAATTCCTTGATGATGCGACGCGCCTTGCTGGTCATCCTGTTGACTTGGTAATGGTGGTACAGGTTCTGGCGCAGAAAACGCTTAAGCAGCGTTGCCTGACTCGCCATCCCTTCAGAGAAAGTAATCAGCGCAGGGCCATTGCGTACATCGTCGACTATTTTCACTTGTGCATCCTGAATATGCATTTGCGATGTCTGGATCAAATCAACGATCAAGGCATTGATCATGCGGCGGATGGTTTCATGAATGGCACGCCGACCGCTAATGCCGGGATAGGCGGTATCTACTTCCCGCCGATGGCGCCTATAAAAATCCACCTCATCGAGTTGGGCCGTGGTGAGCAAACCGGAACGTAAGCCGTCATCGATATCATGGTTGTTGTAGGCGATTTCATCAGCCAGATTAGCCAACTGCGCTTCCAGCGTTGGTTGCTTTTTGTCGATGAAGCGTTGACCGATATCACCTAGCTTTTGTGCATTGGGTAGCGAGCAATGCTTGAGGATGCCCTCTCGCGTCTCGAACATCAGGTTTAAGCCATCGAACGCACCGTAATGCTCTTCCAATTCATCGACCACGCGCAAACTTTGCAGGTTATGTTCAAAACCGCCATAGTCCTTCATGCAAGCGTTGAGCGCTTCTTGTCCAGCATGGCCGAAAGGCGTGTGGCCGAGATCGTGGGCCAGGGAGATTGCCTCGACCAGATCCTCATTGAGTCGCAGATTGCGTGCAATGGAGCGGGCAATCTGGGCGACTTCGATACTATGTGTAAGACGGGTACGAAATAGATCGCCCTCGTGATTCACGAAAACCTGCGTCTTGTATTCGAGGCGCCGAAATGCGGTGGAGTGAATGATGCGATCGCGGTCGCGCTGGAACTCGGTACGCGACGCCGGTGCCGGCTCGGAGAAACGCCTACCTCGCGATGCCTCTGAACGAGCGGCATAGGTGGCGAGGTGCGTTTCGAAATTCATTGCTGCACACAAGCCTTTAGGGTCGCCAGCAAAGCGTCCTGCGGCACCGGTGTGATGATTGAAGTACCAAGCGGCTTGAGAAGGATGAACTGGATCTGTCCGCCTTCGTTCTTCTTATCGACCTGCATCAACTCCAGCCAGCGCGATACGCCGAGATTCGGTGCAACGGTAGGCAAACCGGCTGCCCGCACGAGCGCTGTCATGCGCGTCTTGGTTTCTGCATCAATGAAACCCAGTCGATGCGATAGATCAGCAGCCATGACCATGCCGCACCCGACGGCTTCACCATGCAGCCATACCCCATACCCCATTCCTGCTTCAATCGCGTGCCCAAAAGTATGGCCGAAATTGAGAATGGCACGCAAACCACCTTCACGCTCATCCTGGCGCACTATCTCTGCCTTGATTTCGCAAGAACGCTGAATGGCGTAAGCCAGCGCTTGTGTATCCTTGGCAACCAGCTTTGCGATATTTGCATCGATCCAGTCAAAAAACGGCGCATCGATAATCGCCCCGTGCTTGATCACCTCGGCCAGCCCGGCGGCGAGTTCGCGTTGTGGCAAGGTATTGAGCGTCGAAGTGTCAGCAATCACCGCTTGCGGCTGGTAAAACGCGCCAATCATGTTCTTGCCGAGTGGATGATTGATCCCGGTCTTGCCACCTACCGAAGAATCGACCTGTGACAACAAGGTCGTCGGCACTTGAATGAACGGCACTCCACGCATGTAACTCGCCGCGGCGAAGCCGGTCAAGTCACCGATGACGCCGCCACCCAGTGCCACCAGAGTGGTCTTGCGGTCGCATTTCTCAGCAAGCAATACATCAAACACGCGCATCAGGCTCGACCAGTTTTTTTCTTCTTCGCCATCCGGCAGGACGATGGTCGTCACTTGCTTGCCGGCGTCCTGCAGCACATGCACCAGTTGGTCGAGGTAAAGCGGTCCGACTGTCGTATTGGTGACGATGGCAACCCGCTTGCCCATCACATGGCCAGCAATCAGTTCTGGATGTGAAAGCAGGGCCTGTCCAATCGAAATCGGATAACTGCGCTCGCCCAAATCGACTTGCAAGATGATCGGGGATAGAGGCTGCGTCATGATCAAAAATGCCTAAGAAATGTCGTCCGGCTTCTCGCCCGGGCTAGCGGTGCGAAGCGGATTCGAGCTGGGTAAGGATAACTTGTACCAGTGATTGTACGTTAGGACGCCCTGTTTCCACTATGAAGTCAGCCACCTCAAGATAATACGGCTCACGTTCGCGCGCCAATTGTTCAATACGCCCGCGCGGATCTGCCGTTTGCAATAAAGGTCGATTTTTGTCGTGGCTGGTCCGCTGCAAGATGCTGTTGATGCTGGCACGTAGGTAAATGACGGTGCCACGCGTTTTAAGATATTCCCGATTTTCCGGTTTCAGGATGGCACCACCGCCCGTGGCCAGAACAATGTCATTCTGCGCGGTCAAGTCACGGATAACATCGGTTTCACGCTGGCGGAAACTTGCCTCGCCTTCGATTTCAAAAATCAAGGGAATGGCGACACCGGTGCGCGCCTCGATTTCATGGTCAGAATCGATGAATCGCTTGTTGAGCTTTTTGGCGAGCACGCGACCGACTGTGGTCTTTCCCGCGCCCATCAGTCCTACCAGAAAAACATTGTTATACATGGATAAAACGAACCTAAAATCGTATCGGCCCGCCTAAGCGGGCCGATACGACACTGATTAATTACCTGTGAAGGCAAGCTGAATCGTCAGTGTGGACGAGATGACTCCTAACGGAGTCGTGGTGGCGATAAGGATGCTACCGGTTTTCGGTACAACCCCACCCACCTCACAGCCGCTCGGAGTAACTGAGACAGAATGCACTGTGCCGCGATTGGTCGAGTCAAAGGGTACTCCAGTGTTCATTACCGTCGAAGGAAAGGCCGTCATACTTGCATTCGAGGCTTGTTCGCCCGAAATGCTTGTTCCCTCTGGCAGCGGATTGCCGTTGACATCGACAAGCTCAATGCTGATGGCCTGCGCATCGCAACTTGCACTGAAATCCAAGGCCACTGCCGTATTTGCCGCTCCCAACCGCGTGGTTGCGCCTTGCGTACCAGTTACACGGTAAGCAGCAGCTGCGGAACCACTGTTGAAAAATCTCAGGCTGGTCGACAGATTACTGCTGCCACTTGTTGCCGTGGCCACGACGGTTACAACACCATTGGATGTACGGGGATTTTGGCTGCGCCAGTTCACCGAACAACCACCATCCACCGTCAGGCATCGCGCCCCACCTTCGCCGACAATGGCGCCACTGTCGGTGGTAAACACGACTTGGGTTCCGTCTGCCACCGCAGCGCCGAACTGGTCCGCTAGCAATGCGGTGATGGAGTTTTGTGTGTTGTCAAAAGAAAACCCTTCCACATAGGCTTTTTCTCGGCTCAGCGAAAAAGCTGTTTGCGTCGGTTGCCCCGTCGTTACTGTAACGATGTCAGATAAGGCGGTGATCGAGGTCCCTTGAACAGTCGCCACAACACGCACCGTAGTTGGCTGTGTCCCGGAATTCACTGCGACCGTCACATTGCCATTGACATCGGTCGTCCCGGACGAGGACGACAACGTTACAGGATAGGTGCTTTGCGTAGTAAAACTCACTGCAACGTTCGGCACGACAACGTTCGAACTGTCAACAACGCTAAACGTAAGCAAAGCCGCTTCCGTACGCCCATTACCGCCAGCCCCCTTGATGACGATGGATTTGTCCGCCGGCGTTGCCGTGACAAAATTGATGGCAGTAGGCGCACCGGCGGTTGTAGTCCCGCCGCCGGCCGTACCGCCTCCAGCACTACCGCCAAATCCGGTATTTCCAGCGGAGCCACCTCCGCCGCCGCACCCGGCCAACAAGGTCGCTGCCATGCACAAAACGACTTTGCCAATATATTTGTTTACTGTCGATCCCATTTTTTCCCTTGTTTGGTTTTGTAATTAGTGCGTAGCAACACGTTCTGCAACGATCTTAGGTGTGATGAAAATTAACAACTCCGTCTTGTCGCTGGTGCGAGAGGTGCTCTTGAACAGATTTCCTACCACGGGAATGTCGCCGAATAGCGGCACCTTAGTAGCGGTATTTCGCTCCACCTGCTGGAAGATGCCGCCGAGGACGACAGTGCCGCCGTTTTCCACCAGCACTTGTGTTTTTACGTGTTTCGTATCGATTGCAAAACCGGATACCGTTTCGACGCCAACACTGTCCTTGTTGACATCGACATCCAGAATAACGTTACCGTCCGGCGTAATTTGCGGTGTTACCTCAAGCTTCAAATTGGCCTTGCGGAAGGCAATCGAAGTAGCCCCGCTTGAGGTCGCAACCTGATAGGGCAGTTCCGTTCCCTGCTCGATTAACGCCTTCAACTGATCCGCCGTCACCACTCTCGGACTGGAAATGATTTTTCCTTTGCCATCGGCTTCAAGAGCGGACAGTTCCAGATTCAGGAAACGATTTGCGGCAGCCGAAAAGAGGCTGATCGCCAAGCTACCAGGATTGAGGCCGTTAATCCCAGCTGCGGGCAGATTGATGAACTGTGTATTCGTATAGCTTTGATCCGTGATGGCTGTCTGGCCGGTCTGTTCACCGACCCCCAGGTAATTACCTGTCAATGCCACACGGTTGTTACCCGAAACAGAATAACCAGCATCACCGCCGCGAATACCCCGCAAGTCCGCAAATCCCAGCTTCGCCCCCAGGTTCCTGCTGAACTTATCGTCCGCCTCGACAATGCGCGCCTCGATCAGCACCTGCTTTGAAGCGACATCGGTTTTCTGGACCAGTTTGCGAATTTCTTCCAGCCGGGACGCGATATCGGTAACGAATAACTGATTGGTACGTGGATCAATGACCGCGCTGCCCCTCTTCGACAAGATGCTCCTCTTGCCCTCGGTCGCGCTGTCAAGACCGAATACCTGCTTGAACGATTCGGCTTTTTGGTAATTCAGCTGGAACGTTTCGGTTTTCAAGGGCTCCAGTTCGGCAATTTGGGCCTTTTGCTCAAGCTCCAGTTTTTCCTTCGTCAGCAGTTCATCCTTGGGGGCAATCCATAGCACGGTGCCATTCTTGCGCATGTCCAGCCCCTTCGCCTGCATTACGATGTCCAGCGCTTGATCCCAAGGAACGTCTTTGAGACGCAAGGTCAGATTTCCGCTAACGGAATCGCTGGTAATAATGTTCAGTCCGGTGAAGTCGGCGATCACCTGAAGCACCGCCCGCACTTCCACGTTCTGGAAGTTAAGTGACAGACGTTCTCCCCGATATCCCTGCGTTCCCTGGACCAGCTTGTTTGGGTCTTCCTTGATGGGTTTGACTTCGACCACCAACTGAGAATCACTTTGGTAAGCGCTGTGCTCCCATAGCCCTCCAGGCTCAATTACCATGCGCACATTTTCACCTCGCGTCGAGGTGGTCACAAACTGTACCGGGGTTCCGAAATCGGTCACATCCAGACGACGACGAAGCACATCCGGCAAGCCGGCTTTCAGGAAATCGACAACGATCGTCTGCCCCTGCTGGCGAACATCAACAGCAATCTGGCTTGAGGGCAAGTCAACCACAATGCGCCCCTCGCCGTTGGCACCACGGCGAAAATCGATGTCGCGCAGGGGTGGCTTTGCCGTTTCGCTCGTTTTCGCAGCCACTGGCACCCCGGATGAGGTAAGCGCAGTTGCCACACCGCCGGACCCGTCAATCGTGACAACCACGGTATTGCCGTCAACGGCAGTTGCATAATTCAATGGACGCAGCAGATTGAAGACGAGACGTGAGCGTTCGCCGGCCTGTACCACGTTGACGTTACGGACATCACCAAGGGAGATATCTTGTGATGATTTGCCGGTCGCATTCGACGTTGCCGCGAAATCGAGAGCAATACGGGCCGGACTTGTTATTGAAAATCCGATTGGCGGTTTCGTCACCGGATTTTTCAAGGTTACCTTGACGATGACATTCGAACCTTGCTGGTTTGCATTGATTGACTCAATGGCGTTTTCTTGGGCGGATACCACACCCGACATGAGTGCCATACCTGCAAACACCCCCTGCCGCAGTATTTTGCGCGCCGAAGCCGCCGCACCTTCGTAAGTTTTTTTGGTCGCCATCATTTTTGACTCTCCTGCAACTCTAACTTGGCTGCACGTTCGGTCCACTCGCCGGCAGCATCGCGGACGATCTCCAATAATTCAACTTCGGTCTCGGTGATTTTGGTAACTCTGCCGAAATTCTGTCCGATATGGTTGCCTGTCTTGACTTGAAATACGGACTTGTCAACTTGCAGCAGCGCGTAACTGAGGCCAGGTTTTTGCAAAATGCCAACCATCTTGATGCTATCCAGCGGAAAATTTTCCAGGGGCTCGCGCCGGCGCTCCAGATCCGGTTTGATTGCGCTGGCCGCATTGGCATGCAGTTTCGCAAGCGCGATAGCGAGCTTTGACGGACTGTAGGGGTCCGGCTCGTCCTTGCCGCTATACGTGAAGGGAGTAAACGTCTTCGGCTCTGACAATTTCACCACCGAGACCGGAGTTTGACGCTTTACGTCCTCCATCCACTCCTGGACTTCCTGCACGCCGCCGTCACCACACCCGGACAATGCCACAAGGATCAACGCCGTCTTACCGATGGCGGGAAAGGATTTCATTTTTTCCCCTTCTTCTTTTTAGCCTGCTCCGCAGCCGCCTTACGCTGCGCCTCCAGCTCTTCTGCGTCGAGATATCTGAACGTTTTGGCGACAGCGTCCAAGGTCAGCACGCCATCCTTTCCTGCCACCAGACTCATATTGTTCAGGGTCACGATTCGGGGAAGATTCGCGATATCGCTGGTAAACGCACCGACATCATGATAGTTGCCGGTAACCTTGATATCGATCGGTAATTCGGCATAGTAATCCTTGACCAATACCTGACCGGGCTTGAACAACTCGAATTGCAAGCCGCGTCCCAGGCCCGCCTGGTTGATATCGGACAGCAATGCATCCATTTCAGCCTTGCTCGGCAACTGCTTTTCCAAGGTCGAGACGTATTCGCCGACTTGCGCTTTCTGCTTGCGCAGGCTGTTGAGGTTGATCGCCTGCCGCAATTTTGACTTGTAGGCCTCCCTCAGCGTTACTTCTTCCTGCCTTCCCCTGTCCAGCGTGTCCTGTTGCCCTTGCAGATACAGGAACCACCCAAGCACGATAACGGCAACCAGCCCGCCCAAAGCGCACATCATGCGCGGAAGGAACGGCCATTGTCCCGGATGTCTTCCATTCAAGTCGCGAAATTGCGCGGCCGCCGTTTCCCCGAGTTTTTTCAGATCTGCCATAGTGCATCCTTCATGTCAGGGGCTTTTCGACGGTTTGTGCGGCCCACCGTCAACCTTGTCGGCACCGGCTGTGGCTTGGTCTTTATCGCGCGGACGGAGGATGCCTACGTTGACAGTAAAGTCGAATACCTTTTTGGCATCCTTGCCCTGTCCCAGGTTGGTCGCCCGTATCTCAACCAAGTCGGGGCGCTCCAGCCATGGCGAGTTATTCCCTAGGTTACGCAGTAGCTCCGACACCCGTTCATTCGAATGCGCATAGCCGCTTACCGCAACGCGCTGATTATCTTGCTTGAAGGAGCGCAGATAGATGCCTTCAGGCACTTGCTTGACGAGTTCATCCATCAGGTAAACGGGTTGGTTACGATCGCTCTGCAAATCCTCCACTGCCTGTTGGCGAGCCTTGAGGGCCTCGATTTCCTGCTTCAAGGTCGCTATTTCCTTGATCTCGACATCAAGCTTGGCATTTGCGGCCTTGATGAAGCTATTGCGCTGCTCCTGGCTAGCGATCTGGGCAGCGATGACACCTCCGACAGCGACCACAATGGCAAAGCCCGCCCCTGCGGACAGGGCCAACAAACGGACGAACGCCGCCTTACGCTGCTTGCGCTTTTCTTCGCGATGGGGCAGAAGATTAATCCGGATCATTCGTCGAGCCTCCGCATCGCAAGACCGCACGCGACCAGATAGGAGGGAGCCTCGGCACGCAATTGTTTTTCACGCACGTTCGGCGCCAGCTGCATACCTTTGAACGGGCTGACGATAGCAGTGGAAATTTTGGTACGCTCGGCGACCAGCTCCACCAGCCCGGGCAGACTTGCGCACCCGCCAGCCAGGAAAATTTGATCGATATGCGTGTATGGAGTAGAAGTGAAAAAAAACTGAATCGCTCGCGTGATTTCAAGCGCGGCATTTTCCAGGAAGGGTTCCAGCAATTCTGTATCGAATCCCTCTGGCAAATCACCGGTTCTTTTCTTCGATTCCGCATCCTCGAAAGACAAACCATAGGAACGCACGATATCCTGCGTCAGCTGATTGCCCCCAAAAGGCTGTTCCCGCTCGTAAATCGTTTGTCCGTCAAGCAGCACAGACACATGCGTAACTTGTGAACCGATCTGAAACAGGGATACGATCTGCCCCTGCCCCGCCTTTGGCAATTGCGCAGTAATACGATCAATCGCGGCGCGTGCCGCGTAAGATTCGATATCCATTACCAAGGGCTTCAGGCCCGCAGCTTCAGCAACGGCGACGCGGTCTTCGACTTTTTCCTTGCGCGTCGCGGCAATCAGAACCTCGACATCGTCGGGCGCGTTCTGGGCCGGACCGATAACGTCGAAATCAAGGCTGACCTCGTCCAACGCAAAGGGAATGTATTGATTGGCTTCGCTCTCGACCTGGACTTCGAGTTGGTCTTCGGACAAACCGGCAGGCAGGATAATCTTTTTGGTGATTACTGATGCAGGCGGCATGCCGAGCGCCACATGCTTGATCTTGGTACCGCTTTTCTTCCAGACGCGGTGCACCGCCTCGGACACTTGTTCGATGTTTTCGATATTGCCATCGACGACAGCCCCACGGGGCAAGGGTTCAGTTGCAAAGCGTTCCAGCCGAAATTCACTTCTGCCGGTCTGGGACAGCTCAACGAGTTTGACACCCGAGGTGCTGATATCCAGGCCGATCAACGGTGGACTTTTCTTGCCGAACAACAATCCGAGATCTACGGCCAAGGGCATCTCCCCGAAAATGTGGTTTATTGCGTGAACGCACCACTTATTTGAATGTCGAAGCTCCGAGCCGAATCAACATTCGTAAAAAATCTCGTTTAAAAACCGATATTTAGGTAACAAATATCCAAGGCTACATTAAATCCTAGCAATAAGCTTCCGCGGGTGTAAAGTAATTTCCGAAAGGTAATTTGTAACCAGTTGCCAAAAGCCGACGTTACCCCGAGATAATAGTTGATTTTTCGATAATATCGAATAGGGCGGTGCGCCGTTATAATGCAGCCGTCATTATTCCCCCTAATCCCTGTCCGCATGCCCCAAGAAAACGCCGCAGGTCACACTGCTAAAACCACGTCCAAACGCGTTAGCTCCTCCTTTGGACGCCTCCTGCTGGGCCTTATCGCGGGCATTTTCGGCTTGGCGGTGGCTGGCGTATTGATCATCGCGTTTACATTGGCAATGGCTTATCCCAATCTGCCGCCGCTGGATGCCTTGACCGATTACCGGCCCAAGATACCTTTACGAATTTTTTCAGCCGACAACGTATTGATCGGTGAATTCGGCGAAGAAAGACGCACCGTGGTGCGCATCAACGATGTTCCGGAAATCATGAAAAGGGCTGTTCTGGCGATCGAGGACGACCGTTTTTACGATCACGGCGGCGTGGATTATCTCGGCATTGCGCGCGCCGCATTACACAACATGACCAGCACGTCAAAGCAAGGCGCCTCCACTATCACGCAGCAAGTTGCCCGCAACTTCTTCTTGTCGAGCGAACAAACCCTGAAACGCAAAATTTACGAGGTTCTGCTGGCGTGGAAGATTGAACAAAATCTGTCCAAAGATCAGATTCTCGAGGTGTACATGAACCAGATTTACCTGGGACAGCGCGCCTATGGATTCTCGTCCGCAGCACAAATTTATTTCGGCAAGAAGCTGTCCGACCTAAATGCTGCTGAAGCCGCCATGCTCGCTGGCCTGCCGAAAGCGCCCTCGGCCTACAATCCGGTAGCGAACCCCAAACGCGCACGCGCGCGCCAGCAGTACATCTTGCAGCGCATGTTCACCCTCGGCTACATCACGGAAGCGGAATACACCCAGGCCAAAGACCAAGTGCTGAAGGTCAAAACCGACAGTAGCGAATTTGGCATACACGCGGAGTACGTTGCAGAAATGACGCGCCAACTGGTGTATGAGCAATTCAAGGACGAAACCTATACACGCGGCCTGAACGTATACACAACCATTACCAAAGCCGATCAGGATGCAGCGTACCTCGCTCTTCGGCGCGGCGTGATGGACTATGAAAAACGCCACGGCTATCGCGGGCCTGAAGGTTACATGGAGATTCCGGAGGCAAGAGAGGAAGCCGACACTGCCATTGAAGTAGAGCTGGCAGAGCATCCTGACAGCGACAATATCGTGGCCGCTGTCGTACTTGAAGCATCGCCCAAGGAAGTCAAGGCAGTCCTTTCCTCCGGCGAAGAAATCACAATCAGCGGCCCGGGACTGAGCTTCGCCGCCAACCTCCTGAGCGACAAAGCATCGCCGAATCGGCGCGTCAAGCGTGGCGCGATCGTGCGCGTCACCCAGGAAAACCATGCGTGGTCCATCACCCAAATGCCGGAAGTCGAATCGGCATTCGTCGCAGCAAATACCGAGGATGGGGCGATTCGCGCGTTGGTCGGCGGCTTTGATTTCAACCGCAACAAATTCAATCATGTGACGCAGGCATGGCGCCAGCCTGGCTCCTCCTTCAAGCCGTTCATTTATTCCGCCGCCCTGGAAAAGGGTGTTTCTCCGTCGACCATGATCAACGACGCGCCGATCAGCTTCAATGCCGGTCAGACGGGTGGCCAAGCATGGGAGCCAAAGAACTACGACGGCAAATACGATGGCCCGATGTCGATGCGCAAAGGCCTGACAAAATCGAAAAACATGATTTCGATCCGTATCTTGCATAAGATCGGCGCCAAGTATGGTCAGGAATACGCAACCCGTTTCGGATTTGAGGCCGATAAACACCCCCCCTATTTGACGATGGCATTAGGCGCGGGTGCTGTTACACCGTTGCAAATGGCGGGAGCATATGCCGTGTTCGCCAACGGCGGCTTCAAGATCAATCCCTACATCATTGCCAAAGTAACGGATGCATCGGGCAGGATATTGTCACAAGCTGCCCCGGATAGGGCTGGCGACGAGTCCAACCGGGCGATTGATGAACGCAACGCCTACCTGATGGATAGCATGATGCGGGATGTGGTGAAAGCCGGCACCGCAACACGTGCACTGGTGTTGAATCGTACTGACATCGCGGGCAAGACCGGCACCACTAACGATTCATTCGATGCCTGGTTCGCCGGCTACAATCCCAAGATCGTCGGCGTGGCTTGGATGGGATTTGACCAGCCGCGGAATCTCGGCAATAGGGAAACCGGCGGCGGCTTGGCACTGCCAATCTGGATTAGCTATATGCAACAGGCGTTGAAGGAGACGCCCATCGAAGATCGACTGCTGCCTGAGGGAGTGATTGCCGTTAATGGTGAGTTCTATTACGCCGAAAACCCGCCAGGCACCGCCGTAGGCAACATTGGTGTCGGCGAGCGCGCGCCCGCCGAAGAAGAAACCGCCAAAGAAGAGATGAAAAACGAGTTGTTCTGACGCGTTTTTCGTAGTATCGCAGCCGAAGTTTGTTGATCCAGACTTCGGTTTTTTTATTGGCCGTTACATAGATTCAGAATAACTCCGCCTTGCTCGCTCACCATTTTCGACAGTGACGAAAACAATTCCGACTTGTCCCGGGTATTCAGCCAACGCCCCTCTTCCTTCTTGTAATGAAAACCGCCCGAGCGTGCCGCAACCCAGATTTCACGCATCGGAGTTTGGCTGTTAACGATGATTTTAGAACCATTCTCGATAAACTCGATTTCCAGCACATTACCGCTGCGACTGCATTCCACATCAAGGTCGCTGTCCTCCGACGCGCGCTCCAACGCCGATTCGATGACGTCCAGCGTCTGTTCCGCTAGGGACAGGAATTCCGATTCAGTCATGCTACACTCCGATGAATTTTAGTAAACCGTGATTCTAATCGTGAAGCTCGTCTTGCATCTTTCCGCCGTCGCCCTACTGGCATTCGCTCTTGCAGCGTGCGGACAAAAAGGGCCGCTTTACTTGCCGGCCAAAACGCCGGCCTCCGCCATCCAAACGGCGCCGATACCCGCCGACGGCACAACACCTGCATCGAAATAGTTCGCCCTTATCCCATGTCGCATTTCTCTTATAAAAAAGGCGTGCTGCACGTCGAAAATATTGCATTGACCGATATTGCCGGGCAATTCGCCAGCCCTATCTACGTGTATTCAAAAGCAGCAGTGGTGGAAAATTTTGCCGCATATGCCGACGCTTGCCGGAAAAATGGCCGCGATGAAGCGACCGCATTGGTGTGTTACTCGGTCAAGTCGAACTCCAATCTTGCCGTCTTAGGCCTGCTCAACCAATTGGGGTCGGGGTTCGATATCGTGTCCGGTGGCGAGCTGTTGCGCGTGATCGCTGCTGGCGGCGACCCTCACAAGGTGATTTTTTCCGGTGTCGGTAAAACCCGAGAGGAAATGCGGCTTGCGTTGTCGCACGACATATTGTGTTTTAACGTCGAATCGACGGCGGAGCTGCAACGCTTGAACGACGTGGCTGCGGAGATAGGAACACAGGCGCCCGTGTCGCTGCGCGTAAACCCGAATGTCGATGCCAAGACCCATCCCTATATTTCAACTGGCCTAAAGGAAAATAAGTTCGGCATCGCATACGATGAAGCACTCGCGGCCTACCGTGCTGCAGCGGCGCTGCCGCATATCCGCGTGGTCGGCATTGATTGCCATATCGGTTCGCAATTGCTGGACGATGCGCCGCTGCTGGAAGCACTTGACCGGTTAATGGAATTGATCGACCGCCTCGCAGCGGAAAACATACACATACACCACTTGGACATTGGCGGCGGCATCGGCATTACCTATGACAATGATACGCCGGTTGCCGTTGGCGATTATCTGACTCGACTCTTTGCCAAAATCGACAAATGGCGGGCACTCAACCACCAAGGTTCAGCGATCAAGGTCATGTTCGAGCCGGGGCGCTCTATCGTCGGCAATGCAGGCATACTGCTGACCGAAGTTGAATATCTCAAGCACGGCGAAACAAAGAATTTTGCCATCGTCGATGCGGCAATGAACGACTTGATGCGACCTGCGATGTACGAAGCTTGGCACGGCGTACAAACAGTAACGCAACGCACATCTATCCCAAAAACCTATGATGTGGTCGGCCCGGTTTGTGAATCCGGCGACTGGCTCGCACGTGAACGGGCGCTCGCCATTGAGCAAGGCGACTTGCTAGCCATCATGTCCGCCGGCGCCTACGGCATGACCATGTCCTCCAACTACAACACCCGTGGTCGCGCCGCAGAAGTCATGGTGGATGGTGACCGAGTGTATTTGATTCGCCAGCGCGAAGAGCCGGCCACTCTGTTCGCGCTCGAATCGCTGTTGCCTTGACCCTTTAGGAACGTGCATATTCCTTAGCGCAGCGCCGGTTCTCTTCGGTGCTGCGCTAAACGCCAATAAAGACGCAGCGCCAGTAACACTACAATGATGCCCCCGAACAGTATCGGTTCCGCGAAATCATTCTTCCCCGCCTTCATCCACCAGAAGTGCAATATGCCCAAGGGCGCAATCAAATAAATCAGGCGATGTAACAGCTGCCACCGCTTTCCCCCCAGTCGCCGCACCATGCCATTGGTACTTGTGACAGCCAAGGGAATGAACAGCAAAAAGGCAAAAAACCCCACCGTAATAAAGGGTCTTTTCACCACATCCTTCAGCATTTCGCCCACATCGAAGAAATGATCGAACCAGAGGAAAGTCGTGAAATGCAGCACCGCGTAAAAGAATGCAAACAATCCCAACATGCGCCGAAACCGAATCAGCCAGTTCCATTTCGTCAACCGCCGCAGCGGCGTCACGCTCAATGTCAGACAGAGAAAATACAGCGTCCAATCCCCGGTATTGCGGGTGATGAATTCAATCGGATTGGCACCAAGGCGATCTGCGAATCCAAACCAGACCAGCCGCACCATTGGTAAAAGGCCGAGGGCAAATATCACGACCTTCACCAGCGAAACCTGACGAGCGGAAAGCATCAGAAAAACTTGTGTAGATTCATCCCCGTGTACAACGATGCCACTTCACTATAGCCGTTGAACATCAGGGTCTTGCGCTTCCTCGCAAAGAAGCCATCCTCACCAATGCGACGCTCGCTCGCCTGCGACCAGCGCGGGTGATCGACATCCGGATTGACGTTCGAGTAAAAACCGTACTCTTGCGGCGCCGAGATATTCCACGCAGTTTTCGGTTGGTCCTTGGTAAAGCGGATCTTGACGATGGATTTGGCTGACTTGAAGCCATATTTCCATGGCACGACTACCCGGACTGGTGCACCATTCTGGTTGGGCAATACCTCACCATACATGCCAAGCGCTAGCAGTGCGAGCGGATGGCTTGCTTCGTCCATACGCAAACCTTCAACATACGGCCATTCCAGCACAGGACTGCGCAGCCCCGGCATCTGCTTCTTGTCGGCGAGCGTTACGAACTCCACGTACTTAGCGTTGCCGGTCGGCTCTACCTTCCTAATCAGCGCGGATAGCGAATAACCAATCCAAGGGATCACCATCGACCAACCCTCGACGCAGCGTAACCGGTAGATACGCTCCTCCAGCGGAGCCAACCTCAACAAACTTTCTATGTCGAGCGTCATTGGTTTTTTGATTTCACCCTCAATGACGATTGTCCACGGTCGAGTTTTGAGTGTGCCTGAGTGCTCTGCGGGGTCGGACTTATCAGTACCGAATTCGTAGAAGTTGTTGTAAGTGGTGGCATCCTTGTATGCGGTCGGTTTGTCCATTGCCACATACGCAGGATTAACTCTGGCGGCCAATTTCTGGGCTCCAGCGGTTTGGGCAAACGCTTGACGCGCCGCCAGTTCCATCAATGCACTGCCGGCGATTGATCCAAAGGCAAGCTGCTTGACAAACTGACGGCGCGACTCGAACACTGCACGCGTGGTAATTTCGGAGCTGAACGGAATATCAAGTCCATTTGGGTTGCGTTTGATCAACATGACACCCCTCCAACCGGTAAAAAAATCGTGCTCTTTCCTGCCCCAATAAGCTTTACCTTATGCGAGTTAAGAACTTAAAGCTCGCCATACGAATGTAAACCGGACAGGAACATATTGACCCCAAGAAAAGCAAAAGTGGTCACCAGCAAACCAACCAACGCCCACCATGCTGCCACTTGACCGCGCAGCCCCTTCATGAGTCGCATATGCAACCATGCCGCATAGTTGAGCCAGACTATAAGCGCCCAAGTTTCCTTCGGATCCCATGACCAATAGCCGCCCCAAGCTTCAGCAGCCCACAAGGCACCAAGAATGGTTGCGATAGTAAAAAAGGCGAAGCCGACAGCAATAGATTTATACATCACGTCGTCGAGCAATTCGAACGTCGGCAGACGATCAACCAATATGCCTTTCGATTTCAGCAGGTAGGCAACAGCGACCATAGCCGCCAGCGCAAAGGTGCCATAACCGATGAAGTTGGCGGGAACATGGATTTTCATCCACCAACTTTGCAACGCAGGAACTAGCGGCTGGATTTGCCCTGCGTCACGACTGACGGTGTACCACAGCAAAAAGCCGACTGCAGCGGAAATAATGAGCAACACAAAGGCGCCAAGCTGGCGTGTTGCGTATTGCTCTTCGTAATACAAATAGAACAGCGCTGTAATCAAGCAGAACAGAATAAAGACCTCATACAGATTAGAGATCGGAATATGGCCGATATCCGCACCGACCAGATACGACTCGTACCAGCGCACCAGCATGCCGGTAAAACCCAATACCACCGCCGCCCACGACAGTTTGCTACCAACCGATGCCCCAAAATCTGACTTGGCAACCAATCCGCCCCAGTAGAACAGTGTCGACAGAAAGAACAAGGTACTCATCCACAAAATAGCAGATTGACTGGACAACGCATATCGGAGGAAAAACCGGTTGTTCGCTGCCTCCAGGTTACCGCCATACAAGGCAATCGCCCCAAGAGCGAGTACGGCAAGTGTCGCCATTAGCCAGCGGATTTGTTTCCATTGCCAGCCAAGCCAAGCCAAGACGGGAGTCGATAACAACAGAATGGCTTTTTCGTAACCGTCCATGTATTGGCCATAGCGATTCAGTGCGAATAAGGCACCAACAGCCAAGGCCGCGGCATACAGCCAGTCGATAATGCCCAAGCGTCGGAAGTAGCCGGGCGGTGCAACGTAGAGTTGCGTTTGAGTCAAGTCCATATTTTCTCCATTGCGTTCGCGCGTGAAGCGGGTGCCGCACACGAAACGCGATTTGCTGGGCAGCCGTTATTTCCCATGCGCCAAGTTAAGCCGATTGTACTAACTCCGCTTTCAACGCATCGAATTCCTTCTCGAAATCCAGCGTCTTGCGTTGCGCGCTAAGCGCCATTAATGCATGCGAACGACCATCGACATCTTCTTTTATCCACACCCAGAGACGGCGCTCGCGCACATAAAACATCGCAAAAATACCCAAGGTGAGGAGCAAACAACCCAAATACACTACGTTCTTGCCCGGCGATCGCGTGACCTGCAATACTGATGCTTTGACCTCCTCGAATCCGGCCAGTTGCAGATACACCGGGGCGCCGTAAAACGAGGCATCCGATAATGCATTCGTCGCCAATTGCAAAAAGCGGGCATGTTTTGGGTCTGCACCAACCGGCTTCAAACCATCCTTTTCGCGCGCAGCCTGCCATAGCTCCCACAAACTGCCATTTAGGATTTTCATGAAAACCTCTGCCGCTTTTTCCTGTTCCGCTGGCGGCACCCGCTCAAGGAATGTCGAAACAGCCAAATAGCCGGACTCCTTGCTGTCGCCCGCAAAAATATCCAAACCACGTTTTGCCGAATGCTCCAGTTGCTCGCGCAATCGCTGATTGTTACCGGTCATGCCTAATACTGCCTGTTGCGCGTAACGCCGCGCAGCTTGTTCACGCAAACCGGAGTCAGCAAGCGCAGCACGCAAACGAACCCACTCGACGACCGTATCATTGTCGTCGGCCGGGATACGGAGATAGCGGAACGGATCGCTCGGCGTATCCCGCATCCCCGCAAGGAACACATAATCACCATCGATCTGGACTGGCATCATGTAATTATGATATTCCCGCGCCTGCCCTGTTTTATCACGCAGCTTGTATTGCACGCTGGGGCCAACATTGCGAAGGTCCTTATTGTCCGGATTCTTGGCCGCCGAGCCGAGCTGTTTGTTCAAGCCCGCAGAAAATGCTTCATTAAAGGTTTTCTTCCTATCAACGGCACGCACATCATGTCCTGCCTGCGCCATGTTTTCCACGTTGAATGGACGGAAACCGGACCACTCCACGGTGTACTCGGATCCTGTCCCGTTTCCCAGTACGCTCGCATTGCCGACTTCACCTGTCATCACAAAAGCCGTCGAGTTCGACCCGAGCATTGGGTATCCAGTCAATTTCAGCTTGCTGCCACCGTCATCGAAACTTGATTGATAGACAGCGATCCCCTTGTAGATCAACGGCTCGTTGACCTTGATGGTGGCATCAAAGGTCTTGCCGGTTTCGCTGTCGCGTACGACTACCTCACTGGCAAACAGCTTCGGCATGCCTGTTGAGTAATACTCAACGACGAATTTCTTCAAATGAATTGAAAAAGGTAATTCCTGCACCAACACACCGCTCTGTTGTGGAATCATCGCTGTGTTGCTGGTTGCACCTTCTGGGATAAAGGTATTGGCACGGAAGGTTGGATTTCCCACACCGAGCCGATGTTGCTCCGGAATCTCGGAAATCAGACCGCTACCGGAAAACGGCGTTTTACCGCTGAACCACTGTTGAAATCGGATCGGCAAATCGGAATCCATCAAGCCGCCTACGCAGATAATGACAATGGCACTATGCGCGAAAATATAACCCCATTTATTAGCCGCCCCCTGTTTCGCAGCGAGCAGAATGCCACCTTCTTTTTCGACCAGCTTGATCTTGTAGCCATTACCGGCAATCCGCTGCATGAGCTGCTGTGCAAACAACGCGATCGGGACGGCACTGCTCCACTCAGCCTTGTGATGAAAATTGCGCAGCGATTGTTCACGCACACTCTCGCGCCAGCTCCGCATGTCTTTCAACATCTTGGGCGCATTGCGCATGATGCACAAGGACGTCGACAACACCAAAAAACCCATGATGAGCAAGAACCACCACGCCGAATACACCGCGTACAAGCTCAACTTGTCGAAGATCTCAAACCAGAATGGACCAAACTGATTTACATAATTAGGCATCGGCTCGTTCTGCTTCAACACCGTTCCGATAACGGATGCGATTGCAATTACGGTGAGCAAGCTGATGGCAAAACGCATCGATGACAACAGCTCAACCGTCTCAGCCAGCCAGCGGCGATTGGTCTTGAACTGCAGTCCGGAGGTATTAACACTCATGTCTTTTCTTCAAAAAGCAAAAGGGGCGGCCCTAGCCACCCCCTCCCTTTGTTCTCGTACAATTTTCTTGTTTATTTCAGACCAGCGATATAGTCCGACACTGCTTGGATTTCATCGTCCGACATGCGTTTAGCAATTGTCGTCATCTGCACGCTGTTATTGCGAGCACCGGAACGGAACGCAATTAGCTGCGCCGCCGTGTAATCCTGATGCTGCCCTCCCAAACGCGCGAATTGGGCCGGAATGCCTGCGCCGCTGGGGCCATGGCAGGCCGCGCATGCAGGAACCTTTTTCTCTGCAATACCACCACGGTAGATTTTCTTGCCGAATTCGACCGTATCCTTGTTTTTCGCTGCGCCTGGCTTCACCACCTGCTGGTTCAGGTAGGCGGCAATGTTTTTCATGTCCGCTTCGGTTAGCGCCTTGGCAATTGAACTCATGACCGGATTGTTACGCTGCGGCGTCGTAAAATCCGCAAGCTGTTTGACTACATATTGAGCATGCTGACCAGCTAGCTTGGGGTTCTGCACAATGGTGGAATTGCCGGCAGCCCCATGGCAGCTGACACAAGAGGTAATGTTGCGTGACGCATCGCCGCTTGTGTAGAGGGCTTCACCCTTGGCAAGGTCAACCTTCGGCGCTTTTTGCTCATCTGCCGCATGGGCCACCGAAGAAACCGCCAGCATCGCGACAAACAAGGACTTCACAAACGGTAAAAAAACACGGTTCATTCAAACACCCTGAGACTTGATATTAAAATTCTGGCCTTTTGCGACGGTCTCACTTCAGAGGCGCTTTTATAGCGCAGCGAGACAATAACCTCTTATTGTACAATAGCTCCACTCGGAAATTACATAAATCAACGTGGTGAGTCCTGCGGGATTGAGGGTTTATGGAAATTTTGATAACACTGTCCGCGGTATGCCGCGATAGAAATATCGTGCCCTCCAAAAGCTAATGCCAACGGCGGCGCGCCGACTCAGACGCCATCCGGCGACTGACATTGCCAGTCCTTTCGCTGCATTTTTCCCTTTATTATGTCCCTACTTTGGCAAGCCCGCTTCTTCACCACGGTGAATCATCTTCGCGATTTACCCCGCACGCAAGTTCCCGAGGTGGCGTTCGCCGGACGCTCCAATGCGGGAAAATCGACTGCGATCAATATTCTTTGCAATCAGAAAAAGCTGGCATTCGCCTCGAAGACGCCAGGCCGTACACAGCACATCAACTATTTTTCCATTGGCGGCGCACATGTCGCTCAACACAGAAAAGACCCCACGATTGTTGAAGAGATCCGTGCCTTGCTGGTGGACTTACCTGGTTATGGCTACGCGGAAGTCCCCGGGGAAGCCAAATTGCACTGGAATCAGTTGTTAGGCACCTACATTCAGGCACGCGAGCAACTGGCAGCCTTGGTACTAATCATGGATTCACGACGACCGTTTACAGATCTGGATGTACAAATGCTGGAGTGGTTTGCACCGACAGGCAAACCGGTGCATTGCCTATTGACCAAAGCCGACAAGCTTAATCGCAATGAATCAACCAATGCGTTACGCCTTGCTCGCACAGTATTGAGCAGCTATGTTGATGAACAGGGGCACCCATTCCCTTTCACTGTGCAGCTCTTTTCGGCACTGAAGCGTACCGGCATTGATGAAGCCAATGAACGCATTCTTGAATTGGCAGGTCTCTCCGCTGAGCGGGACGCCATGCCATCGGGTGATGCGCAATGCTGAAAAGCAATTCAAAGGACAAAAAAAACCCTGGAGAAAGGGGAAGATCTCCAGGGCAGTAACGCCTTATGGCTATGCCACAAAAGGCCCCGCTCAGGGAGGAGAAGCGGGAGGTGAATAAACACCTATTCTTAAGATAGAAGACAGCCGGAAAAGTTTCAGCGAATTTATACAAAACTTTATTGACGTATTCACTTAACCTAAAACCGCCATGCCATCTCGTTCCCTTTCGAGCGCATTTCCTGCAATCCGGATGCGCCGTATGCGCAAAGATGCGTTCTCGCGTGCAATGATGCGTGAACATATCCTCACTCCTGCTGACTTGATTTATCCCGTTTTTATTCTTGACGGGAAAAACCAGCGAGAAAAAATTGCTTCAATGCCCGATGTAGAGCGGTTATCGGTTGATCTCCTGCTCACTGTTGCCGAAGACTGCGTCGCGCTTGGCATACCCGTGATGGCGCTCTTTCCGGTAATCAGTCCATCTCTCAAAACGGCCGATGGCATTGAAGCAATCAACCCTGACGGATTGGTGCCGCGCGCTGTCCGCGAATTGAAGCAACGCTTCCCTGAATTGGGCTTGTTAACCGACGTTGCGCTCGACCCCTACACCAGCCATGGTCAAGACGGGGTAATCAATGCACACGGCTATGTCCTCAACGATGAAACCAGCGCCATTCTGGTCAAACAAGCACTGACTCAAGCTGAGGCGGGAGTCGACATCGTCGCCCCGTCCGATATGATGGATGGCAGGATCGGTGCGATCCGTGCTGGATTGGAAGCGCACCGCCACATCCACACTCGCATCATGGCGTACTCGGCCAAGTATGCATCGGCGTTCTATGGTCCGTTTCGCGAGGCGGTCGGCTCTACCGCCAATCTGGGCAAGGGCGACAAGAACACTTATCAAATGGACCCAGCCAACAGCAACGAAGCATTACGCGAAGTTGCGCTCGATATCGCTGAAGGCGCCGACATGGTAATGGTCAAACCTGGCATGCCTTATCTTGATATCGTGCGGCGTGTGAAAGATGAGTTCAAGATGCCGACTTTCGCTTATCAAGTTAGCGGGGAATATGCGATGATCAAGGCAGCTGCCCAGAACGGCTGGCTCGATCATGACAGGACCATGATGGAAGCCATGCTCTCCTTTAAACGAGCTGGCGCAGATGGCGTCCTTACTTACTTCGCACGCGATATTGCACGTCACCTGAAGCTCGGTTAGCGGCGACCCGCATGCAGCCCTTCCGCCTTATAAGGGGAAGCTGTTTTTTCTGCTTGCCATCTCCTCCAACATCGCAAAATGGCACCATGAAGTTGCTTGACTCTCTTGGGCACGACAAGCAACCATTGACTTCTTCTTAGTACATGGACATATTCCATCTCAGCAATGGCCGTATCACAAAGCTTACGGATGATGTACCTGAGCTACCGGCGCAAGGTTTCTTGTGGCTGGATGCGATGCAAGATGAAGTTGCTGCAGATCCTGCTGCATGGCGCGATTTGGTTGCCCGCATTACCGGTGTACAGATCTACGATCCTCACTTGGCCGACATTACCAACCCTGCGCATCCGTCTTATTTCGATTCGACACAAGATTACGCCATGGTGGTGTTCCGCAAGCTTGCTCTTGATGGGAGCAATAACGATCAGGAACGCGATACATCGGAAAAGAAACGCAGAATTCCACCTGCACTAACCAAGCTAGCCACAAGGCCGGTGACATTCTTACTGATGGATCACGCACTGGTGACGATTCACGCACAAAGTCGCACGATTGAAGCCATACGTAACCGCCTTCTGGAATACAAGGTCCGGCGTGACGGCGGCCTCTCCAGTAGCCGGGTTCCTGCGACCCCGGAAGAACTGCTCCTGCGGTTATTGAACACCATGGTTGACCAGTATCTGGCATTGCGCCAGCCACTCACCAACCAGATTGATCGTTGGCAACGTGCATTACTCAACCCGCGTAGCCGTTTCAACAATTGGACGGCATTGCTTGATGCCCGTATCGAACTCCGTAAGCTCGATCAGTTATGCGAAGGGCAACGGGACGCTATGCAGGAATTGCGCGACTACTTGGTTGACGCTCAGGATGTCACCGGTAATAGCCGGGCACAAGATCTAATCCTAGTACGCGTGAATGACGTAATGGAACATATCACGCGTGTCTTGAACCACGCACAGCGATTGGAAACGACCATCGAGTCAGCAGTACAAATCCATTTCTCTGCCATGGCACATCGGACCAGCGATGTCATGCGCATTTTGACCGTGATTACAGCGCTGTTCATGCCCCTAACCCTGATTACCGGAATCTTTGGCATGAACTTTGTCGACATGCCGCTGTTGAAGGATCCAGACGGTTTCTGGATTTCGCTGGGCATGATGGCGATGGTAGTTATTGCATTGCTGTTTCTATTTTGGCGCAAGCGCTATCTGGAAGATCAGATTCTCGAGGACCAATAAAAAAAGCGTCCTCCAACATGAAGACGCTTTTTCGACAAGACGACCGGTTATTTATTCGGTTGCGGTGTAAGGCGTAAGTAAGGGCGTGGCGCCGTATACCCCTTCGGATATTTCTGCTTGATCACCGCCTCATCCTGCACTGTCAGCGGGATGATTACGTCATCGCCATCGCGCCAGTTACCTGGCGTCGCAACAGTATAGCTATCAGTTAATTGCAATGCATCGATGACACGCAGAATTTCATCGAAATTACGACCAGTGCTTAAGGGATAAGTAATGATCAAACGTATTTTTTTCTTGGGATCGATCACAAATAACGAACGGACCGTCACGGTTTCCGACTGGTTGGGATGAATCATGTCGTACTTTAGCGCGACTGACTTATCAGCATCGGCAATGATAGGAAAATCGACAACCGTATTCTGAGTTTCTTCAATATCCTTGATCCAAGCCACATGCTTGTCCACTGGATCAACCGATAAGGCGATTGCCTTGACATTGCGCTTATCAAATTCAGATTTCAGCTTTGCGGTCAAGCCTAGTTCAGTCGTACAGACCGGGGTAAAGTCCGCTGGATGAGAAAACAATACGACCCACGAATCACCAGCCCACTCATGGAATTTTATCTTTCCGACTGAAGAATCTTGTTCGAAATCAGGGGCGGTATCACCGAGGCGCAAGGACATGACAGTCTCCCAAAATAATTAGCGAACAATTAATATAGCCGGCAACACTCCTGATCCCAAGTACAGAGTAGTTAGGTTCTTATATTGGTCAGTTATAACTTTTTCAAAGTATCAGGCAATCTGGGACCTATAGGCACATTCAGAAGCCCATCACGAGCCTCAAGGAACGATCGAACTTATCAGCATTCTGATAACCAATCACGCGCCCCCCCTGAATCTCACGTCCATCCTCACCGAAAAAAATGATCCCCGGCGGGCCGAATAGCTTGAAGCGTTTCAACAAGGCCTTGTCATCTTCATTGTTTGCTGTCACATCAGCTTGCAGCAATACCATGTTAGCGAAATGTGTCTGAATACGCGGATCGGTAAAGGTTAATTTCTCCATCTCGATACAAGACACGCACCAATCTGCGTAAAAATCGAGCATAACAATTTTCCCGTTTGCCTGAGTTACCGCAATATCGAGATCTGCAACAGACTTAACCTGCTTGAATTCGACCTTATTATTAGCGCCTCCAATCAGATGCCCAACCGGCGCCAATGCATCTTGTCCACCAGTAGCGACACCGACCAGTTGAACCATTCCCAACATAGCGATAAATAGAGCGGCTACGGTCGTCATCCAAACACGCTGCCTGTTACGCAATAAATATCCGCCGTAGCCTATTCCCAGCGTCGCCCAGCCCAGCATGACTAGCCGAGCTGAAATGACTGGCGAGACGATCCACAGGGCCAATCCCAACATCAACACGCCGAAGAAATGTTTAAGTGAGTTCATCCACCGGCCTGTGCGTGGCAGTAAAGCGCTGGCAGACACACCGACCAACAGCAAGGGCACGCTCATGCCAACTGCCATGGCAAATAATGCACTACCACCAGTTATCACGTTACGCGTTTGACTGATATACACCAATGCCCCAGCCAACGGTGCCGCAACGCAAGGTCCGACGATCAGGGCGGAAATTGCCCCCATTACAAATACGCCAAGCAATTTTCCAGCTGCCTGCTGCCCGGATGCATTTGCAAGTCTAGCTTGGAGTATTGCCGGCACTTGGATCTGATAAAGGCCGAACATAGACAAGGACAACAACACCATCAGCAGCGCAAAAGCACCTAACACCCATGGATTTTGCAACGATGCCGCCAACCCTTCGCCAATCAGGCCGGCAGCAATGCCGAGGCCCGTGTACACCAGCGCCATACCAAGCGAATATGAGACTGATAATGTAAAACCGCGTATACGACTAACATGACTGCCTTCGCCGACGATAATGGACGAGAGGATCGGCACCATCGGTAGCACACATGGTGTCAAGGACAAGCCAAGACCGAGAAGCAAAAACAAGGGCAGAATCACCAGCAGTCTGCCACTCTTGAGGGAGGCCTCGATGCCCCCCGCCTCGGCTTCAGCAAACATAGCCTGCGGCGTGATACCAGTAGCTAAATCTTGCCCCCTCATAGAAACAATTGAGTCGGCGCTCTTATGGGTCAAATATGCAGTTGACGTCATCGGCGCATAGCATAAGCCCTTGTCGGCACACCCCTGGCTGGTTACGTTCAGCGTAAACTTTCCGCCTTCCTCAACAGGCAACGTAATAGTCAAGACACCACGATGGGAAGCAACATTCTTTTGGAACGTTTCGTCGAACTTGATTTCACCAGGCGGGATCACTGGTTCACCAAGCGTAGCTCCCTCTGTTGTGAACAAAAAATGTTCACGGTACATATAGTAGCCATCAGCTATCTTGTAGCGTACTTCGGCGGTCTTCGCATCGACCATTTTTGCGGAGAACTGAAAAGCTTGTTCCGGTTGCAGGAAATCGTCTTCTGCACTCGATACGGCGCTAAAGAACACCGAGAACAAAGTCAATATGCCAATAGCGATCTGCGACGACCAGCCACGTTGCACACTCTGGTTGAACAACTTAAACATCCCCATCCTTATTCGTTTCCGACACGACCCAGTCCAGATACGACGGTAACCCAGCGACTATTGGTAGCGCGATAACTTCCGGCACCTCGTAGGGATGCGCCGCCTTGATCGCCGCTTCAACCTTGCGATAGAGTGCTGTCGTCGTCTTGACCAGAAGCGTGACCTCGGCCGCCTCCTCCACCGTGCCTTGCCAACGATAAACGGACCGCACAGCAGGCAACAAGTTCACACATGCAGCCATACCCTGCTCTACGAGTGCGTGGGCCATAGTATGTCCACACTGCAGATCGGGTACGTTGGTCAGTATTACGATTACTTGTTGCATAACTAGATTTTACGCTTGGAAAGACATTTATTTTAGAAACAACTGACCAGCGCCCCCTCCCGTCCGATTCACTTTCTTGAAAATCGCAAAAACGAGAATGTTCTCGTCAAGGTTGCGGATTGCGGATGCTGCAAAGAAACGAAGCGATTCAGGTGGAGCGCGGGTGGCTTCGATCGAGCCCATCAATTAAAGTTGCGCAGACATAAAAAAACGAGCCCACAACTATATGTGTGGGCTCGTTCTTCTTGCCTTGGGTCTCAATCAGTCCTTAACTGAATCGCATTGCGGTAATACCAAGCTTCTTTATTCTACACAACCGCTGCAACCTACTCGACGCTAGCGATGTCTGCTGTCTCGCTAATTTCCGGACGATCAACCAGTTCAACAAATGCCATCGGCGCGTTGTCACCCTGACGAAAGCCCATTTTCAGAATACGCAGGTAACCGCCATTACGGTTTGCATAACGCGGCCCAAGCTCAGCAAACAACTTGGACACGATTTCACGGTCGCGCAACCGACTGAAGGCCAAACGCTTGTTGGACAAATTATCGGTTTTTCCAAGAGTCAGAATCGGCTCAACAACACGGCGAAGTTCTTTTGCCTTGGGCAGAGTAGTTTTGATCGCTTCATGCCGCAGCAAGGATACAGTCATATTACGCAGCATCGCAAGACGGTGCGACGAAGTACGATTCAATTTGCGAAGGCCGTGACGGTGGCGCATAGTATTTCCTTTCAAATTTAAGTTTAATTCCAGCTCTTCTATCGACTGCAATAAGCAGGTCGCGGGCCGGTAAATTTCTGTGTTACGGCATTACGGACATCAATCGAGAACCGCATTATAGCCGCACTATTGGAATTATTTTTCCAAACCAGCCGGCGGCCAGTTTTCAAGCTTCATACCTAAGGTCAGGCCACGGGAGGCCAATACCTCCTTGATTTCGTTCAGGGATTTGCGCCCCAAGTTCGGCGTCTTGAGAAGTTCATTTTCGCTACGCTGGATCAGGTCACCAATGTAGTAGATATTTTCGGCCTTGAGACAGTTAGCGGAACGAACCGTAAGCTCTAGATCATCGACCGGCCGCAACAGAATCGGATCGACCGATGGCGCACGCGACGGCGCTTCAGCCGCTGCTTCGGTGCCCTCAAGTGCCGCAAATACGTTCAGTTGGTCAACCAATACCCGAGCGGATTGACGGATTGCCTCTTCGGGGGATATCACGCCATTAGTCTCGATGTTTATCACCAATTTATCGAGGTCTGTACGCTGCTCCACGCGAGCAGATTCCACTGCATAGGAAACGCGGCGCACCGGCGAGAACGATGCATCGAGAATGATGCGGCCTATGGTTTTGTTCGCATCTTCCGAAAGGCGACGCACATTACCCGGCACATATCCTCTGCCTTTCTCGATCTTGATTTGCATATCAAGTTTTCCCCCAGCGGTGAGGTGGGCGATTACGTGCTCGGGATTAATCAATTCGATGTCATGAGGAAGGTCGATATCAGACGCCAACACTGCGCCTTCTCCTTCTTTTTTCAGGGACAATGTAACTTCATCCCGATTGTGCAATTTGAAGACAACCCCCTTCAGATTCAATAGCATATCAACAACATCTTCTTGTACGCCGTCAAGCGAAGAATACTCGTGCACGACGCCCGCGATCGTCACTTCAGTTGGTGCATAGCCAACCATAGACGACAGTAGTACGCGACGCAACGCATTACCAAGCGTGTGCCCATACCCGCGTTCAAATGGCTCCATCACGACCTTAGCATGGCCGGCGCCAAGAGCTTCGACTTCGATAATACGGGGTTTCAACAAACTGTTTTGCATGAAATGTCCTTTTCAATACCCTCGGCTCGTTACACCGATAAGGCTGATGGCATTACAACAAACCACCCCGTTTTCGGCGGAGTGGTTAGAGTAGGGATTAACGGGAATAAAGCTCAACGATCAAGGATTCGTTGACATCGTTGGCGATTTCGGCGCGATCAGGCATTGCCTTGAAGACACCTTCCATTTTTTTTCCGTCAACTGAAACCCATGACGGCATCCCACTTTGTTCAGCCAACGAAAGCGATTCGAGAATACGCACCTGCTTTTTCGCCTTTTCGCGGACAGCAATGACATCACCAGCCTTAACCTGGAACGAAGCAATATTCACCACTTCACCATTCACTGCAAACGCTTTATGACTAACCAATTGACGGGCCTCTGCGCGCGTAGAGCCGAAACCCATACGATATGCAACATTGTCTAGACGGGATTCGAGCAGCTTCAACAGATTTTCACCAGTGTTACCCTTACGACGGTCGGCTTCAGCGAAATAGCGACGGAATTGTCTCTCAAGAATGCCGTACATACGCTTGACTTTTTGCTTTTCGCGCAACTGATTACCATAATCAGAAGTCCGGGCACCAGAAGTGCGCCCATGTTGTCCAGGTTTGGAGTCCAATTTACATTTAGAGTCCAATGAGCGACGTGCACTCTTCAAGAACAGGTCGGTGCCTTCGCGGCGAGAGAGCTTTGCTTTGGGTCCAATATAACGTGCCACTGTGTTTTCCTCTTTGTTAAATGACGCCCCGCTTAAAATCGACCCTTGGTTGGCCGACCTAATAGGCGCTAGTCTGATCCGATCACTATCAGACGGTGGTCTTAAGAACAAAACCCGCCAATGCTTCTGGCGGGCCGCTTGCTACAACTGCTGCTATCAATAATTTAGATACGGCGACGCTTAGGCGGACGACAACCATTATGGGGAACCGGTGTAACGTCTTGAATCTGGGTAATCTTGATTCCAAGATTATTCAAAGCACGAACAGCCGATTCGCGGCCTGGACCAGGTCCTTTGATCCGAACTTCGAGATTCTTAACCCCGAACTCGACAGCAACCTTACCCGCCGCTTCAGCTGCCACCTGCGCTGCAAAAGGCGTAGATTTGCGCGACCCTTTGAAGCCTGCACCACCAGAGGTTGCCCATGACAAGGCATTACCTTGACGGTCGGTAATCGTAATAATTGTGTTATTGAAGGATGCGTGAATATGCGCGATGCCTTCAGCCACATTCTTCTTTACTTTCTTGCGCGCGCGTGCTGCTGCGGCATTATTCTGGGCTTTTGCCATTTTTAGTTTCCTTGAATCCGACTTCGAATCAAACTGCGCTGGATTATTTTTTCAGCGACTGCGCGGCTTTGCGCGGCCCCTTGCGGGTACGAGCATTGGTACGCGTCCGCTGCCCGCGGCACGGCAACCCTTTACGGTGCCGCAGACCACGGTAGCAGCCCAAATCCATCAGGCGCTTGATGTTCATCGAGACTTCACGACGCAAGTCACCCTCGATAATGAACTTGCCAATGGCGTCACGCAGCTTTTCTAGCTCGTTATCGTCCAAATCCTTGACCTTTTTTGTGGTCGCAACACCCGTCTGCGCACAAATCTCCTGTGCGCGTGGACGGCCAATACCGTAAATCGCCGTCAAGCCGATAACAGTATGTTGGTGATTGGGGATATTTACCCCTGCAATACGTGCCATTCGTTATTCCTCGATCAATAACGTTAATTAACCTTGGCGCTGTTTATGGCGCGGTTCAGTGCAGATTACACGAACTACGCCTTTGCGCTTAATGATCTTACAGTTGCGGCAAATCCGCTTAACTGATGCGAGCACTTTCATTTTTGCCCTCTCTCTTACTTATGTTACTAATCACTATTACTTGGTACGGAAAACGATTCGCGCCCGACTCAAATCGTAGGGTGTCAATTCCACCGTCACCTTGTCACCTGGCAAAATACGAATATAGTTCATGCGCATTTTGCCGGATATGTGCCCAAGAACCACATGCCCATTCTCCAATTTAACTCGGAACGTTGCATTAGGAAGATTCTCTAGAATCTCTCCTTGCATTTGAATAACATCGTCTTTTGCCATTCGTTATGCTCTTCTTCTCGCCTGCCATTAACACTAGCGCGGAGAGATCCCACTCTTGAAATTCGCCTTTCGAAGAAGCGATTCGTATTGCTGCGACATTACGTAGTTCTGAACTTGCGCCATAAAGTCCATGGTTACGACAACGATAATCAGCAACGACGTGCCTCCGAAATAAAACGGCACATTCCACCGAGCAATCATTACCTCAGGCAATAGGCATATCAAAGTTATATAACATGCGCCGATCAACGTTAGCCGCATCAAAATCTTATCAATGTACCGGGCGGTTTGCTCCCCAGGACGAATGCCGGGGACAAATGCACCACTTTTCTTTAAATTATCGGCGGTTTCCTTGCTATTAAACACCAACGCGGTATAAAAGAAGCAAAAAAACACTATGGCCGCAGCGTATAACAACGCATAAATCGGCTCACCGGGAGCTAACGATGCTGCCAGATCCTTCAAAAACCGAACAAATGCATTGCTTGCATCTCCGCTGGTAAACCAACTCGTTATCGTCGCTGGAAATAAGATAATTGACGATGCAAAGATAGGAGGTATCACCCCAGCCATATTCAATTTTAATGGGAGATGACTACTCTGCCCACCATAAATCTTATTACCAACTTGCCGTTTTGCGTAATTCACTAAAATCTTACGCTGTCCGCGCTCAATAAAGACGACCACAAAAGTTACAAGCGGGACTATCAAACAAATAACTATTGCTGTGATGGTGTTCATTGAACCAGTTCGAACAAGTTCAAATAAGCCTGCCAACGCGCTAGGCAATCCTGCAGCAATACCTGCAAAAATAATGATGGAGATTCCGTTACCTAATCCCCTCTCGGTAATTTGCTCTCCCAACCACATTAGGAACATGGTTCCAGTAACCAACGTGACCACGGTTGTGAACCGAAACGCGAATCCTGGATCGATAACCAAACCTTGTTGCGATTCTAACGCGACCGCTATACCCAGTCCCTGAAATAACGCCAATGCAAGCGTTCCATAACGAGTGTACTGCGTGATCTTACGGCGTCCAGCCTCGCCTTCCTTTTTCAGCGCTTCCAGTTGAGGAGATACCACCGACATCAGCTGCATGATTATCGACGCCGAAATATATGGCATGATACCCAATGCAAAGATGGTAAATCGCGATAGAGCTCCACCGGAGAACATGTTAAACATGCCCAAAATACCGCCTTGGTTCTGACTGAAGAGCTCTGCCAGCTGATTAGGGTCAATACCTGGAACCGGAATATGCGCTCCTATACGGTACACAACTAGCGCTGCAAGCAGAAACCATAAACGGCTCCATGGAAAACCCCTTGCCGCGCTTTTAGCCAATTGAGGTGTCGTAGCCAATTATTGCTCCGCACAAATCGACTGCTTACGCAACCGAACCACCAACAGATTCAATGATAGCCTTTGCGCCTTTAGTAACGACCAAGCCTGTAATGCTAATCTTCTTTGACAACTCTCCAGCCTTGATAACGCGCACCACACGCGCCAACTCCGGCACCAACCCAGCCTGCTTTAAGGCAAGCATATCGACTTCAGAAACTGGCAACTTCTCGAGATCGCTAAGCCTGATTTCCGCATTAAACGGCTTTGCAAGCGATTTAAAACCTCGTTTAGGTAGACGTCGTTGCAACGGCATTTGACCGCCTTCAAAACCGACCTTATGAAAGCCACCGGCACGCGACTTTTGGCCTTTGTGTCCGCGACCAGCTGTTTTTCCTAGCCCAGACCCGATACCGCGTCCGACACGCCGCTTAGCGTGCTTTGCTCCGTCGGCCGGTTGAATATTATTCAATTCCATGATTTGCTCCGTTCGCAAGCGTTACGCCTACGAGACTACTTTCACGAGATACGAAACTTTGTTGATCATGCCGCGAACTGCCGGTGTATCCTGCAGTTCTGAGACAGAATTCACACGACGCAAGCCTAGACCACGAACGGTTGCACGATGGTCCTGGCGGGTGCCGATCAAACCTTTGATCAGTTTCACTTTAATTGTGTTTGCCATTCGGATCACCTTAACCCAAAATTTCTTCAACCGATTTACCACGCTTAGCTGCGATCTCAGAGGGCGTGTTCATATTGGCTAGACCATTAAGCGTAGCGCGCACCATATTGTAGGGATTGGTCGACCCGTTGGACTTTGCCACCACGTTGGTCACTCCCATTACCTCAAAAATCGCTCGCATCGGCCCACCTGCAATCACCCCGGTACCATCTTTTGCAGGCGAAATCATTACCGAGGATGCGCCGTGCTTTCCCATTACGGTATGCTGGAGCGTGCCATTTTTAAGCGTCACCTTAATCATCTTACGACGCGCCTCTTCCATTGCCTTCTGGACCGCAACTGGAACTTCTTTTGACTTACCCTTTCCCATGCCGATACGGCCATCGCCGTCGCCAACTACAGCCAGTGCTGCGAAACCCATAATACGGCCACCTTTCACCACTTTGGTTACTCGATTGACCGCGATCATCTTTTCGCGCATTCCGTCGTCGCGCTCCTCAGCTTGCGGAGTCTTTGCTTGCATTTTTGCCATGGCGATTTTTCCTTAGAACTTCAGACCAGCTTCGCGAGCCGCTTCCGCGACTGCTTTTACACGGCCGTGATAGCGAAAACCGGAACGATCGAACGCAACTTCGGCTATACCTGCTTTTAATGCCTTCTCTGCGACCCGCTTCCCGATTAAGGCTGCTGCTGCCGCATTTCCACCTTTTCCGGATTTTCCAGCCAACTCCTGCCGCACTTCCGCCTCCAAGGTAGATGCCGACGCCAATATTTTGGCATCCGGCCCAATGATGTTTGCGTAAATATGCAGGTTGGTGCGATGCACCGCCAGGCGATTTACCTTCAACTCCGCGATTTTCGCGCGAGTTTGGCGTGCGCGACGCAGACGTGATTGTTTCTTGTCCATCGTCAACCCCTCACTTCTTCTTCGTTTCTTTGAGCGTCACAACTTCATCCACATAGCGCACGCCTTTACCCTTGTACGGCTCGGGACTGCGATAAGCGCGAACTTCAGCTGCGGTTTGACCAACCTTCTGCTTGTCAATTCCCTTGATCAAGATTTCGGTTTGGGAGGGAGTTTCACACTTAACTCCTTGCGGCATTTGGTGAACCACCGGGTGCGAAAAGCCAAGCGACAAATTCAACTTATCGCCTTGTGCTTGAGCACGAAAGCCGACGCCTACCAGCGACAGTTTTTTCTCAAAGCCTTTAGTTACGCCGTTGACCATGTTATTCACTAACGCACGCAGGGTTCCCGACATTGCGACTGCTTCACGACTATCGTTAGCTGGAGCGAATTTGAGAATGCCGTTTTCATTTTCGATTTGCACCAAGCCGGTCAAAATCTGCGTCAACATACCCAATGGGCCCTTGATCGTGATTTGCCCTGCGGAAATGATTGCCTCCGCACCTTGCGGTAGTGCAATCGGCATTTTACCTACACGAGACATCTTGCACTCCTTAAGCCACGTAGCAAATAACTTCGCCGCCAACACCTGTCGCGCGCGCTTTACGATCTGTCATGACACCTTTTGGGGTCGACACAATCGCAACTCCAAGACCGTTCATTACATTCGGAATTTCATCCTTGCCCTTATAAATACGTAGACCAGGGCGCGACACGCGCTCAAGACGCTCTATAACAGGACGGCCTGCATAGTACTTTAATCCTATTTTAAGTTCTGCCTTTCCCTCTTCCTGGGAAACCGCAAAATCCTCAATATAGCCTTCGTCCTTTAGTACGTTTGCAATCGCCACCTTTACCTTGGATGACGGCATTGCAACTACAGCCTTTTGTACACCTTGTGCATTGCGGATACGTGTCAGCATATCGGCGATAGGGTCGCTCATACTCATTGCTTATTCTCCTATTACCAGCTTGCTTTAGTCATACCGGGAATCTCGCCACGCATGGCAGTTTCACGGAGCTTAATACGACCCAACCCAAATTTACGGAAGGTACCACGCGGACGACCTGTCAGCGCACAACGATTACGCTGACGCGTCGGATTTGCATTACGCGGTAGCGCCTGCAATTTCAACCGCGCCTCGTAGCGCTCCTCCTCCGATTTCGATTGATCGTCGATGATTGCCTTCAACGCAGCGCGCTTGCCAGCATATTTTTTCACCAAGTCAGCGCGCTTTTGCTCACGGTTAATCAGTGCCAGTTTTGCCATGGCAACCTCAGTTTCTGAACGGAAATTTAAATGCGGCGAGGAGCGCTTTGGCTTCGTCGTCGGTCTTCGCAGTAGTGGTAATACTAATATTCATACCACGCAGCGCATCGATTTTGTCGTACTCGATCTCCGGAAAAATAATTTGTTCCTTAACACCGATGTTGTAATTACCACGACCATCAAATGCCCGACCGGATACACCACGAAAATCGCGAACACGCGGCAACGCCACCGTGATCAAACGATCCAAGAATTCATACATACGAGTTCCGCGGAGCGTTACCATGCACCCAATCGGATAACCTTCACGAATCTTAAACCCTGCTATCGCCTTACGCGCCTTAGTTACCACGGGCTTTTGCCCGGCGATTTTGGTTAGATCACCAACAGCATGTTCGATGATCTTTTTATCTGCGACCGCCTCTGACAACCCCATGTTTAGAGTTATTTTTGTCAAACGCGGAACTTCCATCACTGACTGATAACCAAATTTTGCGGTCAGGTCGGTGATAACTTTATCTTTGTAAAATTGTTGAAGACGGGCCATAATGTCTTACACCTTAACGACTTCGCCGTTAGACTTAAAAACGCGGACTTTCTTACCATCCACCTCTTTGAAGCCAACGCGATCTGCCTTGCCAGTCGCCGCGTTAAATAACGCAACGTTGGAGACGTGAATTGGCATCAATTTATCGATGATGCCACCAGTTGTGCCGCCCATAGGGTTCGGCTTTGTCGCTTTTTTTGCGACATTTACACCCTCGACCACGATGTAGTCAGCATCAACACGCCGCCTTACCACGCCACGCTTACCCTTATCCTTACCGGCCAAGACTATGACTTCGTCGTTTTTCCGAATCTTATCCATAACAATTCCTTACAGAACTTCGGGCGCTAGCGACACGATCTTCATGAAACGCTCGGTGCGTAGTTCACGAGTAACCGGCCCGAAAATTCGAGTGCCGATGGGCTCGAGCTTGGCATTCAACAATACAGCTGCATTGCCATCAAATTTAACAAGAGAGCCATCTTGGCGCCGAACCCCTTTTGCCGTACGAACAACCACGGCATTATAGATTTCGCCTTTTTTTACACGCCCTCTTGGGGCTGCAGACTTCACTGTCACCTTAATAATGTCGCCTATGCTGGCATAACGCCGCTTAGAACCACCGAGCACTTTAATGCACAGAACTTCACGCGCACCCGTATTGTCGGCTACTTCGAGCCGGCTTTCAGTTTGAATCATAGTATTTTCTTTCCCAACTTAATCCGCTAATTCGCCATGCGCGATTGCGGTCAGTCTTGGCCCTGCCAGCCGACTTAACAAAGCCGCGCCGATTAGGTGGACGTTTACAAAAACTACCGATGTGCAACCCTACTTTTAGCCACAATCAACACACCCGGCAGCACAAACCGGAAGGCCCCCTTGCGAAAACCAAGTCCAGTATTATGACCTCATAACACCGGACTTGCAAGCATTATTTATACAATTTGCGCAACCTGGACCACACGTGTCACAGACCATGCCTTTGTCTTGGAAATTGGACGTCCCTCTTGAATCTCAACGGTATCGCCGTGTTTCGCCTGATTTACCTCGTCATGCGCGTGATACTTGTTTGAACGCACGACGATCTTGCCGTAAAGTGGATGCTTGACGCGGCGCTCAACCAGTACGGTAACGGTTTTGTCCATTTTGTCAGAGACAACCTTGCCAACTAATGTGCGCTTGAGCGATTGCTTTACTTGATCGTTCATTACTTGGCATCCTTCTGATTCATGACCGTTTTTACGCGTGCGATATCGCGACGCACTTTCTTAAGTTGGGCAGTATTGTTTAACTGCTGCGTTGCGATTTGCATACGTAGCCCGAATTGCGCTTTGAGCAACTCGTTGAGCTCCTTCTGCAACGCGACTTCATCCTTACCACGGAGTTCAGATGCTTTCATGTTTCACTCCTATTATTGGCCAACTTGACGGACAACGAAAGTTGTCGACAACGGCAGTTTGGCAGCGGCAAGCCGGAAAGCCTCCCTCGCCAGAGCCTCATCCACACCGTCCATCTCGTACAGCACCTTACCAGGCTGAATTTCAGCGACGTAGTACTCAGGATTACCCTTACCGTTACCCATACGCACTTCTGCCGGCTTATTAGAAATTGGCTTATCCGGAAAAATACGAATCCAGATTCGGCCTCCACGTTTGATGTGACGTGTCATTGCACGACGCGCTGCCTCAATCTGACGCGCCGTGATTCGACCACGACCAACCGCTTTCAGGCCAAATTCACCGAACGACACGGCAGTACCGCGCTCATGCGAAATTCCTTTATTACGACCTTTTTGCTCTTTACGATATTTTCTGCGTGCTGGTTGCAGCATGATTATTCTCCTGCTTTCTCAACCGGTGATGCTGCGTCGGTCTTCTTTGGGGCACGAACGCGCTTGGCAGCCGGCGTAGAGGTTCCTTCAGAGCCGTCAGCTTTTTTTGCACGAGGACGGCCACCAGGTTTTCCATCATCGCGGCGCGGTCCACGACGTTTTTTGTCGTCGTCAAGTGGGGTTTCGATAGTCGGCGCTTCTCCGCCAGCCAATCGATCTCCTTTATAGACCCAAACTTTGATGCCGATGATGCCATAGGTCGTCTCCGCCTCACCGAAGCCGTAGTCGATATCAGCACGTAATGTGTGCAAGGGCACACGGCCTTCGCGATACCATTCTTTACGTGCGATTTCGATACCATTCAGGCGGCCGGACGACATAATTTTGATACCTTGAGCACCTAAGCGCATTGCGTTCTGCATCGCCCGCTTCATCGCACGGCGGAACATAATGCGCTTCTCAAGCTGCTGAGCGATCGAATCGGCAATCAATTGCGCGTCCACTTCCGGCTTGCGAATTTCTTCTATGTTGACGTGAACTGGCACGCCCATCAGCTTGGATAAGTCAGACTTCAGTACCTCAATGTCCTCCCCTTTTTTTCCGATTACAACACCCGGACGAGAGCTGTAAATAGTGATGCGTGCGTTCTTCGCCGGGCGTTCGATGACAATACGACCAACGGAGGCGTTCTTCAGCTTCTTCTTCAGGTAAGCACGAACATCGAGGTCTTCATTGAGCATAGTGGCAAAATTGCTATTGCCGGCATACCAACGCGACCCCCAATTGCGCGTAACCGCAAGACGGAAACCGGTCGGGTGAATTTTCTGTCCCATCGTGACTCCTTAGTTACCGACAGTCACGTAGATGTGACAGGTTTGCTTCGAGATGCGATCACCTCGGCCTTTGGCACGTGCAATGAATCGTTTCAGCACCGAACCTTTTTCAACGTAGATCGTTTTCACTTTTAGTTCGTCGATATCTGCGCCATCGTTATGTTCAGCGTTCGCGATTGCGGACTCCAAGACCTGTTTGATGATAACAGCGCCCTTTTTAGGGCTAAATGCCAGGATATTCAACGCGTGATCTATACTTTTACCGCGGATCAGATCCGCAACAAGACGGCCTTTTTGGGCCGACAGGTGCGCGCCACGGAGAGTAGCTTTAGTTTCCATATTGGACCTTATCTCTTAGCCTTCTTGTCAGCGGCATGCCCTTTAAAGGTACGAGTCAACGCGAACTCGCCGAGCTTATGACCGACCATGTTTTCAGACACATAAACCGGCACATGCTGCTTGCCATTATGTACTGCGATTGTCAGACCAATGAAATCCGGCATAATCGTCGAGCGGCGGGACCAAGTCTTAATCGGCTTCTTGTCTTTCGTCGCTTGCGCAGCCTCGACCTTTTTGATCAGATGGGCGTCACAAAACGGCCCTTTTTTCAATGAACGTGTCATGTGTTACCCCTTATTTCTTACCACGGCGTGAGACGATCATCGAAGTCGTGCGTTTGTTACTACGCGTCTTCTTGCCCTTGGTCTGCTGCCCCCATGGCGATACCGGGTGACGCCCTGCTGCTGTACGACCTTCTCCGCCACCATGCGGGTGATCGATCGGATTCATTACAACCCCCCGCACGGTTGGGCGAACCCCACGCCATCGCATGGCACCGGCTTTACCGATTTTGCGCAGATTATGCTCACCGTTACCAACCTCACCAACTGTGGCACGGCATTCGATATGAACGCGACGTACCTCACCAGAGCGTAGGCGCACCTGAGCATAGGTACCCTCACGCGCCATCAGCACTACTCCAGCCCCTGCGGTACGTGCCATCTGCGCCCCTTTCCCTGGCAACATTTCGACACAATGCATCGTTGTACCGACTGGAATGTTGCGAATAGGAAGACAATTTCCAGCCTTGATCGGCGCTTCCGCGCCATTCATCAGTTGATCTCCTACTGCAACTCCCTTAGGAGCAATGACGTACTGACGCTCGCCGTCGGCATAGCACAATAGTGCGATATGAGCACTACGATTTGGATCGTATTCGATACGTTCCACTTTCGCTGGAATGCCATCCTTGTTACGACGAAAATCAATCACACGATAGTGATGTTTATGCCCACCACCAATATGGCGCGTGGTGATATGACCATTGTTATTACGACCGGCACTTTTCGACTTTTTTTCTACGAGTGCAGCAAACGGGCGGCCTTTGTACAAATCCGGATTGACGACCTTGACCATGCCCCGGCGTCCAGCCGAGGTCGGCTTCATTTTCACGAGTGCCATTATTTAGCCTCCTCAGTGAAGTTAATTTCCTGACCCGGCTTCAAACTAACGTATGCTTGCCGGATATGGTTTCGGCGACCGGTAAAACGCCCAGCACGCTTTTGCTTGCCTTGACGATTCAACACTTGCACCGACTCCACTTGCACCTTAAAAAGCAATTCAACAGCCGCCTTTACCTCCAGCTTGGTTGCATCAGGAGCGATACGGAAAACAACTTGCTCATTTTTCTCGGCGACGAACGTTGCCTTTTCCGAAATAACCGGAGCCAGCAACACCTTCATCAAACGCTCTTCACTATGCTTAACAGTAGCGTTGCTCATGCCAGCATCTCCTCAATCTTTGCCAATGCCGGTTTGGTAATCAGAATTTTCTTATAGAAGACCAACGATACAGGATCTGCATAGCGCGGCTCGACGACCAAGACGTTTGGCAAATTGCGCGAAGCAAGCAACAGGTTCTCATCGAGACTGTCTGTAATAACCAGCACCGATTCCAATCCCATCCCTTTCAGCTTCTGAGCCAACAATTTCGTCTTAGGCGCATCAACCGCGATGCTCTCGATCACTGATAGACGTCCCTCACGTGCCAACTGAGACAAGATCGAGCAGACACCTGCGCGATACATCTTCTTGTTGACCTTATGAGAGAAATTTTCATCTGGAGAATTTGGAAACGTGCGACCGCCTCCGCGCCATAATGGCGAGGACGACATACCTGCGCGAGCACGACCGGTACCTTTTTGACGCCAAGGCTTCTTGGTAGTATGACTCACCTCTTCCCGGTCTTTTTGCTTGCGATTACCGCTGCGAGCGTTTGCCTGGTATGCAACCACCACTTGATGAATCAAGGCCTCATTATAGTCACGACCGAAAATAGTATCCGGTGCAGCGACATTGGAAGCGGCTTGACCTTGATCATTCAGGAGCTGTAATTCCATCGATTAGCCCCCCCTCTTTACTTTAACTTTAACCGCCGGAAGAACGACAACCTGACCGTTCTTCGCCCCTGGCACCGCACCCTTCACCAACAACAACTGGCGCTCCGCATCAACGCGGGCGATCTCGAGATTTTGCACTGTGGCTGTAACATCACCCAAATGTCCCGTCATGCGCTTACCGGGAAACACTCGCCCCGGATCCTGCGCCATACCGATGGAACCAGGCACATTGTGCGACCGAGAATTACCATGCGTCGCGCGGCCGGAGCTAAAGTTATAGCGCTTGATCGTGCCGGCATATCCCTTGCCGATTGACACACCTTGCACGTCCACTTTTTGACCCGCCGCGAACAAGCTGATGGCAATTACGTCGCCAGCCTTTAACTCAGCGGCTTTCGCTGCATCAACGCGGAATTCTTTAAGAACAACTCCAGCCTCAACACCCGCCTTTGCGAGATGACCGGCTGCAGCTTTATTGACACGGGAAGCGCGACGCTGACCGAAGGTAACTTGAACAGAAGTATAGCCGTCTGTTTCGTCAGTTTTGATTTGCGTCACACGGTTGTTCGACACGTCCAACACAGTAACGGGGATCGTATCCCCATCATCTGTAAAGATGCGCATCATACCAACCTTGCGACCAACAAGGCCTAGGCTCATTGTTTTCTCCATTCCCGCCTACGATTGGGCGGGGCTGATGTTTTACCACAAAACGTGTTGGCGCAAACCACTGCACCAACACCGAAGCCGAGCATTATAACTCGCGTTTTTTTATTCCACAACCACAATAGTAAAAAACGTGGTATGGAGTCATACGATCTAAATTATTGGAGCTTGATTTCAACATCGACGCCAGCAGGCAGATCCAGTTTCATCAACGCGTCAACCGTTTTGTCGGTGGGGTCGACAATATCCATTAAACGCTGATGAGTCCGAATCTCGAATTGGTCCCGCGATGTTTTATTGACGTGAGGAGAGCGCAAAACGTCAAAACGTTGAATACGAGTCGGAAGAGGAACAGGGCCTTTAACGACAGCGCCTGTGCGCTTTGCAGTATCCACAATTTCCAGTGCCGATTGGTCGATTAAACGATAGTCAAACGCCTTCAGACGGATACGAATTTTCTGGTTTTGCATGATTTTCCTTAAAAGAGCGAGCCGCGAACGAAAAACCGCTCGCGGCAATATTTAATCAAAGAGGGAATGATCTCTTGCGACCAAATTATTCAATGATTTTAGCAACGACGCCGGCTCCGACGGTACGACCACCCTCGCGGATGGCGAAGCGCAAACCTTCTTCCATTGCAATCGGGTTAATCAACTTCACAGTGATCGACACGTTATCGCCCGGCATCACCATCTCCTTACCTTCCGGTAGTTCAATCGCACCTGTTACATCCGTGGTACGGAAGTAGAACTGCGGACGATAGTTGTTGAAGAATGGGGTATGACGACCACCTTCGTCTTTCGACAGAACGTAGATCTCGCCAGTGAAGTGCTTATGCGGCTTGATCGAACCCGGCTTGGCCAACACTTGACCACGCTCGACGTCTTCACGCTTGGTGCCACGCAGCAGCACGCCAACGTTATCGCCTGCCTGACCTTGATCCAGCAACTTACGGAACATTTCCACGCCGGTGCAGGTGGTCTTGACAGTGTCGCGGATACCAACGATTTCGATTTCTTCGCCAACCTTGATGACGCCGCGCTCGACGCGCCCAGTCACCACCGTACCACGCCCAGAGATCGAGAACACGTCTTCTACAGGCATCAGGAACGCACCATCAATCGCGCGCTCCGGTGTCGGGATATAGGTGTCCAGCGCCTCTGCCAACTTCATGATTGCACCTTCACCCAGTTCGCCTTTGTCGCCCTCGAGCGCCAACTTGGCCGAACCACGCACGATCGGAAGATCGTCGCCAGGGAATTCATATTTTGACAACAGCTCGCGCACTTCCATTTCGACCAACTCGAGCAACTCGGCATCATCAACCATGTCACACTTGTTGAGGAACACGATGATGTAGGGCACACCAACCTGACGCGCCAGCAGGATGTGCTCGCGGGTCTGCGGCATTGGGCCGTCAGCGGCGGAACAAACCAGAATGGCACCATCCATTTGCGCAGCACCAGTGATCATGTTTTTCACATAGTCAGCGTGACCTGGGCAATCAACGTGCGCATAGTGGCGGTTTTGCGTTTCATATTCGACGTGCGCAGTGTTGATCGTGATGCCGCGCGCTTTCTCTTCCGGAGCCGCATCAATCTCATCGTACTTCTTCGCTTCGCCGCCAAATTTGGCCGACAGCACTGTCGCAATTGCCGCAGTCAGCGTGGTCTTGCCATGGTCAACGTGACCAATCGTACCCACATTCACGTGCGGCTTGGTCCGCTCAAACTTGCCTTTTGCCATTTTATATTTTCCTTCAAAAGAACGATTTATTAATTAACCATTTCAACATAATCCCCTGCTACAAACTCGCCTGGTTGCAGCAAAGGAGGTATCACTTGCTCTTTGCGCTAACGATTGCGTCGATAACATTCTTCGGCGCTTCAGCGTAGTGCTTGAATTCCATCGTATACGTTGCGCGCCCTTGGGTCAGTGAACGCAAGGTCGTGGAGTAGCCGAACATTTCAGACAATGGCACTTCGGCGCGGATGACCTTTCCTCCGCCACCTGCGACATCATCCATCCCTTGAATCATGCCGCGGCGGGAAGATAGGTCTCCCATCACATCACCCATTTTCTCTTCCGGCATCTCGACCTCAACCGCCATCATCGGCTCAAGAATCACCGGATTAGCCTTACGGCATCCATCCTTGAATGCCATCGACGCGGCCATTCGGAATGCATTTTCATTCGAGTCAACATCGTGATACGAACCAAAAAACAAGGTAACCTTGACGTCAACCACCGGATAGCCTGCCATCACACCAGAAGTCAGAGTTTCGCGCACTCCCTTTTCAACTGCCGGAATGTATTCACGCGGAACAGTTCCGCCCTTGATGGCATCGACAAACTCAAAACCTTTGCCCGGCTCTTGCGGTTCGATCTTCAAAACCACATGACCATACTGCCCACGACCACCAGACTGTTTGACGAACTTGCCTTCGATTTCTTCGCAGGTTTTGCGAATCGTTTCACGATACGCAACTTGAGGTTTACCGACAGTAGCTTCAACGTTGAATTCACGACGCATCCGGTCAACAATAATATCCAGATGCAATTCCCCCATTCCGGAAATGATAGTTTGCCCTGATTCTTCATCAGTTTTAACGCGGAACGAAGGATCTTCCTGCGCGAGACGATTCAACGCCAAGCCCATTTTCTCTTGGTCTTGCTTGGTCTTCGGCTCAACAGCCTGAGAGATCACTGGCTCCGGGAACACCATACGCTCAAGCGTGATAATGGAAGTCGGATCACATAACGTGTCCCCCGTAGTTGCCTCCTTCAATCCAACCGCAGCGGCGATATCACCAGCGCGTACTTCCTTGATTTCCTCACGCTGGTTGGCGTGCATCTGCAAAATACGCCCAAGACGCTCTTTCTTCCCCTTAACAGGATTGAACACGGTGTCGCCAGAATTAACTACGCCCGAATACACGCGGAAAAAGATTAGCTGACCAACGAATGGGTCGGTCATGATTTTGAACGCTAACGCCGAGAATTTTTCCGCATCTTCGGCCTTGCGACTGATCGGCTCATCATCTTCACCGATGCCCTTAACAGGGGGGATATCGGTCGGAGCTGGAAGATATTCGATCACGCCATCCAGCATGGCTTGAACGCCCTTATTCTTGAATGCGGTACCACACATCATCGGCACGACTTCACCGGCAATAGTGCGCTGACGAATTGCTGCCTTGATTTCAGCCTCGGAAAGATCGCCTTCTTCGAGGTATTTATTCATCAAATCTTCGCTGGCCTCGGCCGCAACCTCCACCATCTTCTCGCGCCACTCCTTAGCGACCGCCTGAAGATTTTCCGGGATCTCACGGTAATCAAACTTCATCCCCTGAGATGCATCATCCCAATAAATGGCCTTCATTTTGACCAGATCGATCACGCCCTCAAAATTTTCTTCCGCGCCGATGGGCACTTGCATCGGAATTGGATTAGCCTTCAAACGAGTACGCATTTGCTCGTACACCTTGAAGAAATTAGCCCCGGTGCGGTCCATCTTGTTAACGAACGCTAGGCGCGGCACACCGTATTTGTTGGCTTGGCGCCATACGGTTTCAGATTGTGGCTGCACACCACCCACTGCGCAATACACCATGCATGCACCGTCAAGCACACGCATCGAACGCTCAACTTCAATAGTGAAGTCAACGTGCCCCGGAGTATCAATAATATTAATATGATGCTCAGGGAAATTGTTGGCCATACCCTTCCAGAAGCAGGTCGTCGCAGCGGACGTAATTGTGATGCCACGCTCTTGCTCCTGCTCCATCCAGTCCATAGTTGCGGCGCCATCATGCACTTCGCCGATTTTGTGGTTAACACCGGTATAGAACAGGATACGCTCGGTAGTAGTTGTCTTACCGGCATCAATGTGAGCAGAAATACCGATATTACGGTAACGCTCAATAGGGGTCTTGCGAGCCATATTCAATCCTAAGTCTTTTAATGTGCGAAACCGAGCGCCACTTTTTAAAAGAGATGCGCCCGGCCTCGACCAAATTACATATATAGATGCACGCCTTCGACGATGCAAAGGCTGTTATCCGACCATTAGAAACGGAAGTGAGAGAATGCTTTATTAGCCTCTGCCATGCGGTGTACTTCATCACGCTTCTTCATTGCCCCGCCACGCCCCTCAGCAGCCTCCATCAACTCACCACCCAAACGCTGCGGCATCGATTTTTCACTGCGCTTATTGGCAGCTTCGCGCAACCAACGCATTGACAGCGCCATACGGCGAACAGGACGAACTTCAACTGGCACCTGATAATTAGCACCACCAACACGACGAGACTTCACTTCAACCATAGGCTTACAGTTGTTCAGTGCCGCACTGAACACCTCGAGCGGATCTTTGCCCGATTTGGCCTTGATATGATCAAATGCACCATAGATGATGTTTTCCGCAACCGACTTTTTACCGGACAACATCAAAACGTTGACAAATTTTGCAACCTCAACATTACCGAATTTCGGATCCGGCAAAATTTCCCTTTTGGGGACTTCACGACGACGTGGCATTTCAGTTCCTTATCACTCTTCAGTTGAGCCGCGACACTGAGTGTATTTGCCGCTCGCTCGCGGATGCCCATCATAGACACCCACTTACTCGACCCATTCGGGGCCGACCCACTTCCGCGCAGTGAAACACCTTGCGGAAAACCAAATTACTTCTTAGCCGCTTTCGCGCGCTTGGCACCATACTTCGAACGCGCCTGCTTACGATCCTTAACGCCTTGTGTGTCAAGTGCACCACGCACCATGTGGTAACGCACACCCGGCAAGTCCTTTACACGCCCCCCACGCAACAGGACAACGCTATGCTCCTGCAAGTTATGTCCCTCGCCGCCAATATACGAAATGACCTCAAAACCGTTGGTCAGGCGCACTTTTGCAACTTTACGGAGTGCCGAATTCGGCTTTTTCGGAGTGGTCGTGTAAACACGGGTACAAACGCCACGCTTCTGCGGGCTGTTTTCCAACGCCGGCGATTTGCTCTTCACAACAGCAGAAACCCGCGGCTTGCGAATCAGTTGATTGATGGTTGGCATCGGTCTTTAATCCAACAAAATTGCTTCGTTAATAAAATACAGCCCCAGAATCGATTGTCCGGAACCAAGAGGAACATTGCGCAAGACGTATCAATTTGAAGCAGAATAAGCGCACAACAGGCAAACAAATAGGCCAAAGAACGCTTAGACTACAGAAAGTCTAAAATTGAGAACTCGCGATTTTATCGCCGTTATCGCACCAAGTCAATCGACTAATGATTAATGGGACAAATACGATCCAAGCAACTTAACTTCACTGAACTACCGGGTGAAGGCGCGCATCCGGTGATTACGCCCTCCTTGGCGAATGCAGTAATGCCTGTCAGCGCGCGATCAAAGGCCCGTTGTTGTTGCTAGCATTGCTAGCAGGCCATGTAGACGATGGATGCACACCGCATTGACCACCAACGTCAGTAGAGCGCCATCAGTGTTTGGTCCTCCAGCCGGCCGGCTACGCTCCAGTACGTGATTATCGGACTCGAACAGTGGTAGATTTTTCCCCGTACCGGTACCAGCGGCTCAAGCAATGCCCATTCTGCATCAAAGCGTTCATGCCATTTAATTATCTTAGGGCTTGTCACGAAACAACCTAGCCATTTTTTACTTGGTCCGTGCGCGGATGAAGCGTGTAATTCCACGCTCGGCAGACAGCGTGCGGCTGGATGCGCAGGTGCTGCATTTCTTCATCCGAGACCCACTCGCCGATCTCGTTGCCACCACGTTTGAGCACCGCCTTCCGCGCAGCCCAGTGGCCGTTTCGGCGCCTTCGATGTAGCGGATCACGGTTTCAAACGAGCGCAGCGGCACCCCGGACCAATTCAGGCTGATGTGACTGAACAGCCGATGCTCGATCGGATTCCATTTCGAGCAGCCCGTCGGGTAATGGCACGCCGTGACGGCCAAGCCACAGCGATCGCACAACTGCTCCTGCAATTGCGCCTTCCATACCTGCGAGCGACAACTGTTGGATCCCCCCGCCATCGGCCAGGATCAATAACCGGCGTGTCCGGCGATAACGCCCGCAGCCTTCGTCGCACCACCAATCGCCGATGGCGTCGACGGCAAAGCGCGGTATGTCAAAGCAGTCACCGACGCAGACATCACCGCGGTTGGCGCTGACATCATAGATGCCATACGGCACCGCCTGGCCGATCAATTCTTTTTTTCGTGTCCACATTGATGATCGGGTCGCCCGTGGCGGCGAACTGCGCGCGCTGCTTAGTAATGTGCTCGAACTGCGCATTGCGCTGCGCGGGTGAGGCACCACTCGCTTCGGTACGCTGCGCATTCGCCTTGGGCGAGCAGTCCACCTTGTGCAACAGCCTGGCCACAGTCGTCCCGGTTGGCCGGATGCCCGGCCGCCGTCAGCTTGGCGGAAAGCGCCCGCAACGAACTGCGCCTGGCGTACGCAAGCCCTTGCCGGGACAGTCAGCCAAGCCCGATTTGAGTTCGCGGCATCCGCGCCGGATCGTCATGGGACTCAATCCAGTGATTTGCGCCGCCAGATGCTTGCCGCCATGCCCAAATACGCAGGGCTTCGAGGGCCGCGAACCAACGCCACTGCGGCGCGTTCAAGCGGCTGACAAACAGGTTGATTTGAAGGGATAGGCACGATCCGGATGATATCGGTTGCAGAAAATGGTGTACCTATCAAACAGAGTCTAGAACGATTGGAGGGTAGGGCAGTTGTAAAACCGAGTCGAGTTGCGGCAATCAATAAAAAACGGCACCAAAGTTTCCCGTGGTGCCGCTTTGCTTTTTATCGCTAGATTGGACGACGTTAAGCGTCTCCGCCCTCCGCCATACTGCCGTTGGTGTCGACCATTGCCGCCTCCGCGGCACGTGCCGATTCTTCGGCTTGCAACAACGCGGTACGTTCTTCGGCCTCCCACGACTCTTTTTCCTTGCGTGCACGGTGGTAAGCCAAACCTGTGCCTGCAGGAATCAAGCGGCCAACAATGACATTTTCCTTCAAGCCGCGCAAACCATCCTTCTTGCCCATGATCGCCGCTTCGGTTAGTACGCGAGTGGTTTCCTGGAATGACGCAGCAGAAATGAACGAGTCAGTCGACAGCGATGCTTTGGTAATACCAAGTAACACGTTTTCGTATGTGGCTGGCAGTTTTCCTTCAGCGATGACGCGGTCGTTTTCATCCAGCAGTTCGGAGCGTTCAACCTGCTCTCCCGGGATATAGGCCGTATCGCCAGCATTGACTACTTGAACACGACGCAACATTTGGCGAACGATTACTTCGATGTGTTTATCGTTGATCTTCACACCTTGCAAACGATACACATCCTGCACTTCGTCGACAATGTAACGTGCCAATGCTTCGATGCCTAACAACCGCAGAATATCTTGCGGATCCGCTGGACCGTCCACAATCATCTCGCCCTTGTTCACCACTTGACCATCGTGCACCAGCACTTGCTTATCTTTAGTAATCAGGAACTCGTGCTTGTTACCCTCCATGTCGGTAATTTCCAAGCGTTGCTTACCCTTGGTTTCCTTACCGAACGCCACCGTACCGGTGACTTCCGCTAACATACCGGCATCTTTCGGTGAGCGCGCTTCGAACAGTTCGGCTACGCGCGGCAGACCGCCGGTAATATCCCGGGTTTTTTGCGACTCAGTAGGAATACGTGCAAGCACCTCGCCTACTGAAACCTGCTGCCCGTCTTTCACTGTAATCAACGCCCCAACCTGAAAACCAATGGTCACTGCATGTTCAGTGCCGGCGATTTTGACTTCCTCACCCTTTTCGTTAAGGAGCTTCACCTGTGGACGAAGTACCTTGGTGCTGGAACCACGGCGCTTCGCATCAATCACGACTAACGTCGACAGACCGGTCACTTCATCGATCTGTTTCGCCACGGTCACGCCCTCTTCGACATTCTCGAATTTCACCGTACCGGTGTATTCAGTAATGATCGGTCGAGTCAACGGATCCCATGTTGCCAGACCTGTACCGGCCTTGATTGTCAAGCCATCCCTAACTAGCAAGGTGGCACCATAAGGCACCTTGTGACGTTCCCGCTCACGACCATGATCATCAGTAATCAGCACTTCGCCAGACCGGGAAATCACGATCTGCTCGTTCTTACCGTTTGTGACGTAACGCATGGTTGCAGTGAAACGCACCGTGCCATTCGATTTAGCCTCCACACTGGATGCAACCGCTGCACGCGATGCCGCACCACCGATGTGGAAGGTACGCATGGTGAGCTGGGTACCTGGTTCTCCAATCGACTGCGCTGCGACCACACCAACGGCCTCTCCAGAGTTAACCAACATGCCTCGACCGAGATCGCGACCGTAGCACTTCGCACACAGACCGTAACGGGTGTCGCAAGTAAGCGGCGTACGGACCTTCACTTCGTCAATACCGAGGCGTTCGATTTCTTCGACAGCATCTTCGTCCAGCAGTGTGCCCGCCTCGAACAGTGTGGCTTGCGTTTCCGGATTAATAACGTCGTTCGCGGCGACTCGACCAAGAATACGATCACGCAGCGCCTCAATGACTTCACCACCCTCAACCAATGCCTTCATCGACGCGCCGTTGGCGGTACCGCAATCATCTTCGATCACAACCAAATCCTGCGTCACGTCCACCAAGCGACGTGTCAGGTAACCTGAATTCGCTGTCTTCAACGCAGTATCAGCCAGACCTTTACGGGCACCGTGCGTCGAAATAAAGTACTGCAATACGTTCAGGCCTTCGCGGAAGTTCGCCGTAATCGGCGTTTCGATGATCGAACCATCAGGTTTGGCCATCAAACCACGCATGCCAGCCAACTGACGAATCTGTGCTGCAGAACCGCGAGCACCAGAGTCGGCCATCATGTAAATCGCATTGAACGATTCCTGCGTTCCCGTGCTGCCGTCGCGCTTGGTGACATCTTCCACCTTGAGCTGTTCCATCATCGCCTTACCGACTTCGTCACCGGCCTTGCCCCAGATGTCGACCACCTTGTTATAACGTTCGCCAGCTGTTACCAGACCGGAAGCGTATTGCTGCTCAATCTGTTTCACTTCATGCTCGGCTTGCGCGATGATCGTCGATTTCTGCGGTGGCACCAGCATGTCGTCTACGCATATTGAAATACCGGCGCGGGTGGCGAGACGGAAACCCGACTGCATCAGCTGATCGGCAAATACCACTGTTGCGCGCAGACCGCACTTGCGGAACGAAGTGTTGATCAACTTCGAAATTTCTTTTTTCTTCAGCGCTCGGTTCAGCACGGTGAACGGCAAGCCTTTCGGCAGGATTTCCGACAGGATGGCACGACCAACGGTCGTTTCATAGCGCTTAATCGTTTGTACGAACTCACCAGTTGTCGGGTCCTTGGGGTACTCCGTGATGCGGACCGTGACACGGGTGGTCAGCTCGACTTCCTTATTGTCGTACGCACGAATGACCTCGGATACGTCCGGAAACATCATGCCTTCGTTCTTGCCATTGATCTTTTCACGGGTTGCGTAATACAGACCAAGCACGATATCTTGCGATGGCACGATCGACGGCTCACCGTTCGACGGGAACAGGATGTTATTCGAAGCCAGCATCAATGTGCGAGCTTCCATCTGCGCTTCGATCGAAAGAGGAACGTGAACCGCCATCTGGTCGCCGTCGAAGTCGGCATTGAATGCCGCGCAGACCAACGGATGCAATTGAATTGCCTTGCCTTCAATGAGGACCGGCTCGAACGCCTGAATACCAAGACGGTGCAGGGTAGGCGCGCGGTTCAACATCACCGGATGTTCGCGGATCACTTCCTCCAAGATGTCCCAGACCACGGGCTCTTGCACCTCAACCAGTTTTTTTGCGGCCTTGATGGTGGTTGCGAGACCCATCAGTTCTAGCTTGTTGAAAATAAACGGTTTGAACAGTTCAAGTGCCATCAGTTTGGGCAGACCACACTGATGCAGCTTGAGCTGCGGACCCACCACGATCACGGAACGGCCGGAATAGTCAACACGCTTACCCAGCAGGTTTTGGCGGAAACGACCGCCTTTACCCTTAATCATTTCAGCCAAGGACTTCAGCGGACGCTTGTTAGCGCCCGTCATCGCCTTGCCACGACGGCCGTTATCCAGCAGTGAGTCGACTGCTTCCTGCAGCATGCGCTTTTCGTTACGGGTGATGATTTCCGGCGCGCGCAATTCCATCAACCGCTTCAAGCGGTTGTTTCGGTTGATCACGCGACGATACAGGTCATTCAGGTCGGAGGTCGCGAAGCGACCTCCGTCCAGCGGCACCAGCGGACGCAATTCCGGCGGCAACACCGGCAACACTTCCATGATCATCCAGTCAGGCTTGATGCCGGACCGCTGAAATGCCTCAAGTACCTTCAAGCGCTTCGCGTATTTCTTGATCTTGGCTTCTGACTTGGAATCCTTCAATTCCTGGCGCAACGTTTCGACGTCGCGGTCAATATCGATTGAGCGCAACAGTTCTCGGACGCCTTCGGCACCCATGTACGCCGTGAAATCATCGCCATATTCTTCGTACTTGGCGGCGTAATCGTCTTCCGACATGATCTGACACTTCTTCAGCGGCGTCATGCCAGGATCGGTCACGACATAGGCTTCGAAGTACAGTACGCGTTCGATATCGCGCAGCGTCATGTCGAGCACCATCCCCAAACGTGACGGCAGCGACTTCAAAAACCAGATGTGCGCGGTCGGCGATGCCAGTTCGATATGGCCCATGCGCTCACGGCGCACCTTGGCCAGTGTGACTTCAACACCGCATTTTTCACAAATGACACCGCGATGCTTCAGGCGCTTGTATTTACCACAAAGACATTCGTAATCCTTGATCGGGCCGAAGATCTTGGCGCAAAACAGGCCATCGCGCTCCGGCTTGAAAGTACGGTAGTTGATGGTCTCAGGCTTTTTGACTTCGCCATAAGACCAGGAACGGATTTTTTCGGGCGACGCGAGACCGATCTTAATCGCGTCGAATTGTTCACTTTGCTGAACTTGCTTGAATAAATCGAGCAGGGCTTTCATGTATCACTCCAGGGTGGCGTGAATAAAAATATCTTTTGCTTCGGTACCACTGTGCTGGCGACGGGTTATTCGCATCACCAGCACCGGTTTTCCGACTAATCGCGTTCTAGATCGATATCGATACCGAGCGAACGGATTTCCTTCACCAACACATTGAAGGATTCCGGCATGCCGGCGTCGATGACGTGATCGCCCTTGACTAGGTTCTCGTAAACCTTGGTGCGGCCAGTCACGTCGTCCGACTTCACTGTCAGCATCTCCTGCAACACGTAGGACGCGCCATAGGCTTCCAGTGCCCAAACTTCCATCTCACCGAAACGCTGGCCGCCAAACTGCGCCTTACCGCCCAACGGCTGTTGAGTCACCAGCGAGTACGGGCCAGTGGAGCGTGCATGCATCTTGTCGTCCACAAGGTGATGCAGTTTCAGCACATGCATATAGCCAACCGTGACTGGACGTTCGAATGCTTCGCCGGTGCGGCCGTCATACATGGTGACCTGATTCTTGGAGGGCGTCATACCCAACTGTTTCGCGACCGAATCTGGATACGCAAGGTCGAGCATGCGACGGATTTCATCCTCATGTGCACCGTCAAACACCGGTGTTGCAAACGGCACACCGTATTTCAGGTTCGTTGCCAGCTGCAGGATCTCATCGTCGGAGAATTTATCCAGCTCTTCTGCCTTACCCGATTCGTTGTAGATCGTGGTCAGGAATTTGCGCAGTTCGGTTGCCTTGGCTTGCGCCTGCAGCATTTCGCCGATACGCAGGCCGAGACCCTTCGAAGCCCACCCCAAGTGCACTTCAAGTACCTGACCGACGTTCATACGCGACGGAACGCCTAATGGATTCAATACGATATCGGCTGGCGTACCATCTGCCATGTACGGCATGTCTTCCACCGGAACGATACGCGAAACCACACCCTTGTTACCGTGACGGCCCGCCATTTTGTCGCCAGGCTGCAGGCGACGCTTCACGGCGAGGTACACCTTGACCATCTTCTGTACACCCGGCGGCAATTCGTCACCTTGCGTGAGCTTCTTACGTTTCTCCTCAAACGCCAGATCGAACTGATGACGCTTCTCGGCGATCGATTCCTTGATCGCTTCGAGTGCTGCTGCAACGTCATCTTCGGCCGGGCGGATGTCGAACCAATGATACTTATCGAGATCGTCCAGATACTCCTTGGTGATCTTCGCCCCTTTAGCCAGCTTCTTCGGACCGCCGTTGACAACCTTGCCGATCAACATCTTTTCCAGACGCTGGAACGCATCGCCTTCAACGATACGCAACTGATCGTTCAGATCAAGGCGGTAACGCTTCAGTTCATCGTCAATGATCTGCTGTGCACGCTTGTCGCGGGGAATACCTTCGCGAGTGAACACTTGTACGTCAATCACTGTACCAACCATACCGGACGGCACACGCAGCGAAGTATCTTTCACGTCCGATGCTTTTTCACCGAAGATTGCGCGCAGCAGCTTCTCTTCCGGCGTCAACTGGGTTTCGCCCTTGGGAGTTACCTTACCGACTAGCGTATCGCCAGCTTCGACCTCTGCACCGATGTACACGATGCCCGACTCGTCCAGGCGTGCAAGCTGATTCTCCGCCAAGTTCGAAATGTCACGGGTGATTTCTTCAGCACCCAGCTTGGTATCACGCGCAACAACCGACAGCTCTTCGATGTGAATCGAGGTGTAGCGGTCATCCGCAACCACACGCTCCGAGATTAAGATTGAATCTTCGAAGTTATAGCCGTTCCACGGCATGAACGCCACCAGCATGTTCTGGCCGAGCGCAAGTTCACCAAGGTCAGTCGAGGCACCATCGGCAATCACATCATGCTTTGCAACACGATCCCCAATCTTCACGATCGGACGCTGGTTGATATTGGTGTTCTGGTTAGAACGGGTGTACTTGATCAAGTTGTAGATATCCACGCCGACTTCGCCCGCCGCCGCCTCGTCATCGTTCACACGGATCACAATACGGCCGGCATCGACATAGTCGACCACGCCGCCGCGCAGCGCTTGCACAGTTGTGCCTGAGTCAACTGCCACTGTCCGCTCAACGCCTGTACCGACGAATGCTTTTTCGGGGCGCAAACAAGGCACCGCTTGACGCTGCATGTTGGCCCCCATCAATGCCCGGTTCGCATCATCATGCTCAAGGAACGGAATCAAGGATGCCGCCACCGATACCACTTGGCCTGGAGCCACGTCCATGTACTGCACACGCTCGGGAGAGACAAGGATAGTTTCGCCGGCCTGACGCGCAGAAACTAATTCATCCGACAATTTACCTTGATTGTCGATCGTGGCGTTCGCTTGGGCGATTACATAGCGGCCTTCTTCGATGGCGGACAGGTAATCAATTTGATTGGTAACGGCGCTACCGTCCACCTTGCGATACGGCGTCTCAAGAAAACCATACTCGTTGAGACGTGCATACAGCGCCAGCGAATTGATCAGGCCGATATTCGGACCTTCCGGAGTCTCAATAGGGCATACACGGCCATAGTGCGTGGGATGCACGTCGCGCACCTCAAAGCCAGCGCGCTCGCGCGTCAGACCACCCGGACCAAGTGCTGAAACGCGGCGCTTGTGCGTGATTTCCGACAGCGGATTAGTCTGATCCATGAACTGTGACAGTTGCGACGAACCGAAGAACTCGCGGATTGCAGCCGAAATCGGCTTGGAGTTGATCAGATCATGCGGCATTAGATTGTCTGCTTCCGCCTGCCCAAGACGCTCTTTTACTGCGCGTTCGACACGCACCAAGCCTGCACGAAACTGGTTCTCAGCCAATTCGCCGACGCATCGCACACGACGGTTTCCTAAGTGATCGATATCGTCTACTTCGCCTCGTCCGTTGCGCAGCTCAACCAGAATCTTGATTACCGCGAGAATGTCCTCGTTTGACAACGTCATAGCACCGGTCAATTCATCGCGGCCGATACGGCGGTTGAACTTCATGCGACCGACAGCTGACAGGTCGTAACGTTCTTCGCTGTAGAACAAGCCGTTGAACAGTGCCTCCACCGAATCCTCAGTCGGCGGTTCGCCTGGGCGCATCATGCGGTAGATGGCGACGCGCGCCGCCATTTGGTCGGCGGTGTCGTCCATACGTAGAGTCTGCGAGATATACGCGCCCTGATCCAGATCGTTGGTATATAAAGTCTGGATGTCAGCCACCCCAGTGTCGCGCAAGCGAGCAAGGGTTTCTTCCGTCAACTCGTCGTTTGCGCTCGCAATTACTTCTCCGGTTTCAGCGTCAACGATATTCTTCGCTAACACACGGCCGAGTAGATAGTCTTCTGGTACAGAAATGTGCTTGATACCAGCGGCTTCGATTTCACGAACATGCTTGGCATTAATACGCTTGTCCTTGGCAACGATGACCTTGCCCGACTTGTCAACGATGTCAAAACGAGCGACTTCTCCGCGCAGACGCTCAGCCACAAACTCCATTTCCCCGCCTTCGGAGCGAAGGGTGAAATTATCAAATACAAAGAAGTTTGCAAGGATCTGCTCTGGCGTCATGCCAATTGCCTTCAGCAAGATCGTAACTGGCATCTTGCGGCGGCGATCGACCCGGAAAAACAAGATGTCTTTTGGATCGAATTCAAAGTCCAGCCAAGATCCGCGATATGGAATAATCCGTGCAGAGAACAGCAATTTCCCGGAGGAATGCGTTTTTCCGCGGTCATGTTCGAAAAACACACCAGGCGAACGGTGCAACTGGGAAACAATCACACGTTCGGTACCATTGATTACGAACGAACCGGTTGTCGTCATGAGCGGCAGTTCGCCCATGTAGACTTCCTGTTCTTTCATTTCCTTTACGACTGGCTTAGTCGGCGACTCCTTGTCCAGAATAACCAGCCGCACTTTCGCACGAAGCGGCGACGCAAACGTCAGCCCGCGCTGCTGGCACTCTTTGACGTCGAACGGTGGATCACCCAACACGTAGGACAAAAACTCTAGCCGAGCAAATCCGTTGTGCGATACGATTGGGAAAATTGACGTGAAGGCGGATTGTAAACCTTCATTCTTGCGTTGCGATGGAACTTTATCGGCCTGCAGGAAGCTCAGATAAGACTCGAGCTGGGTCGCCAGCAGGAACGGAACGTTGTGAACGTTAGCGCGCTTCGCGAATGATTTGCGAATGCGCTTCTTCTCAGTAAATGAGTAGTGCATGGACACTCCGTGAGTGACAGGAAGGATGGAGAATTCAGGGTTCGCCGGCGACTGTTGAAGTCACCATGCAATCTGCGAAACCTCAAGTCTCAGCCCTTCGGCCTTAACTAGACTGTTTGACACTGGCCCGTGAAATGCTAATGGAGGTACAGGCCCTTTAAAAACACGAAAACGACAAAGGAGCCAAGGCCGAACCCCCCCTTTCGAGAGAGTTCCGAACCTTGACTCCGGCGATGTTTAAGTCGCCCTGGCAAGTCGGAGTTACTTGAGTTCGGCCTTCGCGCCAGCTTCTTCCAGCTTCTTTTTAGCTGCTTCTGCATCTGCCTTGGCAATGCCTTCCTTGACAGGCTTCGGCGCACCATCAACCAAGTCTTTTGCTTCTTTCAGACCCAAACCAGTGATTTCGCGAACTGCCTTAATCACGCCAACCTTGTTTGCACCAACCTCGGCCAGAACAACGGTAAACTCGGTCTGTTCTTCAGCCACGGCTGCTCCAGCGCCGCCTGCTGCCGGGCCAGCAACTGCCATTGCCGCAGCGGAAACACCAAATTTTTCTTCAAAAGCCTTAACCAGATCATTCAGGTCCATCACGGACATCTGGCCTACTGCTTCAAGGATATCGTCTTTGCTAATTGCCATTTGAAACTCCTAATTTGATTCGGTAATTACATCTAATCGGTACTGACGCAAAAGAGAGACCGAAGGGGCGTTGATTATTACGCGCCTTCGACTTCTCTCTTGGCGGCCAAGGCAGCCAACGCACGCGCGAAACCCGACACTGGAGCCTGCATTACACCCAACAACTGGGAAATGAGAACTTCACGAGTCGGGATGCTAGCCAACGCTGCAACACCCGCTTTATCTAGCGACTTGCCTGCGTAGTTGCCTGCCTTAACAACCAGTTTGTCGTTGCCTTTGGCAAAGTCGTGAACGACTTTGGCTGCAGCAACGGCATCCTCGGAGATCGAATAGATCAACGGGCCGGTCATTTCAGAGGCAAGGCCAGCAAATGGCGTACCCTCGACGGCGCGACGTGCTAATGTGTTTTTCAACACACGCATGTACACACCTTGGGAACGCGCTTTGGCGCGTAGTTGCGTCAAGTGACCAACCTGGATGCCACGGTATTCGGCCACGACGATAGTCTGCGCAGTTGCCACTTTTGCAGAGACTTCGGCTACGACGGCCTTTTTGTCATTCAGATTGAGACTCAAGATCAACCTCCAAAAATGATGCTTGGCGAATACCTTGCATCGGTTCGAACACGGCGTCCGAAGTTTAGGAGTTCAGTACTTGCAATTTTTAAGAACTGCGAGTTTTGATACCAAAAACTTATTCGGGCACACCATCTGCGTTGGGTGTCGGAGCTTGCACTTTCGACGTTTAACTTTTCTGTACAAATTACATACATACTGCCCAACGGTCTTTGATAATCTGGAACCTTTTCAAACTTACAGAATTTGGCCCAGCCCAAAGATTCACCTCATGCCTTACACGACATGAGGACTTAATTCAATACATCAAGCCGCCAGAGTGGCCTGATCTACACGCACTCCGGCACCCATGGTGGAGGAGATCGCGACCTTGCGCAGGTAGACTCCTTTGCTCGTGGCCGGCTTAGCTTTGTTCAATGCTTCGATCAATGCCAGAAGGTTAGACTTCAGTTCTGCGTCGCTGAATGATTTGCGACCGATGGTCGCATGAATGATTCCGGCTTTGTCAGTACGGTATTGCACCTGACCAGCTTTGGCATTTTTGACGGCAGTTGCAACGTCCGGGGTCACTGTACCAACCTTCGGATTCGGCATCATGCCACGCGGGCCAAGGATCTGGCCGAGTGTACCTACGATACGCATAGTGTCTGGCGACGCGATCACGATGTCAAATGGCATATCGCCAGCCTTAATACGCTCAGCCAAGTCTTCCATACCAACCACGTCGGCGCCTGCCGCCTTTGCTGACTCAGCCTTGTCGCCAGAAGCAAACACTGCTACGCGCACCGCCTTACCGGTACCGGCCGGCAACACCACGGAGCCGCGAACCACCTGATCCGATTTTTTGGCATCAACACCAAGCTGTACAGCAACATCAATTGATTCGTTGAACTTAGCTGTTGCGCATTCCTTGATCAGTGCGATTGCATTATCGAACGGATAGCTCTTAGTACGATCAACTTTTGCTTTCACGGCTTGAGCACGCTTAGATAACTTAGCCATTACAGACCCTCCACCGTAATACCCATGGAACGAGCAGAACCAGCGATAGTACGCACGGCGGCCTCCATGTCGGCCGCCGTGAGATCCGGCATTTTTGTTGTAGCGATTTCTTCCGCTTGCTTGCGAGTGATCTTGCCGACCTTATCGGTATGAGGCTTCGACGAACCTTTTTGTATACCTGCTGCCTTCTTAATTAGGATAGTTGCAGGCGGAGTCTTCATCACAAAAGTGAAAGACTTATCGGCAAACGCAGTGATTACGACAGGAATTGGCAATCCTGGCTCAACGCCTTGAGTCTGCGCATTGAATGCCTTGCAAAATTCCATAATATTCAGACCACGCTGACCTAGCGCTGGCCCGATCGGAGGAGAGGGGTTTGCTTTACCAGCTGGCACCTGCAGCTTGATAAAACCAATGATCTTTTTTGCCATGGTGGCTCCTACGTTAATTGAGTATTAGCGCCGTTTCGCGAATCTTAACGCTACTGAGGCTCCTCTTTGTTTTTTAGATTTCGCAAACAGCGCAGTTTGCAACGCTCCAAAATAGCGCTTCTTTCGAAGAAACTATAAAAATAAGTTAAACTTTTTCGACCTGCCCAAATTCCAGCTCGACCGGCGTTGCGCGGCCAAAAATCGTGACCGAAACACGCACCCGCGACTTCTCATAATTAACCTCTTCAACGTTGCCATTGAAATCGGTGAAGGGCCCATCTTTGATGCGAACCATTTCCCCTACTTCATACAATACTTTGGGACGTGGTTTTTCTACACCCTCCTGCATTTGATGCAAAATTTTGTCAACCTCATGCGGCGGAATCGGTGTCGGCTTATTAGACTTTCCACCGATAAAGCCTGTTACCTTGCTTGTATTTTTAACCAAATGCCAAGTCTCGTCGGTCATTTCCATTTCGACGAGTACATAACCCGGGAAAAAACGCCGTTCGGTAACCGACTTTTGCCCATTCTTAACTTCAATAACTTCTTCGGTAGGCACCAGAATCTGTCCAAATCTGTCCTGCATTCCAGCACGATCAATACGTTCCATCAACGCGCGCTGCACGCTCTTTTCCATTCCGGAATAGGCGTGAACCACATACCATCGCTTACTGACGCCCGATTGAGCTGCTGCGGATGCGCCGACTGCGCCATCTTCCATATTCTCGCTCATCATCATTTCCAGCCCAAGATCAGGTCGTACAACACAAATTCGAGGATTTTGTCTATACCCCAGAGGAAGATCGCCATTATCAATACGAAACCGAAAACCACTGCAGTAATCTGCACCGCCTCCTTGCGTGTTGGCCAGACAACTTTCTTTGCTTCGCGTATAGATTCCTTAGCAAAACCAATAAAGTTACGACCAAATACAGAAGTCCATGCCACCGCAATTGCAACTAGAATTCCAGCGAGCAATGTAGCAGCTCGCACCACATCAGGCTTACCCGATAAAAAGTAAAAGCCGACTACACCCGCAATAACTGCGCCAATAGCCAAGACAATTTTGATTTTGTCGTTCGATGTCCTGACGGTTTCTACGGGGTGGTTAGACATACTTGTTTCTTTCAGTGCCCTGCACCTGAATCGGTGGCAGGGGCAGAGGGAATCGAACCCCCAACCTTCGGTTTTGGAGACCGACGCTCTGCCAGTTGAGCTATACCCCTACGCTTAAAACCTTGCTTGAATTGACAGCGCTGCAATGCAGAATTTATGCTTACTGACTACAGTAAGGCGCCTCGGAATTACTCAATGATTTTAGCGACGACGCCGGCTCCGACGGTACGACCACCCTCGCGGATGGCGAAGCGCAAACCTTCTTCCATTGCAATCGGGTTAATCAACTTCACAGTGATCGACACGTTATCGCCCGGCATCACC
>DATLIB010000034.1:0-11463 GCA_035539595.1 Noviherbaspirillum sp.
TTGTTGTGGCGATCATTGGCAATCTGATCCGAAATGCCTGTCTTTACACGGACCATGGGGCAGTGACCGTACGGCTGGCCGAGCGCAGCATCCTGGTATGCGACAGCGGGCGGGGCCTGCCTCCGGCGGTTCTTGCAATGCTTGCAGACGAGATCACAGGTGCGCCGCTGAAAGGTTCGGACGGTACCGGCCTGGGCTTGGCCCTAGTTAAACGGATATGCCGCCAACTCGGCGCCAAGCTTGATTTGGCCACGCCGTCGAGCGGAGGAACCACTGTCACTGTCACTTTTCCGGGACTTTAACGTTTCCTTCACACGCCCCTAACGTCGGCGTCATATCGTCGCATGTAGCCTACCGGCACGATACAGGGGTGGAGCGACAACCGTCGTTGCGCTGCCTGCGACGATAGGTACTCGATGGTGAAACTAGATTCGTTCAAGCGGCCGAATGCGGCATTGCTCCCCTTATTGGCGTCGGCATTTATTGTAAGTGTCTATAACCAAGCATTCTGGAAAAGCTTTTCAAGCGCGACTGGCGGGCTAACGCTTGCAGCGTTCCCAGTTCAGGCAGGTATGTTCCTAATGCTTGTGTTGACCTTTACAGCGTCGCTGGCAACGTTGAATTTTCGTTTCAGTATTAAGCCACTTCTGATCGGATTATTCCTGGTCACATCGCTGGCGAGCTACTTCATGAACCACTACGGTGTTGCGATCGATTGGTCAATGGTTCAGAACATTGCTGAGACCGACTCGCGCGAAAGCACTGAACTATTCAACGCTGGGCTGGGCTTTTCCTTTCTGATAACGGGGGTCATCCCAGCTGCAATCATCGCGTGGCTAAAGCCGCGTTTCCAGCCGGGCCGGCGTCAACTAGGCGTCAACTTAGCGACCGCCGGCATCGCTGTAGTCGGCGCTGGCATTTTGCTGATGCTGATGTTCAAGATCCTTGCGCCGGCACTGCGCGAACACCGTGAACTGCGGTTTTTGCTGACGCCGACCAACTACATTCAGGCCGTAAACGGGTACTTCAAGCGCAAGTGGAGCGTACCAGTGGTGGTAGCACCGTTGGGCAGGGACGCGACGAAAGGGGTTCTTTGGCGCGGGAATACCCGCCGCACGGTTACCGTCGTCGTGGTGGGCGAGACGGCCCGCGCGGCTAATTTCTCCTTGAACGGTTATAGTCGGCTCACCAATCCGGAACTGTCTCAAGTGCCCGATTTAGTCAACTTCAAGAACATGCAGTCGTGTGGCACCGCCACCGGGATTTCACTGCCATGTCTCTTTTCGCCCCTTGGACGCGAGAATTACAGTGCGTCACGGGCGCAGTCTCAGGAGGGGCTGCTCGACGTTCTGCAGCACGCCGGTCTCAAGCTGCTGTGGCGCGATAATAATTCTGGCTGCAAAGGCGTTTGCGACCGCATCCCTTATGAAGACGTGTCGCAACCCATCGCAGGCGATCCTTTTTGCAATAACGAAGAATGTTTCGACGAGCGACTGCTTCGTGGCCTTCCCCAACAGATCCGAGATGGCACCGGTGACATGGTGATCGTGCTACACCAAAAAGGAAGTCACGGCCCAGCTTACTCGAAGCGCTATCCGCAGCAATTTAGTGTCTTTGGACCTGTATGCAATACGATCGAGCTCGGAAAATGCACACGGCAATCCATTGTCGACGCGTATGACAATACGATCCGATACACGGATCACGTTTTGAAGCAAGCAATTGACCTGCTTGCGCAAGCGGCGCGCGATGACGGCGTAGACACCGCTCTCATGTATTTTTCCGATCACGGTGAATCGCTGGGCGAGAACAACTTCTACCTCCACGGTGCTCCCTACGTGATTTCCCCTCCAGAACAGCGCGCCGTGCCCTTTATGCTTTGGCTCTCTGCTGGATTCCGCGAACGGTTCAAAATAGACCAGCGCTGCCTGGCTGCGCGGGTTGATCAGCCCTTCAGTCATGACAACCTTTTCCACTCGACACTGGGAATGCTCAACGTTAGCACGGCTGTGTATAACCCCCGACTGGACATCTTCAATGCGTGCCGCCATGCACCGTGATCGACTACCGCAAAGGCAGTGCTCCTATGCCTCCCGTCTCATGGCCAACTCCGCTGCAACGTCGCGACAGCGTGAACGTTGGGCCCGCGCCAACGCAACAGTCGCCGTGCTTCTACTGCTTGCGGCATTTTCTCTGATCGCGATTACATTGTGGACCGACGTGGACGTTATGCTGGCAGACAGTGCCTTTGACAGCAAAGCTGGAATGTTCCCTCTTCGTGATGCATGGATCACCACTACGTTTAATCATATGATCCTTAAGCGGGCATTCACTGTCCTGGCTCTCTTGATTCTGATTGCCGTTTCGTGGGACCTCTGTTCGCCACGCACTTGGAGTTGGCTGCGGCGATTCCAACTGCGCGTCATTGCTTTATCCGCTTTGCTGGTACCGACAACGATCAGTCTCCTCAAGCTGGTCAGCGATTCACATTGCCCATGGGACCTGCAACGGTACGGCGGATCTGAGCCTTACATTAAGTTGTTTGAACTTTTGCCGGCTGGCGTAAGCCCAGGACACTGCATGCCAGCTGGCCACGCATCGAGCGCGTTGTGGATGGTCTCGCTATCTGTCCTGTTCATTCCGCATCGATTGCTTCACGCAACAATCGTGCTGGTACTTCTACTATCTTTGGGAGTCGGTGTTGGGTGGATGCAGCAGCTGCGCGGAGCGCATTTCTTTACCCACACGTTGTGGTCTGCATGGATCGCACTGTCGATCGTTTTTCTTATCACGACCTGCCTCGACCGCTGGCCAAGACGCGAGCTGGCAATGTAAGGCCTGCGCTGACATCGAGTAGATCACTTTATCCACGGGACCTTCATGTTTAATTTTGTTATCGACCTCATTTCACGAATCGGCTACTTCGGCGTTTTCCTACTGATGGCTCTCGAAAATATTTTCCCTCCCATACCGGGGTAATCGTACTTTTCGTGCAAATTGACACGGCTTGCAAAATTTATCTATTAAAAATCAATGCCTTAACAAACCTTCTTTTTTATCGCATGCGTCCTTTCTGTGCAATTTGACACGGTTAGCCAGCCCAGAACCTACCTACCATCCCATACGGTTTTTACGTTGAGGCATATTTTGGAGCCCTATGGAATTCGGGTAGAGTCGAGATATGACGCAGGGGTTAAAGAAGAGCCCGCAGAATTCGGAAAAAATAGTACGCTAAGCCCAGTTCTCACGCCTTGGCAGCTTTTATCCCATGGGCAAGAGTTCTACTAAATGTTTCCTCCACGGACTGTCACTTCGTGCGCGTACGCGGTCCGTGGACGTGTTCGACATGCAATTTTTTCGCCGGTCGCTTCGCCGGCATCATTCCGGACAAGTCGGTCGATAGCTCGTTCAAAATCCTGCAGTTTTTCGCTTCTTGCGCTTGATCGCACAAGCGCCGCAGCATCTTCAACTGTTTTTCAAGCCGCTTCAACTCGGCAATGCGCGCCGCAACGTGGCCGATATGCTCGTCGAGAAGCACATTGACTTCACCACAATTTTGCTCCGGTGCGTCACGAAATTGCAGCAACCTGCGGATCTCGTCCAAGGCCATGTCCAATGAACGGCAATGCCGGATGAACATCAGTCGGTCGACGTGCACATCGCTGTAAAGCCGATAGTTACCTTCACTGCGCGCCGGAACAGGCAACAGGCCCTCTTTCTCATAGTAGCGAATCGTTTCAACCTGGCAATCTGTCCGCTCGGCGAGCTCACCAATTCTTAAGCTGTGCATGATGATCCTTCCATTGCTTGACTCTATAGCGACTACAGGGTTTCTAATGTCAATATACCCTGAAAGGAATTCATGATGTCTGCTTGCTGTTCTGGGGGATGTTCCCCACAAAAACCCTCTGTCGATCCCCGTTATCGACGCATTCTGTGGATCGCGCTGTTCGTCAATGCGGGTATGTTCCTGATCGAGCTTGCCAGCGGCTGGAAGGCCGGCTCGGTGTCCCTGCTCGCCGACGCGGTCGATTTTTTTGGCGATGCGGCCAACTACGCTCTATCCCTGTTTGTCCTGGCGATGGCGCCCGTCTGGCGCTCGCGTACCGCACTCATCAAGGGCTTGACGATGGGCGGCTATGGCCTGTTCGTGCTGGGTGCGGCCGCATGGAATCTGGTCCAGGGTACGGTGCCTGAAGCCGCTACGATGGGAACGATTGGCGTGCTGGCGCTGCTTGCCAATGTATCGGTAGCAGTGCTGCTCTATACCTACCGCAACGGTGATTCGAATATGCGCTCGGTATGGCTGTGCACGCGCAACGACGCGATCGGCAATGTCGCGGTGCTGCTGGCCGCCCTGGGCGTCTTTGGCACCGGCGCAGGATGGCCGGATATCGTTGTCGCTGGCGTCATGGGCATTCTGGGATTGACGGCTGCAAGAACAGTCATCGTGCAAGCGCGCGGCGAACTGACGGCAGCCTGACCGGATGAAGGAAGGGTTGTAACCGATGAAAGCCGATCTGAAACAAGCATTCGAAACGGAGATGGCGACGGCGTACGGGCTGTTCCGGAACGGTAGCCTGGATGAGGCATTCGTTCATCTGGAACACGCCCATGTCTTGGGGCAGCGTGATGTGGCGCCGCATGTCCGGTCGCATTGGCTGATGTTGAGAATCGGCCTTGCGCGTCGCGCACCAACTGAGGTATGGGGGCAGGCACTGAGAATCCTGTTGGGCGCGCTCGGTTCGGCGGTCGGTGTTGTCCCTGCCGGCAACACCGGCGGTACCAATATCAGCATGTTCAAACGCTTGCCGATTGCGCCGGAAGTCCAAAAGACCATTGAGGGGAAATAACGACACGTCGGACTTCGCGCGAATGCCGTTATCTCCATCCGGGCAGCATAGAACTGCTTTAACATCGCGCCACCTCTCTCCCGGTTAACAACTTCTTCCATATCTTTCCTGACATTCCTGGACGATCCCCCAGCCTACTCAAGTGATTTCTGTGCGGGGTCTTAATCTGCCCTTAATCTTGCGCGTATAAGATTTTCCCATACCAACATATTGGGAGATGCTCATGCCGTGTGCATCGCTTGGCCATGCCGGTTTTTCATCAGCGTCTTGCAGCGACGCAGAAGCAAGCAAATACCACATGGAATGGATCGGTCCGCAGCATCATGAGCGCACCGGTTTGCAGAATTTTGTCGCAGACGCTTTTCTGAAAATGTACGGTGCAGAGGTGCGTCATTTCTGCAATGTCATGGTCGGATGCCGCGATGAGCAAGGGAAGTGGATTGCGGCACTGGGGTTTTCTCTTGCCAGCGACGGGGAAACCTTCCTTGAACAATACCTGGATATGCCGTTGGAAAGCGCGATTGCGTCGCACGCTGGCACCTCTGTCAACCGTCGTCAGATTGTCGAGGTCGGCAATCTTGCAGCAGTCCATGTCGGTGCGGCCCGCGAGCTGATTGCATGCATGACACATTATCTGCACCAGCAAGGATTGATCTGGGTTGCATTTACGGCCACCCGAAGCCTCCTCAATTCATTTACCCGCTTGCGTCTTGAACCGAGAGTACTGGCGGCTGCCGACCCCGGCCGTTTGTCGGACGCTGGCAAGAGCTGGGGTACCTATTACGCAAACAATCCACAGGTGATGTTTGGCGACATCCGTTCCGGCTATGCACAATTGGTTAAATAACATTCCTGGCAGCAGCGCCCTGATCGCCGGCGATGGCGTTGCGTGGAGCCGGATCATGTTGCAGAGGCAGATTCGCTTGACTTGTGACGTGCTGATGTCGCGGGATGAACCGCAAGCCCCGGTCGCCATTCTTGCGGACAATTCGCCGCAGTGGATTGCTATCGATATGGCAACGCAGGAACTGGGGATAACATTGGTCCCCTTACCGTCATTCTTTTCTTTGACACAGTGGGCACATGCAATCGCCGCAAGCGGAGTGCGGGCTATTTTTTGTATGCAGGCGGAGCATGCACAAGCGCTTGGCTTTACTAAAAAAATCCCAGGCGAGGGCCGTTTGCAACTTTATGAAACAAACCAAAAAGGGGCGCTGGTCGGTCTGGATGACATTCAAAAGATTACGTTTACTTCCGGTACTACCTCTACCCCCAAAGGCGTCTGTCTGAGTGCACGGCAACAATGGGATGTGGCGCAAGCGTTGCATGCCGCAATGGCTGGCATGGGGATCGAACGGCATCTGAGTCTGTTGCCGCTGGCGGTGCTTCTTGAGAACGTCGCTGGCATTTATACCGCGTTACTGTCCGGTGCCGCCACTCTTTGCCCCCCGCTGGCGGAGACGGGACTGAGCGGAGCAAGTCGGTTCGATCCGCAAGTATGTCTTGACTCCATAAAACGGTATCGGGCGGAAAGCATCATTTTGTTACCGCAGATGTTGCAGGCACTCGTTGCTGCGGCCAATGTGCAAGACGAACGCATCCGCTCGCTGAAATTTGCGGCGGTAGGCGGCGCAAAAACACCGGCGGCGCTGATAGAGACTGCACGGGAAAAAGGCTTTCCTGTCTATGAAGGATATGGCTTGTCGGAATGCAGTTCCGTGGTTTCGCTTAACCTGCCGGGAGCAGATTGCCTTGGTAGCGCAGGCAAGCCACTGCCGAACCGCAAGGTGCGTATCGCAGCCGATGGGGAAATCGAAGTCTACCGTCATGAACGTACGCGTTATTTGGGCGAGCCGCCTTCCGGAGAGGATTGGTTGGCGACGGGCGATATCGGACATCTGGACGATGAGGGGTTTCTTTTCATTAGCGGACGCAAGAAGAGCATCCTGATTACCGGTTTTGGCCGGAACGTATCACCTGAGTGGCCCGAGTCGGTTTTGGTGGGAACAGGAATACTCGCCCAGGCAGTCGTGTTCGGCGATGCGCAGCCTTATCTGGTCGCTGCCGTCGTGCCGCTCTTTGCGTCTATAGGGAACGACGCCATTCAGGCAGCTATCGACAAGGTAAATCAAGCGCTTCCGGATTACGCCCGTATCCACCGCTGGATTGCGGTCGAGCCGTTTTCGCTGTCGAACGGGCTTGCCACTGCAAACGGCAGACCGCGCCGGGATGCGATCTGGCAGCGCTACCGGAATCAAATTGAACCTCTCTTTGACAGTCTGGAGATTGAATGAGTTTTTTCGAGACCTTGAAACAATGCACTGAAGCAAGCCGACAGGAGTTATTTGCCATTCCGGTGATTCAGGATGCACTGCGCGGCAATATCGTCACGCGGCAATACATCGCCTTTCTGTCCCAGGCTTACCATCATGTGAGGCATACGGTACCGTTGCTCATGGCATGCGGCAGCAGGCTCGGGCAACAGCATGACTGGCTACGCAAGGCGATTGCGGAATATATCGAAGAGGAAATCGGCCACGAAGAGTGGATTCTGTCGGATATCGACGCATGTGGAGGCGATTCGACAAGAGTGCGGCTATCCCGGCCTCACGTCAGCACCGAATTGATGATCGCTTTTGCGTATCACCAGATCGATAGAGGTAATCCCGTAGGCTTTTTCGGCATGGTGCATGTATTGGAAGGCACCAGCACTGCACTTGCGACCAATGCAGCCGCCACCATGCAGCGGGCTTTAGGCTTGCCGGCCAATGCGTTCAGTTACCTGAACTCCCATGGCAACCTGGATTTGGAACACGTGAAGTTCTTTGAGGGACTGATGAATCGCCTGAGCGATGAGGAAGATAAGTTCGCCGTCATTCATTGTGCAAAGGTCATATACCAACTCTACGGCAGTATTTTTAGAAGCCTTCCCGACAAGTCGCAAGCACTGGAAGAGGAGGCGTGACATGCGTGCAGGCAGACCGGATGTGCCCTATCGCGCCGTACTGACAGGCGCGAGCGGTGGCATAGGAAAGGCGATCGCCAGGGAATTGGTGGCACGCTCCGACTACCTGATCCTGACGGGTCGTAATATCGATGCGCTTCAATCGCTGCAACGAGAACTTGGCGTGGGAAAAGTGCATATCGTGCATGGCGATCTCACGCACAATGACACCTTGTCTGCAATCGACAGCGTGGCGCAAAGTGTAGGAGGGCTTAACCTGTTGATCAACAATGCGGGCGCCAGCGACTTCCATGCATTCGAGACACAAGATGCAGAAGCAATCCGCAGCCTGCTGACGACCAACCTGCAGTCCCCGATGCTGCTGTCGCGACAACTGATTCCCTTGCTGAAACAGGCGTCACGCGCGCAGATCGTCAATATCGGGTCGGTCTTCGGCGATGTCGGTTTTCCCGGCTATGCCACCTATTGCGCCAGCAAGGCTGGGCTCAAGGGATTCTCACAAGCATTGCGCCGCGAACTCTCGGACTCTACCGTGGAAGTCCGTTATTTCGCGCCCCGCGCAACACGGACGGCGATCAACAGCGCCTCTGTCGCGGCGATGAATAGCGAGCTAAAAACGGCGGAGGATTCGGCAGAGTACGTTGCCCGTGAATTTGTCCGTTTCCTGGGCGGATCGGCATGGGAAAAAACGCTGGGTGCCAAGGAGTCATTCTTCGTTTTCATCAATCGCCTGCTACCGGCCCTGCCGGACAGGGCAATCTTTACGCAACTGCCGGTGATTCGCAAATACCTGCCCAAATAACGATTAACCCATTTAAAAGAGGATCCCATGAAAGCAATGGTAAAAATAGTTTCCGCTATCCTTGGCGCCACGCTGTTCATCGCCGCTCCGGCGATGGCCTCGGTGGACGACGATGTTTCCAGGCTTCAGAAGGAATGGGAACATATCAAGTACGAGCTAAGACCGACAGAGCAGGAAAAGGAGTTTGCGCGTTTGACCGGCGAAGCGGATAAAGTGGTTGCGCAGAACCCCAGCCGCGCGGAACCGTATATCTGGCACGGCATCATTGAAGCAAGCCATGCTGGTGCCAAAGGCGGGCTCGGCGCACTGTCCCTTGTCAAGAACGCGAAGCGCAACTTTGAACGCGCATTGGAAATCAACCCGAATGCCTTGAACGGTTCTGCTTATACCAGCCTGGGATCGCTGTACTATCAGGTACCCGGCTGGCCGATAGGGTTTGGCGATGAAAAAAAGGCTCTGGAGTTCCTGCAAAAGGGCTTGGCGATCAACCCTGACGGAATTGATTCGAATTACTTCTATGGCGATTTTCTGTTCCGCTTAGGCGAATTGGACAATGCCGAGCGTGTATTGCGCAAGGCACTGCAGGCCCCTCCCCGGAGCGGGCGCAAGCTTGCGGATGAGGGCCGCCGCCGGGAAGTTGGCCAACTCCTTGAAAAAATTGCGGAGAAACGCAATAGTAGCCAGAAATAGCCAGAGGAAAGCGTTGGAAAATTGAGGATACTGCTGGTTGAAGACGACGACTTGCTGGCTTCCGGTCTGATGGTGGCGCTGCAGCGGGTCCACTATACGGTCGAGCGTGTCAAGGATGGGCGCACGGCGGTGCTCGCACTGGCCGATAACAACTTCGCGCTGGTGATTCTTGACCTCGGCCTTCCCGGGTTGGACGGAGCGGAAGTACTCAAGACCGTGCGCGCGCAAGGAAACACTGTGCCGGTGTTGATCCTGTCCGCGCGCGACGCCATCAAAGATCGCATCCTCGGCTTGGATTTGGGCGCCGACGATTATCTTGTCAAGCCTTTCGATCTGGACGAGCTGCTCGCACGCATACGCGCTCTTGAACGGCGGCGCAGTGGCCAGCCGGTCAACCAGCTCCGGCTTGGCGACCTGGTTCTGGACCTGGCCAGTTTCTCTGTTTTGTGGAACGGTCAGTCTGTGGACTTACAAAACCGCGAGTTCATGCTGCTCAAGCGCCTGATCGAAAACCCGCAGCGCGTATTCAGCAGGGCGCAATTGGAAGAGTCGCTATATGGGTGGGGCGATGGTGTGGAAAGCAATACGATCGACGTCCACGTTCACCATCTCCGTAAAAAAATCTCCCCGTTGGTCATCAAAACCATTCGTGGCGTGGGGTATCGCATCGGTGATGTGAGCGCATGAGCGGCAGGCAATACTCGATCCGGCGCCGGCTGGTGGCAGGCGCGCTTGCGGTCATGATTCTTATCCTTGGTGGCATCGGCATCGCCGCGCATCAGGTCGCTCAGCATGAATCCGAAGAAATTTTCAGTGCCCGCCTGGCAACATCCGCCCGTGTGCTCGAAGCGCTGGTTGCACGCCAGCTGCAAAAGGCCACCATCACCCAGCCCATCTTGATCGCACTACCGAAGGAACTGGAGAGCGCAACCGGTGACACCCCAGAAGCATACGGTCATCCTTACGAAGCCAAGATTGCGTTTCAAGTCTGGCATAGCAATGGAGCATTGCTCGCAAAATCCGCTTCTGCGCCCGACGTCGCACTCGGCCCTCTGATATCCGGATTCAGCAAGAACAGAATCAACAATCAGGTATGGCAAGTCTTTGGTTTGCGTTCCGGCGAAGTATGGGTGCTTGCCGCCGAAAAGGATGAAGTGCGCCAGGAAATGGCAAATAATCTTGGCATGTCTATTTTGGCGCCACTGGCTGGAGGAGGGTTCTTGATGCTGCTGGCGGTCAACCTCGTACTGTCAGTTAACATGACACCGCTACGTGAACTGGCGGACAGAATTGCCAAACGAGAGCCTGAATCGCTCGCACCAATCGAACTACCCCGGACACCAGTGGAGTTGGCTCCCATTGTCAAGGAGCTCAATGATCTGCTTTGCCGGGTGACTGCGGCATTTGAGCGTGAACAACGGTTCATTGATGCTGCCGCGCACGAAATCCGAACACCCATTGCAGCCCTGCAAGTGCATGTGCAGAATGCATTGCGTGCCCGTAGCGAGCAGGAGAGGCAGCAGTCCTTGACCGATGTTCTCGCGGGCCTGCGGCGCACGACGAATCTCGCCGAACAGCTTCTGACATTTAGCCGCGTAACAGCCAAAATCGATGCCGGAAAATTCCAGCCGGTATCCCTTAACCAGATTTGCGGTGATGTCATCGCTTCGCAAGAGCCGCTGCTTGCACAACGCGGCCAAACCATCTGCCTTGAAGCCACGGAGGAATGCTTGGTTTTGGGCGATCCCTACAAGCTGCAACGCTTGTTGCAAAACCTGATCGACAATGCTTCCCGATACGGCAGACCGCAGGGCGAGATCCAGGTCTCGCTTGAAAAGCGCGTGCAAAGCGTTGTGTTAAGTGTTGTTAATGATGGCGATCCGGTTCCGGAAGACGAGATCGAGAAAATATTTACGCCGTATTACCGTATTCTCGGACATGCCTCTCCCGGTGCAGGACTGGGACTAGCTATCGTGAAAGAGATTGCGGAACAGCACAAGGCAGAGATCGGTATGCGCAAGAAGAATGACCAAGGCGCAATCGTGTCCGTGACATTTCCTGCATTAAAAGTTGTCAAGTCGGATCAGTAGTGTCCGATTGGTAAGACGGTGTTGACCCGCTTGAGCTCCTGTTCGACGTGGCGCGTTGTCGGC
>DATLIB010000035.1:0-8529 GCA_035539595.1 Noviherbaspirillum sp.
TTGCACAATTTTGCTTGCCGTAGCGGGCGCGCTGCAGCGTTGCTCGTCGTCGCCATAGCCCGCTATGACTCCTCCTCGCGCCTTGCATCGCCTCCCGCTACGACCGCCAAATTGCACAAGTTATTCCTGCGCGGCGCCTTAGCTGCCGCGGTAAGTGGAATAACTCCAGGGGCTGACGGTCAACGGCACATGGTAGTGCTGGCTCGGATCGGCGACGCCGAAGCGAAGCGTGACGGTATTCAGGAAGGAGGGCGTCGGCAACGCAACACCCATCGACGCGAAATACTTCCCAATGTCGAAGTCCAGCTCGTAGATGCCGGCCTTGAACGCGTCCCCTTCCAGCAGAGGCGTATCGCAGCGTCCTTCCTGGTTGGTGCTGGTGGACACCAACAGCGTGCGATTGCCGTTCGCAATCCGGTAAAGAAAAATCTCGACGCTGCGCCCGGGCTTGCCGTGCGCGGTATCCAGGACATGCGTGGTCAATCGAGTCATGTTGGCTCCGTGATGTGTTGCGTATATGTCGCGTCTGCGCGCCCCCTTGCACAACGGGTTTTTACGCTAGTCTACAAAACAAGAGCGGAATTGTTGAAATATTCATCGCATCCTCCGTCCTTTCGGCCGCAGGAGTGAAACATCAGGAACGCCGTGTTGTGCTGTCTTTGGCAACATGCCTTGCTGGGTCAATTTTGCGTAAGGCACCGCACAAGTTACTCCTGCGCGACGCCTCAGTCCTCAATGAAATGAGTTGAAAGAACCCACTTTGTGGCTTGGGTTCAAAGTTGCTTTGTTGTTAAAAATTGGGGGCGGCGTTTGTAGGGCTAAGGGCCAATTGCCGATTCAACATGGCCGTCATACATTGGAGTGAGAAAAGCTGCCGCAGATGACAGCAATTGCAAGTGCGAGTCTGTCCTCTATCAGGCTGTTGAAATTCGGCTGCATGTAAACGCGGGTTGCAGAGTATGCGTTATTGATATCGTGTTCAACGTCTTGGAAAGAATGCGATGCGCGGAGTCGATGAGATGCAGGAAAGCCTGTTCACGGTCGCCAAGCTGGAAGATTTCGTGCCGGCCGATTACCCGCTACGGCCGCTGCGCGAACTGGTCAATGAGGCGCTCAAGCGGCGCAACGGGCTGTTCAACCTGATCTACGCCGACACCGGTCGCGCCTCGATTGCTCCGGAGACGCTGATGTGGGCGGTGGCCAGCCATGCCGATGGCATGGCCGAGCGGGCGCAGGCGTTGCGCCTGCTGGAGCGCACACCGGGACGGCAGCCGAAGACGGTGGGTGCGGACAAGGTGTACGACACGCGCGATTTCGTGGCCGCTTGCCGTGCGCGCAATGCCACGCCGCACGTGGCGCGCATGGGAGAAGATCTGCAGCGCTCGTTCATGGAGGCGCTTGCGCCGGAGTATCAGGTGGTCAGCCAGCCGGGGGCCTGATGTGCTGCGCGTGCGAACCGCAATTACAGGCATACAGCTGGTAAAACCACCCAAGGGCGTCATCGACTTCCTTCCCATCAAGGCAATCTGCAATGTCGGGCGCGAGGCGGCTGGTGTGGGGCCTCGGGTTGCTGAAATGTCGGCGGAGATGGAAGTTTTGGATCCGAGCGGCAAGCGTGTCGCTGCCGCGACTGCGACACGCAAGGGGGACCAGCGTCTGGAGCAAGGCGAGAAGGTCACCTGGAAGGATCTGAAGTCGATCAACGATTACTGGGCGAAGGGCTTTCGGCAACGGCTGGACGAACTGCGAGGTGTCGGAGGTCAAGGCTGAGGTCCGTAAGGCAAGAATGCGACACACAGGAGATCTAGCATGCAACGAGTGATGCATACCGTGGCAGGCATTGCGATGCTGTCATTGGCGCTTGTGGCCGCAGCGCAGAAGCCGATCGCCTACCCGGCGAAAGGGCAGAGTGCCCAAAAGCAGAGCAAAGATGAGGGTGAATGCTATACATGGGCCAAGCAATCGACAGGTGTCGATCCGGCTGAATTAGCTGCCGCACCGCCGTCACAGCAGACCGGATCCACGGTCGGCGGCGGTGAGCGCTTGAGGGGCGCAACGCGTGGCGCGGTCGGCGGTGCCGCAATCGGCGCAATTGCTGGTGATGCCGGGGAAGGCGCAGGTATCGGCGCAGTCGTCGGTACGATGGCCGGTGGGCGGCAGGCACGCCAGAACCAGGCGACCAGGAATCAGCAGATACAGGCGCACACGCAGGAATCGCTCAACGCCTATTACCGCGGCTATGGAGCTTGCATGTCGGGCCGTGGTTACACAGTCAGTCAATGAGCGTGAAGGACATTTTCGATGGATACACTGGCCAGACGACTCACATGCTTGACGGTATGCCTATCGCTTGGCACCGCCATCGCCGCGGATTTCGATGGTTCCAAGCCGCTGATTTGCGCGCCGACCGAGGCAGTGGATCTGTTCGCCGGTGACAGGATCGTCAAGGCGCGTCCTTCCGACATCGGCGCTCCCTCGTTCCTGCGTGTGGACATCGCCAACAAGAAGATCGCCGGATCGAAGCGGGTCACACCGATCAAGTATATTGAGAAAAACGACATGCAGATCCTGCTGCAGGGAACCGAACTTGGTTTTGGATGGACGCTTGCGCTCGATCAGAATGAGGGCGCGATGACCATCACGTTCGTCGACCGCATGGGTGCTGTCGTGTTGTCCGGAACATGCACGCCGGCCTGACACAAGGACACAAGGACACAAGGACACAAGGGCTGATTGTGAACTGACCAGATAGCGCTGAAACCTGCCGGCAAGGTGTTGGCCCGAAACTGAAATCGGGAGACGAGATTGAAACTGATTACCGTGAGGGGCTGGTTGTCGATGGTGAATCCGCCAGATCTTAGTGCTATGGAACAACGAAGCGGGGCGCTTCTTGCGTGTGTACTGGCGTGTGTTCTCTTGCTGGCCGGATGTGCATCGCCCCAGACTTTCGTTGCGCAACGCGCACAGCCTGGCCCGTTACCTTGCGCTGTATCGGTCCCGCAGCGCGACGTACTGGTCGGCGTGGCAATGTCGGGCGGGGGTAGCCGCGCAGCCTTGTTTGGGGAGGCGAGCCTGGAGGCGCTGGCCACCATGCAAACCCGTAACGGACAATCAGTGCTGGAGCAGGTGTCATATCTGTCCAGCGTTTCGGGCGGAAGCATTGCCGCGAGCTACTACGCGCTCAAGAAGCCGGCGCGCGGCGTGAGCATGCTTACCCCCGACGGCACGATGACAGAGGCATACCGGACGTTCTTCAAGGAGTACCGGAATGCGATCAGTCAAGATTTTGGTCCATCCGTCTTCTGGCGCCAGATCAGCAGGTTCCGATGGATCAATCCGGCATTGAGTGCGGTCTCCTTGCACGAGATCCTGGGCGAGCAATTGCTGGGCAACGCCACCCTGATGGATGTCGCCCGGCGTGAAGCGAACGGAGACAGCCCAGGCCTGCTCATTAACACTACGCTCTATAACAATGGCCGCCGGTTTGTGCTTGCCGGCTACCCTTCGGAAGCTTTTCAATACAACTTTTTCGCAGATCTGCAAGCGTCGCTGGTTCGCCAGGGAAAGCCGTCGCAGATCCATCCAGCCCTGCGCCATCGCTGGCAAATGTTGCTTCCCATGACGCCGCAAGAGATCCATATGAATGTGTGCCGGACGCAGCTCTCTGCGGCCGTTAGCAGCTCCGCTTCGTTTCCGCCGGTGATCGGCCCCATCACGTTCCAGGTCGAGGGCGACCCAGCCTACTGGCACGTCGGAGATGGCGGCCTGTATGAGAACCAGGGAGTCGAAACAATTCTGTTCATGTTCCTGAAGCAGCTGCAGATGAAGAACGCGCGGCGAGCACTGATCCTGGCATTCGACAGCTCCTTTCCCTTCGCGGTCGGGGATGTCAGGCTCGATCACCGCGCGCAGCCGTTCAGCTTGATTTCCTTCGACTTCAGCCGTATTCCCAGCATCATGGAGGAGCGGGCGACGGCCTACCGGCTCTTGTTCCTTCGTACTTTGCAGATGCAGGGTGTGTTTCCGGATGAGCAGACCATCCAGGTGATTGTTCTTCGCCATACAGATGCGGTGTGGCGGCCGGACCTGCGCGACCTGCCCGCAGCCTGCCGTAACGAAAACCCGCCGTTGCAATCTCCCGCGCAAGTGCGGCGACGGCTGGCCGAGATCCCGACGCGGCTGCGCATCATGTCCGAGTGCGACCATCAGTTGCTGACAGTCTCCGCCGCCAAGGTCGTCGCGCAAAACCGGCAAGACATCCTTGAATTCCTCGACGGTTCGGCGCCGGCTCCGCTTCCGTGAGAGAGGCTTGGGCCATTTCCGGGAATGAGAGAAGTCAAAAGGCCTGTTGGTTTTTCTTAAAAATGTCGTGGCCGTTTCCACCTCCGTATTGATCTTCGTGCGGTGCCGCATATAGTGAGATTTTTATCAATGTGGAGACTGTGATGAACCGTCTTTCCCTTTGGTCACGTTCCTCGGCACGACGGTGGATTTGCATGCCGGATCGGAGCTGAAGAACCTCGCGGAGGGAAAGCTTGAGTTGATGACAAGCTCTCTGTCAACAGGAGAAAACTATGACTAGGCGTCAGCTCTGTGGACGTTTCATGCAAAGCGCAAGGGCATGGGTAGTTATTCTGGTTGCGGCGCTAGCGGGAACGGCTGCTCATGCCAATGAGGCGGACGCCAAGAGGCTTCTTAAGGCCATGTCAGACTATCTCGCCGCGCAAAAAGCAATATCGTTCGATTTTGATTCGAACCTCGAAATCGTCAGCACAGAACAACAAAAAATAGCATTGGCAAGTTCCGGCACCTTGACGCTCGCGCGCCCTGAAAAGCTGCACCTGACGCGCACAGGCGGATTTGAAAGTGTCGAGCTGGTCTTTGACGGGAAAACGCTGACGGTGTTGGGCAAGAACACCAACAAGTATGCTCAAGTCGAGGCGCCCGGCACGATCGATCAACTGGTCGACGTGTTGCGGGACAAGTACCAAAGACCCGTTCCAGCCGCCGATCTGCTCATGTCGGATCCTTATAAAGAGCTGATGCCGCAGGTCGTCGACGTGAAGGACCTGGGAAGCGGGGTGATTCGTGGCGTCGAATGCGATCATCTTGCATTTAGAACGCAAGAGGTCGATTGGCAGATATGGATCGCGCAAGGGGCTCGGCCTTATCCGTGCCGCTATGTCATCACGAGCAAGAAGGTGACGGGGGGGCCACAATACACTGTCGATATTCGGGCGTGGAGAACGGGCATCGAGGTCGCCTCCGACAAGTTCAAATTGGAGATTCCTGCCGGTGCCAAGAAATTGATGCCGAACGAAATTCCCGAGCTGAATGACATACCCGGCCTTTTCGTAGCTAAAGGAGCAAAGTGATCATGACAAAGCGCATCGGTATTGGTTTGCTGGTGATAATCAGCGGCGGTATTTGCCTGGAACTCGGCGAGCGATTCGAGATTCCGGGTGTGCACAGCTTCGTTCCCACCGCAGAGGCTGTTGTCGGCCGCCCCTTGACGCCGGTGAGTTATGCCGGTGTCGCACGAAGAACCTCGCGACGCTGTGCCTCGGGCGCTTACAACTGTTAGATTTCCGGGGATCTTCACCCCATTTTCGCGTTGCATACGGACGCGCTGCTGCATTGCACCTCGTTTGTGTGGCTCGCCATACGGCACTCGTTGCGCCTTGCTTCGCATCCTGTCTGCACCATGCCAATCGGATGACGATTCCAGGAAATCACCTTACAACGCGCTGAACAAGGCTTCCCAGATCATGATCTGGGAAGCCTTGTTCAGCACCATGGCGATCATCACGAGCAGAGCGGACGGAAATTGCACGAACAGTCCGCCATTGGATCCCATCCGGCCGGATTGCCCCTGTAGAACCGGATGTTCCAGGACGGGACGTGACGGCCACCTGCAACGCCAGGCACAGCAGGATGATCAGGTTCAGGCAGGGTGAGATTTCTCTTCAGTTGCACTTGTAAAACAGCGCTGGAAAACAGTGCTTCAGATCTCGATGCACACCGCGTTCCAGCGCCCATACCGTTGTCACGCGTTATTGTCCACTCGAGGTTATCGGTTCCGGCACGCGGCCCTGCGCATCCGAAATAACGATCTCCGCGCGCCGGTTCTGCTGGCGTCCTTCACTGGTGTCGTTGCTGGCAACCGGGTTCGCTTTGCCATATGACCGAATAATGATGCGGTCGTCATCAATGCCGCGACTGACCAAAGCCTCTCGCATCGCGTTTGCCCGTTCTTCGGACAAGGTCACGTTGTAGTCATCACTGCCTTGGGTGTCCGTATATCCTTCGATTGCGACCTTGCGTTCGGGATTGTTTTTCAGCACGTTGGCCAAGTGTTCCACCGAGGGCATGGTGTCTGCGGGCAGTTCCGCCGCGTCGAAAGCGAATCGCGCTTCCGGCAGCGTCACAATAATACCGCGCTCAGTGGCCTGTGCCGGCAGACCGGCCAACTCCTGTTGCAGTTGTTGATCGCTTTTCGTCATTTTCACCTCGGCTGTCGCCTTGGGTGAACTTGCGCTGGCCTGTATGCTATCCCTTTCCGCGGCCGCGATCTTGACCGCATCTTCCGCCGCCCGCTGCTTCGCAAGTTCCATCGCCGTCATTGCGCGCTGATGCGCAAGATAGGCCAAATGCGATGTGGCCGCCGCGTCGCCTTTGGCATTCCATGTGGATTGCGCCTTCTGCAGCGAATCCTGTGCATGTTCCAGCTCGATTGGCGCGTATTTCACCACATGCTGGTTGGCAGCTGCACGGTTGACCACTTGCGCAGCATTGTCGATCTCTGCGGTCGACGCTGCCTGTGGTGGCGCTGTTGATGTACATGCAGCGGCCATGATGCCGACGGCAACCGCCCCGGCCGTTGATCGGATGATGTTGTTCATATTTTCACCTCTATTGGTTTTGTTTAGCGCGCCTGATTTCTTCGCGCAATGCCTGATTGCTCCTTACTATTTCTTCAGCCGCAGCCATAGCGTGATTTGCGCCCGTCTTGGCATGCGCCAGATCGGCATCGGCTTTCGCTTGCTCGGCCAAGCGCATCGCGACAACTTCATTCCGGGTACCAGCGTTGGCCCGGCTCAGCTTGTCATGCGCGGTGTTGAAATCGGCAGGAGCGGTTTCCGGTGCGCCGGCTGTCCTTGCTTGTTCGACCGCCTCCCCGCTGGTGGCAAGCTGATCGTCCAACGCCTGATTGCTGGCGCACCCAGCTAGCGCGAGAAGACAGCTTGCCGCCGCACAGGCCGCCAAGCCCCGGGATGGATGATAGTTGTGTTTGGCAAACATCATGTGCACCTCTTGATATGTGAATTAACATGGTTTTATCATTATCTAAGAGATGCTGATAATGCCTATTGGACCAAGGTCGAATATCTCGACTTCATTTCAGGAAATGGCCTCGGTTGCCCTTGAAAAACAGCGCTTCGGATCTCGATGCTCACCAGCGTTCCAGCGCCCACACCGTGCCCCATGCGTAGAGCGCCACCCCGACGAACAGGCCGGCGCGAATGGCGGAAGCGCTGAAGACGTTCTTGCCGATGGCGCTGTCCTTGATGGCGGGCCCCGGCAGGATCAGCATGGTCACCAAGGCATTGCTCCAGAACGACGGCGGCAACGATGTGGTCTTGACCCCGAACAGCCTGGCGCCGCTCCAATTCCCGTCCGGCCGAACGTGCGCTGCTGGAGCGTTGCAGTGCGAAGTACTTGGTGTCGAAGCGTTACGTTAGGCACCGGTTTAGTCCGGCTCCTTCTCAAAGTGGACCTTGATCAAATGTTGCATGATCGCCACCAGCGCCGCGCTCGACATTCCGAGCATCAAAATTCCATTTGCCGCCTCCAGGGGGCCCATCAGTTTCCATCGCGCGCTCATCACCACATCGCCGTAGCCCAGCGAGGTGAAGTTCACTGCCGAATGGTAAATCGCGTCATACACCGCGCTGAACTCTCCGATGTAAATGAACAACGCTCCCCACATCACGATCTGAACAAAGTTGGCTAGCGTCATGACGATCATCACGAGCAGGAGAGGGCGGATGTGCGCGAACATGCCGCTACCGGATCTCATCCGGCTGGAGTTCCTCATGTAGAACCGGATGCTCCAGAAAGTGATGGCCGCCTGCAACGCCAGGCACAGCAGCATGATTGGTAGTCCGATGATCAGGTTTTTCAGCATGATGCGACTCCTCAATTGCGCTTGAAAAACAGTGCTGCATGCCAGCGTTCCAGCGCCCACACCGTTGCCCATGCGTAGAGCGCCACCCCGACGAACAGGCCGACGCGAATGGCCGAAGCGCTGAAGACATCTTTGCCGTTGGCGCTGTCTTCGATGGCGGGCCCCAGCAGGATCAGCATGGTCACCAGGGCATTGCTCCAGAACGACGGCGGCAACGATGTGGCCTTGACCCCGAACAGCCTGGCGCCGGTCCAGAGCGCGGCAGTCATCATCCACAGCATCAGCATCCACAGGTTCGGCCGCAATGACAGGCCGAACCAGACCAGTGCCGCCATCCATGC
>DATLIB010000036.1:0-9028 GCA_035539595.1 Noviherbaspirillum sp.
GATACGTTTACGATCCGAGAAGCCGTCTCCCGACAGGAGGCAACGGTCCGCTTCAGCATGCAGCAATTGTGGGGTGACACCGCTGCCTTATGACATAACTTCCGCTGTATCCAAGCTCAGCCCCCGTCTATGTATGTCGCATTCACGGCTTTGCACGCTGTTTCATCAATTCCTGATTCAACTTATTCTTGTGCGGCGACTTACGGTCCGCATTCACCCGCTGACCTGAACAGTGTCGTTTCTGCGCATTTCGGCAATAATACCGGCAGCAGCAAGGGTATTTGCACTGCGGCAGAAGCCTTGAATATCTCTGCCGCGAATCTCTCACCATCACCATTACCATGTCCGCCGAACTCAAAGCCTCCCGCCAAGATGCAACCTTGATACTCACCTTGTCCAATCCGGGCGCAATGAATGTGCTCCATCCGGACATGTACGCGCCTGCAATCGAAACACTAACAACGGCTGAGCGCGACGATTCGGTTCGTGCCGTCGTTCTGACCGGAGCGGACGGTATTTTTTCCATGGGAAGCAATCCGAGCCGATTGCTGGAAAGTCGCGGCGAGGACAAGTCAGTACAAGCCGAATCGATTGACCAGTTGCGAGGATGGATCGAAGCGATTCGGGACTGTCCCAAGCCCGTCATCGCTGCGGTGGAATCCGTTGCAGCAGGCGCCGGATTTTCCCTCGCATTGGCCTGCGACCTGATCGTTGCAGGAACCTCGGCAAAATTTGCCATGACGCATGTCGAACTAGGTTTGACACCGAACGGTGGCGGCTCGTGGTTCCTGACTCGCGCCTTGCCACGCCAACTTGCCACCGAAATATTAATCGAAGGAAAACCGGTTCTTGCGTCAAGATTGCACGAACTCGGTTTGGTCAACCGTGTGGTAGCCGACGGTACCTCACTTGACACGGCTTTGGCTTGGGCCGAACAGCTCGGCACCTTGTCGCCAAATGCAATTGAACGTATCAAATCGCTCATGCATGAAGCGCAAGACAACACCTTGACGCAGCATCTGGAGTCTGAAAAAAGGCATTTTGTCGAAAGTCTGCATCATCGTGATGCCTAGGAAGGGATTGCCGCCTTCATCGAAAAAAGAAAACCACAGTACAAATGAGCGCGCATAGGTAAGAGCGTGCTCAAGCAGCGGAAAAATGGAAACCAATGGAGATATCTCGGTTTCGGCAGACTCGCTTGAACATATATTCCCCGCAAAGCGAAAAAGTGTAAACGGCGGCATAATCATCCGGCATTTTCACCCTCACCTGCCGGAGAAAAAGAAATGATCGACGTCTATTCCACTGCCACGCCGAACGGCCACAAGGTCCACATCATGCTGGAAGAGTGTGAACTGCCGTACAAAATTCATCACATCGATATCGGCGAGGGTGATCAGTTCAAATCCGAATTTCTTGCGATTTCCCCAAACAACAAGATCCCCGCCATTGTTGATTCTGACGGCCCGGATGGCAGGCCGATTTCACTGTTCGAATCTGGTGCCATCCTAATTTACCTAGGAAGCAAAGTAGGAAAATTTCTGGGCAATACAGACCGCGAGAAGTTCATCACCCTGCAATGGCTGATGTTTCAGATGGGCGGCGTTGGCCCCATGCTCGGTCAGGCGCATCATTTCCGCATCTATGCACCGGAAAAAATTGAATACGCCATTAATCGCTATACCAATGAAGCCAAACGCGTGTATGGCGTCATTGATAGACAACTGGCAAAAACTGCATACTTGGCAGGCGACGAATATACAGTTGCCGATATCGCGACATTCCCTTGGCTACGCTCGTGGAAAAACCAGGGCATCGATTGGGACGACTACCGGCACGCCAAGCGCTGGTTCGATGAAATTAGTGAACGCCCTGCAGTCAAGCGCGGTGTAGAAGTGTTGGCTGACTTGCGCAAGCCGCTCCTCGACGACAAGTCGAAAGAAATGTTATTTGGAAACACTCAATACCAAAGACGCTAAAACGTTCGATACAACCGTGCATGGCCTTACCTGAGCAGGGCGTATAGGCGTATAGACCGTACATGGCGGCACCCGTGGGTGAATATATCCTCTCCAACCTCGGGTCCTTTTTTACGGCAGCAGCGGCTTGCGCGTTACTGTTTGAACTCGAACTGCCTCTGCGCACCATCGAAGGTATTTGACAGCCGGTGTGCCAGAAGAAGCGCCTTTGTGTGGCGCCGAGCCGACTGTGCATCCAGTACACCAGTGAGCCGTTTGACATTTGCCTTGATGTCGGCGAGCTGTTCTGCCTTGGCAAGCCGAACCAACGCATGAAGGCTTTCACGATGGATATGTCGTTCTCTGGCACTCGCGTCCTCACCAAGCGTTGCGACAATCAGGTCTTCGATAAGGCAGTCGGTAGCAAGCTTTCTCTTCATAGTCGTTAGTGATTGATGAGAAGGAATTTTCTAAGCAGAAAGTATGCTGAAGTTTCGCCCGGCAATAATTGAGAAAGCTCAATGGTCGTTCTAAAAACAGAATCCTCTTAAAAGTCATGGTCTGGAATAAAAAAACCCGCAGGCTTGCACACTGCGGGTCAACAACGTCCTAGGGAATTGCAAAAAATCTTTATAAAAGAAACTCTATCTTAGAGGCGATCGCGCTTATCTGTGTATTCGCAATCTCTTCTTGGACGTCTTATAAAAATTACTCACAGCAATTGTTGGTAAGCCTGTGGATAAACATGTCAGTCAGCAAGTAATTCATTGAATTCAAACAAAATTTTATCCATGTCCAATCCATAGGCAGATCAAGGCGCATATCTCAATTTATGTTGCCGATATAACCTGCTTGGCTTGTATATCGGCATGATAAGACGAGCGCACCATTGGGCCGGAGGCGACATGCGTAAATCCCATTTTCTCCCCGACACCACGCAAAGCATCAAACTCGGATGGAGTAACGTAACGTTGCACCGGCAAATGATGCGCACTCGGCTGGAGGTATTGTCCCAGTGTGAGCATTTGCACATCGTGATCGCGCAAGTCGCGCATTACAGCTTCGACTTCGTCGATTGTTTCCCCCAAGCCCAGCATCAACCCGGATTTGGTCGGAACATACGGGTGACGCTGCCGGAATCGCTGCAGTAGCTCTAGCGAGTTGGCGTAGTCGGCACCTGGTCGTGCCTGTCGATAGAGGCGTGGCACAGTTTCCAGGTTGTGGTTGAAGACATCCGGCGGCGCCTGCACAAGAATATCGAGCGCCGTATCTACACGTCCTCGAAAATCGGGAGTCAGGATTTCGACAGTAATGCCAGGATTGAGGCGACGTGTCTCCTGAATACAGGCAACAAAATGGGCGGCCCCACCATCGCGCAGGTCGTCACGATCAACCGACGTGATCACGACATACTTCAGGCCCATTGATTGAATGGTCCTAGCCATGTTCTCCGGCTCGGCAGGATCAAGTGGATTGGGACGTCCGTGGCCGACATCGCAGAAAGGGCAACGTCGTGTACAGATATCGCCCATGATCATGAATGTCGCTGTACCGCTCTTGAAGCACTCGCCAAGGTTGGGGCAGTTTGCCTCCTCGCAGACTGTATGCAGCTTATTTTCGCGCAGGATGGATTTCAGACGCTGGACCTCACGCGTACCGGTGAATTCGGCGCGAATCCATTTTGGTTTGCGTAGCAGCTGAGACGGTTCGGTTGGAATGATCTTGATCGGGATGCGTGCCATTTTTTCCGCACCACGCAGCTTTACCCCGGTCTGTACTTCGCGCCGTCCAGTTTTCTTTTCGCCTCCGGATTCAACGTCACTCATGGCTCATCCCCGGTAATAGCGCTGAGGCGTGAACGGCGTCTTCACTACTTCAACCGGTACCGGCTTGCCGCGCACCATGGCTTGCAATACTTTACCGGGCTGCGCCTGGGCGGTCTGTACATAGCCCATTGCGACTGGCGCATCGACCGTCGGACCAAAACCACCGCTGGTCACACTGCCAACCGGGCGGCCCTCCCCGTCCAGCAGTTCCGCGCCTTCACGTACCGGCATACGATCCTTAACCAACAAGCCGACGCGCTTGCGTGTCGCTCCTTCTGCAAGCTGACGCATGATGATCTCAGCGCCCGGATAAGCTCCCGGTCGTGCCCCATCTGCGCGTCGTGCTTTGGACAGGGCCCATCCCAGACCGGCCTCGACCGGGGTTGTGTTGACGTCCATGTCATGTCCGTAAAGGCATAAACCTGCTTCCAGTCGCAATGAGTCGCGAGCTCCCAAGCCGATCGGCGCCACTTCCGGTTGCGCCAGCAGCAACCGCGCCAAGATTTCCGCTTTGTCCGCGGGAACTGATATCTCGAAGCCGTCTTCGCCGGTATATCCCGACCGGCTAATGAAACATTCGGCGTTAACCAAGGTCACCTTCGCAGTGTTCATGAACACCATCTTCGCCGTTTCCGGCAAAAGACGAGCCATGACGGCCGCCGCCGCCGGACCTTGAAGCGCCAATAGCGCACGGTCGGCAAGTTCTTCGATGGTGCACTTGTCGGTGAGATGCCGATGCAAATGAGCGATATCTTGCTGCTTGCAGGCCGCATTCACGACGAGGAACAGGTGATCCCCTCCGTTCGATACCATCAAATCGTCCAAAATCCCGCCCTGCTCATTGGTGAACATCGCATAACGCTGAGTGTTGAGAGGAAGGTCGACAATATCCACCGGAACCAGCGACTCCAAAGCGGTAGCCGCGCCACTCCCCGAGAGCCGTACCTGCCCCATGTGCGAGACGTCGAATAACCCTGCCTGCGTGCGCGTATGGGCATGTTCCTTCAACACGCCAGAAGGATATTGCACTGGCATTTCATAACCTGCGAACGGCACCATCTTGGCGCCAAGCTCCCGGTGCAACGCGTACAGCGGTGTACGGGAAAGCGCTTGCGTGCTTGTATCCATCGAAATCGGCTCCTTATCGTTATATCAGGGAAGATCGCTACTTTGGCACGCGATCTTCCTGTTTCTGGTCTACAGATTGAATGCTTCCGCCTATTCGTAATCCGACATCGATGGACAGGCGCAGACCAGATTGCGGTCGCCATAGACGTTATCAACGCGCCCTACCGGCGGCCAGTACTTGCTGCCGTCACGCAGGGATGCGACGGGGAACACTGCCTGCTCGCGCGAATATTGACGACTCCATTCGCCTACCACGTCCATCGCTGTGTGCGGCGCATGACGCAGCGCACTGTCCTCTGCCGTCGTCTTGCCATTTTCGATGGCGCGAATTTCTTCACGAATGGCGATCATTGCGTCGCAGAAGCGGTCGAGTTCATGCTTCGATTCGCTTTCGGTCGGCTCGATCATCAAGGTGCCCGGCACGGGGAAAGACATGGTTGGAGCGTGGAAACCAAAATCCATCAGACGCTTGGCCACATCATCGACCGTAATGCCAGTCTCCTTCAATGGGCGCAAATCGACGATGCATTCGTGCGCGACAATGCCGTTTTCACCGGCATACAGGATGGGGTAATGCGGCGCCAGCCGTTTGGCAATGTAATTGGCGTTCAGGATGGCCACTTGGCTTGCCTCCTTCAAGCCTTGACGTCCCATCAGTTTGATGTAGGTCCAGCTGATAGGCAGAATGCTGGCGCTGCCCCACGGTGCGGCACAAACCGGCGCATCATGATTTTCCATCATCCGATGCCCTGGCAGGAACGGCGCCAGATGCGATTTGACACCAATCGGACCGACACCCGGACCGCCGCCACCATGCGGAATGCAAAAGGTTTTATGCAGATTCAGATGGGAAACGTCCCCACCAAACTTGCCGGGTGCGCATAGGCCGACCATGGCATTCATGTTGGCGCCGTCGATGTAGACCTGACCGCCATGCGCGTGCACGATGTTGCAGATATCTCCGATCGCCTCTTCGAATACGCCGTGCGTCGAGGGATACGTAATCATGATGGCAGCCAGTTCCGCTGCGTGCTTTTCAGCCTTGACCTTGAGGTCCGCGACATCCACGTTACCGCGTACATCGCATTGCACTACCACCACTTGCATGCCGGCCATATGTGCTGTTGCGGGGTTGGTGCCGTGCGCCGAACTGGGAATCAGACAGATATTGCGATGACCTTCTCCACGGCTGCGATGATAGGCGCGAATGGCGAGCAGGCCTGCGTATTCACCTTGCGAACCGGCATTCGGCTGCAGCGAAACCGCGTCATAACCGGTACAGGCCACCAGCATCTGTTCCAGTTCATTGATAAGCTGCTGATAGCCTTGCGCCTGTTCCAACGGGGCAAAGGGATGGATGCCACCGAATTCCTTCCATGTCACCGGGATCATCTCGGTCGTGGCATTCAGTTTCATCGTGCAGGAACCGAGTGGAATCATGCTGCGGTCGAGCGCGAGGTCCTTGTCGGCAAGCATGCGCAAATACCGCAACATCTGGGTTTCGGAATGATGGCTGTTGAAGACCGGATGCGAGAGAAATTCGCTTTGGCGTGCCAGTGCTGACGGAATGTGCTCCGCAGCTTGCATCTCGCATTGTGCAAATGACGGGACTGGTTTGCCACCGGCGAAAATTCCCCACAGCGTTTCCACATCAGCACGGGTCGTGGTTTCATCGAGTGAAATGCCGACTGTTTGATCGTCCACTACGCGCAAATTGACTGACTGGCTGCGTGCCGCCGCATGAATATCGCCGGTGCGTGCGCCGGTATGCACGGTAATTGTGTCGAAAAATGCGGCGGAACCGACTTGGCAGTCGAGCCTGTGCAGCCCTTCCGCCAAAATGCCGGTCAGTCGATGCACGCGTTGCGCAATGGTCTGCAATCCTTGGGGGCCATGATAGACGGCGTACATGCCGGCGATGTTGGCGAGCAAGACCTGTGCAGTGCAAACATTGCTTGTCGCTTTCTCGCGCCGGATGTGCTGTTCCCGCGTCTGCATGGCGAGCCGATATGCCTTGTTACCGTGACTGTCGATCGACACGCCGACTACACGGCCCGGCATCAGCCGTTTGTTGGCATCCCGTGTCGCAAAATAGGCGGCATGAGGACCGCCATAGCCAAGCGGCACACCAAAGCGCTGCGCCGATCCGACGGCAACATCGGCGCCGAATTCACCCGGCGGCGTCAACAACGTGAGTGCGAGAAGATCAGCGGCAACAACAACCAGCGCATCCTTGTCGTGTGCTGCCTGGACTGTCGCCGCGTAGTCATGAATTTCGCCATTCAGCGTTGGGTATTGCAACAGCACGCCGAAGCAATCGCATTGCGGCAGGTCCTTGAGGTGGTCGCCGACGACGACCTCAATGCCGATTGGCTCCGCGCGCGTCCGCACCACATCGATAGTTTGGGGGAAGCATTCACGCGAAACAAAGAATATCTTGCTCTTGCTTTTTGAAACGCGCTGGCAGAAGGCCATGGCTTCGGCTGCAGCGGTCGCTTCGTCGAGCAAGGAGGCATTGGCGATCTCCATGCCTGTCAGATCAGACACCATGGTCTGAAAGTTGAGCAATGCCTCCAGCCTGCCTTGTGAAATTTCCGGCTGATACGGTGTGTAGGCGGTGTACCAAGCGGGATTTTCCAGCAGGTTGCGCTGGATGACAGTGGGCATGTGGGTGTTGTAGTACCCCATGCCGATATACGACTTGAATACCTTGTTTTTGGAAGCGATCTTTTGCAATGCTTCCAGCACTTCGGGCTCACTCCGCGCTTCATCAAGCGCCAAGGCCTCGTCGCGCAGGATTCCCGCGGGCACAACCTGACCGATGAAAGCCGCCATCGAATCGAATCCGAGCTCGGCCAGTATTGTTTTCCTGTCGGCCTCCTCCGGTCCTATATGCCGGCCAATAAAATCCGTGTGCCGCTCGAGTTCTTCAAGCGTCGCCCGTTTCCGAACCATGATGATCTCCTGAACCAAAAATAAGGGACTAGCTAGCGGCGTCTCAGCCGAGCGAGGCGATATACGCCTTGTAAGCGGCTTCATCAAGAAAGCCATCCAGATCGGATGCCGCATTCGGCTTGAATTTGAAGAACCAACCGCCACCGAGCGGATCTTCGTTAACTTTTCCAGGCTCGTCGGCGAGTGAGTCATTCGCTTCGACCACCACACCAGAGACTGGCATCAGGATTTCACCAGCAGTCTTCACCGACTCGATCACCGCCGCTTCGTCGCCCTTCCCCAACTCCTTGCCGGACTCTGGCAGCTGCACGTAGACCAGGTCACCGAGATGGTCCTGTGCGTAATCGGTAATGCCTACCGTAATGAGACCGTTGTCTTCAACTCGCAGCCATTCGTGCTCCTGGGTAAATACAGTCTTGCTCATCTTTGCCTCTCCTCAAAAATAGTTGATGTAATGCTTAAGAGAATGTTTTAAACACTCTCCATATTCGTTGAATGCCGTCAATGCGTAATGCTGCATGGAAGTATTTTCATCTTACTGAAGGAAAGCTGGCCACCTTCTGCCGAAGCGGAAAATTTTAGAGGCTTCCATGTTTCTTAGGTATTCAATTGCCCCCCAAAAACATCGAATTTCAAAAAACCAAAAGAAAATTATTTTAGAGACGCAAATATCCACACCCAATATTGCATATCCAAAAACACAAACCGCATGTCAAATCCCAAGTTGGTTGGCAACATAGTCACCTTGGAGCAATGCCGAAGTCCGATGCTCGCAAGCTCAAGGATCTGGAGTCGGAGAATGCTCGCCTGAAGAAGATCGTTGCCGAACAGATGCGGGCTATTGACGGCTTGAAGGAGATTGCCGCAAAAAAATGGTAACCCCGATGGCCAGACGTGAAGCCCTTGAGATCCTGAAGACCGAAGGCTTATCCGAGCGTGCTGCGTGTCAAATTGCCGGGGTGAGTCGCCGAATTGCGAGCTATAAGCTCAAGCAGCCGGCGAAGGACAAGGAGCTGGGAGCTGGGAGCTGGGAGCTGGGAGCGCAGCTCATCGAAGCATCCGCCCGCTATCCGCGCTTTGGTTATCGTCGCATTGCGGTCATGACCGAGCAAAGCATTGGACGGGTGTGGCGCCTGTGGCGCAGACTGGGTTTAAATCTGC
>DATLIB010000037.1:0-5754 GCA_035539595.1 Noviherbaspirillum sp.
GACTAAGAGTGCAGGTATTAACCAGCGACGCCACCGAAGTCCGCTTGCGCTTGACGGTCTGGGATACCGGGATCGGTATGCATACGGATCAATTCGAAACGATTTTTCAACCCTTCGAGCAAGTGGGCGACATGCTGCATCGCCAGGGCGGGACCGGCCTGGGTTTGGCTATCAGCCGCGAATTCGTACGCCTCATGGACAGCGATATCCATGTGCAAAGCACCGTCGGAGAAGGCAGCGCTTTCTGGTTCGACCTGAGCCTGCCGATTGTCCAACCCGCGTCCGTATCCGGGGCGGAGACGGGCAACGTCACCGGCTATCAGGGGCGGCGTCAAAAGGTATTGATCGTGGAAGACGGCGACGCCAACCGTCGCATCCTGGCCGAGTTGCTCTCTACCGTCGGTTTTGAAATTCATGAGGCGGTGCATGGCCAGGATGGCCTCGAAAAAGCCAGGGTCATCGTGCCGGATCTGATCCTGATGGATATCCGCATGCCGGTCATGGACGGGCTGGAAGCAACACGGCAGATACGCCAGGTCGAGGCATTAAAACAGGTCCCGATTATCACCATTTCCGCCAGCGCGACGCCCGACGACGAAAGGGAAAGCTTTGTCGCCGGATCGACCGCTTTTTTATCCAAGCCCGTCGAGCACAATGCCTTGCTGCATCAAATCAGCATCCACCTCGGCTTGGCCCTGCAGTACGAACTGGCCCCGGCAGACACCGCGCAACAGAAGCCCAGCGACGAACCGCTGCTGATCCCGCCGCGTGAAGAGATGGAGGCGTTGCATCGCCTGGCGATGCGGGGCAATATGCGCAGCATTAGCCAGCATGCAGATCATCTGGTGTCATTGGATCCGCGTTACGGCCCCTTCGCAGAAAAATTGCGCGCGCTCGCAAAAGGGTATCAATCCGAAGCGGTTCTGGAATTGGTCGAACAGTACATAGAATATAAATGACACGATGACGCCCTCGCCCCCCTCTGACTTTTCTCATCATTCCATCCTGATCGTCGACGATACGCCGGCCAATGTCGGCATCTTGGTGGATTACCGCTGCTCCGGCGGAATGCCTTTGACGCTGTCGCACAACGCGGCATGCTTTTCCATATCCACAGGCCGATAGGTCACCTTGCCGGTCGCCGGATATTTCCCCAGGAAGTTGTCGTTTTTCCGATTCGCGCCGGGCCGTACAGGTCGTGGCGAAAAGCCGCCGCCGCAATTGGGACAGACATTCCCCAGCAGCGTTTCTGCGCAAGGCCGGCAGAAAGTGCATTCGAACGAACAAATCATGGCGTTCGTTGCATGGGGTGGCAAGGACGTATTGCAGTGTTCACAGCTTGGTCGCAGTTCCAGCATGGGTATTTCTCCTCGATGTGCGGATAACGATGGAGGATTGTAAGTCGAAAGCATCGACTGCATTTTCGATGCTTTTCGGCTAAGGAGTCGCGCAAGAATAAGGTGGACATGTTGGCGCTCGCCGCAGTGCGCCAGCGGCGAGCAGCAAAAATTGTTCAACTTATTCTTGCGCGGCGACTATGCTAATCAGTCCAACATGCATGACTAACTTCACAAAAACGATATGACAAGAAAAAACGTATTGATGTTGAGCGGATTCGCTCTTTTGGCCATCCTGATGTTGTCTGCGGCGTACACAGCGGATCACGTCACCTGGCTCATGGAGGTCGCGCCGGTGATGATTGCCGCGCCGGTTCTCCTCTTCACCTACCGCCGCTTTCCGCTGACGAGCATGTTGTATGGGCTGATCTTGTGCCACGCCTTGATTCTTATTTTGGGCGGCACTTACACCTATGCTCGCGTACCGCTGGGTTTCTGGCTGCAAGACGTGTTCGCGCTGGATCGTAATCCTTACGACAAGATCGGCCACTTTGCACAGGGCTTTGTGCCGGCGCTGGTTGCACGAGAAATCCTTATACGATGCGGCTACGTCTCCGGGCGCAAGATGGCGGCGTTTTTGGCGATCTGCGTCGCCATGGCCATCAGCGCCTGGTATGAGTTGATTGAGTGGTGGGCGGCGCTCGCACTCGGTCAGGGGGCGGACGAATTTCTCGGTACCCAAGGCGATCCGTGGGATACGCAATCGGACATGTTTTTGGCATTCCTGGGGGCGTCAATCGCCATGCTGTTGCTGTCGCACCTGCATGACCGACAGATCGCCGCAGTACAAGCGCCGTCTCGCTTGGCGCATGACGTGCATCCAATCGGTGCAAGTCATCACGACAGCGTGCGCTAGCCGGCAACCAGAGCAAGATCAATCACGATCGACACCCGGCGATTGGCGGTGCGTTCCTGTTCGTCGGCGTTGCCGGCAAGCGGTCGGGTCTCTCCGTAGCCGATGGCGCGCAAGCGATTGACGGGCACGCCCTGCTCGGCAAGGTAGCGCACCACGCGCGTGGCGCGGGACGCGGAGAGCTCCCAGTTGGAAGGGAACGCGCCGGTGCTGATCGGCACATTATCGGTATGGCCTTCCACTGAAATCATCTGCCCCGGTGCCATGAAGGTCGGCGCCAGCCGGTTCAGTACCTGCATGCCGTGGGGGTTGAGTTCGGCGTAACCGCTCGCGAACAGGATTTTTTCCTGCATCTGCAAGGTGAGTCGCCGCTCCTCCACTTCGATCTTCACCGCGTCGGAAAGTCCGGCCTGGCCTAACTGTTGCGCCAGCCGCCGTGCCAGTTGCTCCGCAGGATCTGATTTGCCCGTGTTCGCTTTTTCCGGTGCTGGCTGCGTCTGCTGGGGGGCTTCTTCGCTCGGACTTGGCTTGAGCTTGGTGAATTTTTCCGGCTCAAAGGTGGAGTAAGCCAGCATGACGACAAACAAGGTGAGCAGAAGCGTCATCATGTCCAGGTAAGTGATCAGCCATGCCGAGTCGTCGTCGCTGCTCCCGCGACGGACGACTTCGTCCTGCCATGCGAGCATTTTTTGCCATGGCTTCGCTGACCGCGCTTCCCTCTGTCCGACCTCCTTTTCGCTTGCCGCCATGGCTATTTCCCCGAGGGGCCGGCGGCGGTATCGACTTTCGTCCCGGTCTGCCGGATTTCATCTTCGTGGCGCTCTTCCAGGCTTTCCAGATAGAGACGGATGAAGGAGGGGCTACGTCGCTGCGCCATCAGCGTCACGCCTTCGAGCACCATGTTCATTTGCATCACACGGCGTTCGGTGCGCCGCTCGAACTTGATGGCGATCGGCTTGAACAGCAGGTTGGCGAGCAGAATGCCGTACAAGGTGGTGATCATGGCAAGCGCCAGGCTGGCGCCGATGGATTGAAAATCGCTCTGCAGGCCATGCAGCAGGTTGGTCAGGCCCAGCAGTGTGCCAAGCATGCCGAATGCCGGCGCATACATCGCCATGCTGCGAAAAATCTGCGCTTCGGCAGTCTCGCGCGCTTTCAGCTTTGAGATGCGCCATTGCAGTAGCTCGACGATGTCAGCGACCGGTGCGCCATCGATCACCAATTGCACCCCGGTGCGCAGGAAGGGATTCTTGCAATGGACCAGTTCCTGGTTGAGCGTTGCAATGTCGCCCTGAAAGTACTTGCGCGAGACGCGCACGATCTCATTCAGATCTTCGCGGGCATACAGCTGTTCGTTGCGCAGGACGATCACGAACACCTTGAATACCCTCACGACTTCGCGCAATGGATAGCTGATCAGGGTCGCTGCCATCGTGCCGCCGACCACCAGTATCAGGCTGGGCAGATCGAAGAGATCGGAGGGATGACGCACGCTGAACATCGCGCTGACGGCGACAATCAGTACAGCCAGGATGAGGCCGAGGATGGTGGATGGGTTCATTGGGTCCTTCTCCCTGCTGAGGCCCTATTGATTGTAGCAGTCGGATCCGGTACTTTGGACGACGAGAACGCGGCATGCAGTCGTGCTGCAACAGGGCTTCTTGCCCTTCTGGCATCGACAGCGCTTTTGACGAGCGATGGACTATTGGACTATTGGACTACTGGCGCGTTATTTCACGGAATCGACATGTACCGAACCCTTCCTCATATTTGCCTGGCCTTCATCCTGTCCCTTCCGCTGTGCGCCTGGTCTCAGCTCAAGGGCGAAAACCTGCTGCAGAATCTTCCCCCGGCGTACAAGGTCGGATTCCAGAGCAAGAAGGAGAATCTGCTGATGATGGAAATGATCCCGGAAGACGAGGCCATCGAACAATGGAGCGAGATGCTGACCACGCAGATTTTCCTCGGGATGAAGAAGGTAACGCCGGAAGGTTTTCAATCGTTCATGCAGCAACAATGGCAAGCCGCATGCAAAGGCAGTCACGCGGCTGCGGTGACCAAGGGTGTCGAGAACGGCTATCCGTTCGCCGTATGGTTTCTCTCGTGCCCGCTGAATCGGGCGACCGGCAAACCGGAATTCACCTGGTTCAAGGCCATCAAAGGTAACGACAGTTTTTATCTGGTGCAGAAAGCGTTCAAGTTCGAGCCCAGCAAGGAGCAAATCGCCCGGTGGATGCAGTACCTGCGCCATGTCAGTGTGTGCGATACCAGACTGGACAAGCATCCCTGCCCAACGCGCAATCCTTCTGGCAAATAGGCTGGCGCGATATCGAGATGTTTCTTGTGCAGCATGCTGCAAATTACTATGGTGAAAACAACCTTCCGCGCCAGATGACGGGAATAACGCCTTGGTCCGGTTGTACAGCGGGAAAAGCAGTGCGTGTATTGATGGAATGAAAAACGCCTTGTAGACTCGGTAACTGCTTGTCGGTTAGATTGTTGCCGGTACGGTGCGTCTCGTCGGTTGCAACCCGCGCTGCGTTTGCAACCGGCTTGACCAGTGTGCAATGGGTTCCTGAAGTGCGTTCCAACAACCAGGAGGATGCGGCCATGGGGATACTTACACCGGTTTATCGTCAGCTCATCGACCACCCTGCTGCCTGGACCAGTGCCTCGCTCGGCAGCGATCCCAAGGCATGCCTGACTTATCCCATGACGCCACAGCAGCTGGAAGCCATCGATTTGCTGCTGGCGAGCACGGCCCACCTGACGCCGCGGCAAGTCACGCGCCGGGATTTCGAGCATCCGGCGATCAACGCGCTGTTGCTGGAACTGCGCGAGATCATGCAGAACGGACGCGGTGCAGTCTTGGTGCGCGGCCTGACGCCGGAGCGCTATACGCCGGAACAGTGCGAGCGCGTCTTCTGGGGCTTCGGTACCCACCTCGGCAAGGCCATGATGCAAAATGCCTATGGCGATCGCCTGTGCCACGTTACCAGCGACAAGGATTACCCGAACGCCCGTGGCTACCGCGGCACGGGCGAACTGTCGCCGCATACGGATGCGTTTGCCGTGGTCGGCCTGATGTGCATTCAGCGCGCGGAAGCCGGCGGTTACAGCCACCTGGTCAGTGCGCTGGCGATACACAACGAGATCCTGAAAACCCGCCCCGAACTGCTGGAAGCCATGTACCGGGGCACGCTGTATGCGTCGCTGGAAGCGCGCGGCACCGATATCGGCGTGACTCCGTGCGACGTGCCGATATTTTCGTGCGTGGAAGGGCAGGTGAGTTGCTTTTTCTCGCGCCAGAACAGCAACGAAGCCGTGGAGCGGACCGGCATTGCACTGCGCCCGGATTTCGCCGAAGCGGCCGATTGCTTCGAAGCCTTGGCCAACGACCCACGTTTTCGCGTGGAGTTTCTGCTCGAGCCGGGCGAGATGATGATCTGGAATAACTATGTGCTCTTGCATGCGCGGACGAAGTTCGACGATTCGCCCCAGCAC
>DATLIB010000038.1:0-12143 GCA_035539595.1 Noviherbaspirillum sp.
GCGCTCGCACTTCATCGGCCACCTGCGCCCAGTTCCAGGTCTGCCAGATGCCGAGGTCCTTTTCGCGAAAGGCCGGTTGTTGCGGCCGCAGCCGTGCATGCTGCAGCAACATGCGCGGGAAGGTGCTGCTGCCCGTGGTGCTTGTCTCTTCCATCTTCCCACTCTCTCCTGACGGTCGGTGGTGAAAAGGCCGGAGCGCCTGCGTGGGCGATGCAAACCCTTGCACACGGGATGTCCGTGGCAATCATCTGGGCTTACAATGTCTCCGTTGTTTTTAATCGTCCATCACTCCGCAATGTTCATGCGGAATGAAACAACAAGGAGTGACGGACTGGTGTGTTCAGAATACTAGACAGTTCGATTTGTGTACGCTGTCATTTGACTGACAATCCCCGTTTAAACCGAAACTATCGTTGATGCATTGCACAACCAATCCGCACCCGCCCTCGCTGCAGGAAGTGCTGCGCAAGGCGATCTGGGCGCAGCAGTTGACATCGGAACAACTGGCGCGCGTCGAGGCCGATACGGTGGAAGCATTTGTGCCCAAGGGCGGCTACGTCTGCCGCAAGGGCGAACAGGTGGACGCCTGGATCGGCGTGATCGACGGCCTGGTAAAAATGGTCAATTTGTCATCGGAAGGAAAGTCGATCACCTTCACCGGACTGTCCGCCGGCGGCTGGTTCGGCGAAGGCACGCTGCTGAAGCAGGAACTGCGCAAGTACGACGTGACCGCCTTGCGCGACAGCCGCATTGCCCGCATGCCGGCCAAGACCTTCATGTGGCTGCTCGATACCAGTTTGCCGTTCACCCGCTTCCTCTTGATGCAGCTCAACGAACGTCTGGGCCAGTTCATCGGCATGGTCGAGTTCGATCGCATGCTGGACGTGGATACCCGCGTCGCCCGCTGTCTGGCGGCAATGTACAACACCCATCTTTATCCCGGCACGGACATGCTGCTGCAGATTTCGCAGGAAGAAATCGGCTACCTGTCCGGTGCTTCGCGCCAGCGCGCCAACCAGGCCTTGCAGGTGCTGGAGAAGGCGGGCTTGCTGAAGGTGGATTACGGCGGCATCCAGATACTCGACCTCGACGGACTGCGGCGCTTTCGCGCCTGACGCCGGGACGCTCATGAACCCTGTCCGCTTCCCGCTTGCTGCCTTGCCGGGAAGAATTGCAACCTTACTCATTGCTTCGTCTCATGCCTTACTCACTGCATCTCATGGAAACATTCAAATCTGATCTTCCCTCCCTCGAATTGCTGGCCTCGTTCTGGTCCGGTCCCGTAGTGGCAACCAACCTGATCGTCTTCTTCAGCCTGTTCGGCGCCTTGCTGCTCGGCTTGCTGGTCGGTTACGAACGCTCTTACCGCGGCCGCGCCGCCGGTATGCGTACTTATGGATTGGTGTGCATGGCGTCCGCCGCGCTGACCGTCATTGCCGGCTATCAGGGCGATTGGCATGGCGGACAGATGATCATCGGTCCGGTCGCCGATGCGACCCGCATCATCCAGGGCATCGTCACCGGCATCGGCTTCCTCGGCGCCGGCGTGATCATGAAGGAAGGATTCAACATCAGCGGCTTGACCACCGCCGCCTCGATCTGGGCGGTGGCGGTGGTCGGCGTGCTGGTGGGTGTCGGCTTTTACCTGTCGGCCATGCTGCTGGCCTTGATGTCGGCCTTTTGCATGATCTGGGTGCCGTCGCTGGCGCGCTGGCTGCCATCGCGCCAGGCGATTGCCATCGAGATGCGTTTCAAGGAAGGCGTGGAACCGTCCGAAGAGCGGCTGCGCGCCGCCGCATTGCGGCGCGGCTACGAAATCGCCGGCGGCTCGATCTCGATTGCCATGAACAAGGGCAAAGCCGAATGGCATTTCGTCGCCGTTGCCTTCGATAAAAACAGCGGTGCCCCCCTCACCGAACTGGCCCGCGAAATGAGTACCTTCGAAGGACTGGACGGTTTCCATCTGGCACACGCCAGGAATTGACATTGTCTTGCAACGGTGCGCACAGGAACGAGCACGAAATAATTTCCCGATTTGTTCCACGTCTGACGGGCGCACTGCGGCGTTGCTCGTCGTCGCCATAGCTCGCTATGACTCCTCCTCGCGCCTTGCATTGCCTCCCGCCGGACGCGTCCAAATCGGGAAATTATTTCGTGCTCGTTCCATAGCCGCGCCGTTGATATCGCGCAGACGGTTCGCCGGGTGCGCTGCTTATGATCGATCAGTGGCGCCGTGCTTCATGCAGGCGCGTTGCACGGTTTGACACGTGCCCATCTTGTCCACTGGAGGTCAGCATGTCGAATGTCATGAAAGTAATCGAAGTCCTCGCCGAATCGCCGAAGAGCTGGGAAGACGCCGTGAATGCGGCCATCTTGAAAGCTACTGAATCGGTACACGGTGTCCGCTCGGTGTACGTCAAAGAGTTCGAAGCACAGGTCGATAACAACAAGGTCGTCAACTGGCGGATCAATGCCAAGGTGACGTTCCAGTTAGATTAAACGCACTGATGGCGTGCCGGATGAGGGCCGGGCACGCCTGTTTTTCTGTTGCGTCAACACAAAAGCGACTGATCGTCTTCATCGACGAATCGGGCATCAGCGAATGTCCTGCGCGCGTGTGCATCTGATACCAATCCCTCTTTATAACGAGACGTTAAATCACGTCTTTTTCCGTCTGGCGGCGTTGCTCGTCGTCGCCATAGCGCGCTATGACTTCTCCTCCCGCCTTGCCAGACGAAAAAATCCATCGATTTCACTGTTTCGTTATAAAGAGGGATTGGTATGAGCCGAAAGGCCAGACGCCCGTGATTCAGTTTCACTTCAACTGGAAACCCCAGCCAAACACCCTTGAAGGCGTGCCGGCGATGAAGTCGCCCAACAGTTGCCACGGCGCATTGTAATTGCGTCCGCCCAGCACATACGCCCGCGACGCCAGCTCGCGCTTGCGCCACAAGCCCCAGATATCTTTCGTGCGCTCGCGCACCACCTTGCCGCGTTCGAGGATGATCGGGCGGAAGCCCATCTGCGCCAGGATCGGTGCAGCAAAGATGCCGCAGGGGCCGGGTCGCAATGGGTGAGCACGGGAACTGTAACTGCCTTATCGCCACTCATGGGGTAATTGAACATTCTCCTTTAACAATAAAAGGACACCCCCATGCCTAAACAATCCTTCTCCGACTGGTTGGCGGCGCTGCTGCGGCACTTGGCCCTGCCCTTGCCGGCCGGGCCCGCGCAACCGGCCGCCACCTTTCACTTCGAGGGCAAGCCAAAAGTGTATGTCACGGGCCGATCCGGCCAAGTGGATTTCATCAGCGAAGCCGGTGCGCTCTCTGCACCGTATCCTTCCGACACGCTGCTGGCCTTGCTGGAATTAAATCGCTGCAGCGAAGCTGATGATGCGGTCAGCGTCATGCTCGACCGGGCCAGCGGCGCGGTCATCGTCTGGGCGCGGCAACGCCAGGAGAAGCTGAGTGCAGCCGATGCTGGCGGCTTCTTGCAACTGGTGCGACAGAAGGTCGATGCGGTGCAGAAATTGCTGGGCCGGTCAAGCCAGCCTGCATCCGGCCGCAGTGCCGGCTCTCTGTCCCGCATGTTACGCACACAGGCTGCGCACAACCGTTGATTCCCCCTTTTGAACAAAACAAAGAAAGAACATCATGACAAACCCTTTCCAAATCAATAGCCCCCACCCCAACTACCGTGGCAATACCGTCCCTTCCGATGAATCCGCTTTCACTCCCTTGCCGCCCCATCAGCGCCCAGATGGCATGCCTGGATTAGTGGGAGTAACTCAGGGCCAACTTCCCCCCGCCTTTCATCCTCAGATGACATCCTTTCACGCTTCCCAAGCTGCGCTACCAGTCTCCGCCAGCTATGGAGGGGGATTGCCGGGGCATATGCAAGGGATATCGACCAGCGGTGTATCGGCGGCAGAGACAGCGAACATGGCCGATCAGAAGCCGCCCAAGGCCTCTTATTACATCGCCGCGCTTGGCGCATTGCTACCGCACAAGACAGAAGGTGAGTTGGTAGACATGTTCACCCACCATATGACATGCATAGTGAATGAGGAGGCAGCGAAACAACAGAAGTGCGAGGCAGGCGAAGAAGGCTGGAAAAAATACCAAAGCCCGGAATACGACACCCTCGAAAAGCACGCACTTGTGCGGTGTTTGGCGAAGCTGGAAGGTGGCGAGCTGTCGATGCAAGAATTTAACCACGCGCCTTTCCTGCAAGTGAACCTCGACTTTTCCAAGGACAAACAGGGGATGCTCCTGATCTCTGAGCAGCCGCATGCCATTCCCCTGCGCAAGTCCCCTGAGTCCGGGATATGGCTAGCGACGAAGCGTCTTCCCGATGGAACCGACACAGCCCCGCAGCCGTTGAAGGACATGCTTGCCGACCTATTCCCATCCGGGTCACTGAAAGCGACTCTCTGCCGCTGGCCGGAGAAGAGGGATTGGACGCCGAAGCCCAATGCGGCAACCATCCCGGAGGCACTGAGAAACAATGACAGACATGCAAAAGAGTTCAGGGATTATTTGGATCAGGCCAGGAACACGGCACCGCGCACGGAGCAAAACGAACCGTCGATCAGCACTCAATTGACTGCGACCATTGCCAAGGAATTCGGGCGTTTCTCACAATGGGCGGCTAACAAGCGCTACAACCTGGCGTCATGCGACATGCGGACATTGAACCAGCTTGTCGATAACTACTGTCAGGACGAATTTCCCGAGCATGAACATGAACCGGAAAGCCTGCGCAGCATTTCCTTGAACGCCTATCTGGAATGGAGATCTGCTGATCAGCAGCGTACTATCGAGCAACTTAAAACGAGTTGTGCCGATGCGATGGGCGAGCTTATGAAAACATTCGAGCAACTACATGAAAAAAACCGGCGCGAGAATGGCGGTAAAACTCATCCTGTGGACGGTAATGCAGCCGGCGTTTGCACAGTGATGTAAGAGCCTTACATGGACGCTGCCGTTTACCAAGTACTAAGGCACCGCACAGGAATAAAACAGTTCCAGGCCTGTGATTTGGCGCATGGCGCTGGGACGCGATGCGCCGGGCGCCGGCAGGTGCCTCATTGCGCGGCTCCTTGCGACGCCGTGTTTTATGTAAAGCTCAATAGGTGCAGATGAAGTTCAACCCGACAGGCCGACTCCCGGTTGTTCATCGCGCGTGCCGCGTACGCTGGCATGCAGCCGCTGGGACAGAATGTCCAGCAGCGCGCGGTTAAACGCCGGAATGTCGTCCGGTTTGCGGCTGGTCACCAGGTTGCCGTCAACCGCCACTTCCTGATCCACCCATTGCGCGCCAGCCTGGCGCATGTCGTCTTGCAAACCTGGATAACTGGTCAGGGTTTTGCCTTCCACCAAGTGCGCCGCTGCCAGCAACCATGGGCCGTGACAAATGGCGGCAATCGGCTTGCCATCTTCCGCCATTTCACGCACGAAGTGCTGCGCTTCGGGGAGCGTGCGAATTCGTTCGCCGTTGATCTTGCCTCCCGGTAGCAGCACGGCGTCGAATTCCGTCGGATCGGCATCGGCAAACACCAGATCGACATCGAACCGATCGGCTTGCTTGTCATGGTGAAAGCCCTGCACGGTGCCGGGCATATGGGAAATCAGCTTGGTCTGCGCGCCTTGCTGTTCCAGCGCCGCACGCGGCTCGGTCAATTCCACTTGTTCAAAACCATCGGTAACGAGGATGGCGACGTTCAGGCCGGAAAGGGTCTGGTCCATGGGAAACTCCTTTTCAAATAGGCCTGCCCGGCAGCGCTAAATCTGCGCTATCTGCGCTGCCAAGGCGCGGCGTGACGTTACGTTACGTAACGATCAAGTTCGACTTTCCGCCAACGCATTAAGTTCTGGCAGCACGCTGCCCGCGAGTCCGTCGACAAAATCTGTCACGCGGAGGTACGACGGCGGAACGCTCGTCTTGGGCTGCCTGTCCAATCCAGCACAGCAACAGTACGCGCCGACGGACAGAAGGAAGATTTCCCATGAAAATGCAACCGGATTCCGGCACTGTCGCGACGCTTGCACCTGGCGATAGGGGCACTTTCGCTGCACTCGATACCGCGACGGAGACGACGAGGCGTAGCTTGCCGGTGCTGCCGCCCGATGCCATGGTGCTGATCCCGCTGCGTCATCTGGTGTTGTTTCCGGGCATGGTGGCGCCCGTCAGTCTGGGCCGGGATAGCGCATTGGCAGCCGCCGAGGAAGCGGTGCGGCACGAGCGCCCCATCGGTCTGCTGCTGCAACACGATGCCGAGATCGAAGCGCCCACATCGGACCAGTTGTACCGTACCGGCACGGTGGCCAGCATCCTGCGCTACATTTCCTCGCAGGACGGCGATAGCTACCTGGTGTGCCAGGGCGAGCAGCGTTTCCGCATCATCGAATTTCTCGACGGCTACCCCTTTCATGCAGCACGCGTGCAATCCTTGCCGGATGCGGAAGAGCAGAGCGCCGATATTCAAGCACGCTTGATTCAACTCAAGGAGCGCGCCGCCGAAATCCTCGCCCTGTTGCCGCAAGCGCCGGCGGAATTGAGCAACGCCACGGAAGACATGGATTCCGCGTCCGCGCTGGCGGATTTTGTCGCCGGCCTGATGGACCTGCCGCTGCCGCAGAAACAGGACATCCTGGAAACACTGGACTTGCCGCAGCGGATCGATAAAGTGCTGCGCTTTCTGGTGCGGCGTATCGAAGTGCTGCGCCTGTCGCATGAAATCAACGAGCAGACCAAGGAACGCATCGACGACCGCCAGCGCGAATACCTGTTGCGCGAGCAAATGAAAACCATCCGGGATGAGCTGGGAGAAGCTGACAGCAGCAACAGCGAACTCGACGGGTTGAAAGACGCCTTCGCCAAGGCCGGCATGCCGGACGACGTCGCCGCGCATGCGCGCAAGGATTTGCAGCGCCTGGAACGCATGCCGGAGGCGTCGGCCGAATATGCGATGCTGCAGGCCTACCTGGAATGGATGAGCGAATTGCCGTGGGCGAATCTCACCGAAGAGCGCATCGACATTGCGCAGGCACGCGCCATTCTCGACCAGGACCATTTCGGTTTGCACAAGGTCAAGCGCCGCATTCTCGAATACCTGGCGGTGCGCAAACTGAATCCGGACAGCGACAGCCCGATCCTTTGCTTCGTCGGCCCGCCGGGCGTCGGCAAGACCTCGCTCGGCCAGAGCATCGCGCGCGCCACGGGCCGCAAGTTCGTCCGGGTCAGTCTGGGTGGTGTGCATGGCGAGGCGGAAATCCGCGGCCACCGCCGCACCTATATCGGCGCTTTGCCCGGCAACATCATCCAGGCGATCCGCAAGGCCGGCGTGCGCAATTGCGTGCTGCTGCTGGATGAACTGGACAAACTGGGCACCGGCGGCATGCAGGGCGATCCTGCCGCCGCGCTGCTGGAAGTGCTCGACCCGGAACAGAATGCGAGCTTTCGCGACAACTACCTCGGCCAGCCGTTCGACTTGTCGAAAGTCATGTTCATCGCTACCGCCAACCTGCTCGACACGATCCCGCCAGCCTTGCTCGACCGCCTGGAAGTCCTGCGATTGCCCGGCTATACCGAGGAAGAAAAGGCGCAGATCGCGTGTCGTTATCTGATCGGTCGCCAGCGTGAAGCGGATGGCCTGACGCCGCAGCAATGCGAGTTGGACGAGGCGGCAGTGCAAGCCATCATCCGCGATTACACCCGTGAAGCCGGTGTGCGTAACCTGGAGCGGGAAATCGGCAACGTGTTTCGTCACGCCGCCATGCGCGTGGCGGAAGGAGAAACGCAACTGCTGCGGGTGACCGACAAGTCGCTGGCCGATATCCTCGGTCCGCGCAAATTCGAGAGCGAGCTGGCCATGCGCACCAGCCTGTCCGGCGTCGCCACCGGCTTGGCGTGGACGCCGGCCGGCGGCGACATCCTGTTTATCGAAGCCAGCCGCACGCCCGGTAGTGGCAAGTTGATCCTGACCGGGCAGTTGGGCGAGGTCATGAAGGAAAGCGCGCAGGCGGCGCTAACCCTGGTCAAGGCGCATTGCGCGGAACATCGCGCCAATGCCGATGTCGATGTCTTCGAAAAAAACGATATCCACGTGCATGTGCCGGCGGGTGCTCTGCCCAAGGACGGCCCCAGCGCCGGTGTCGCCATGTATGTTGCCTTGGCCTCGCTGGTGCGTAACAAGCCGGTACACAACGATTGCGCCATGACCGGCGAAATCAGCCTGCGCGGACTGGTGTTGCCGGTCGGCGGCATCAAGGAAAAGGTGCTGGCTGCCTTGCAGGCGGGAATCCGGCGCGTTCTGCTGCCGGCGCGCAATCGCAAGGAACTGGAAGACATTCCCGAACAGGCTCGCAGGGAACTGCAATTAGTGTGGCTGGAGACGGTGGACGATGCGCTGTGTGCAGCCGTTGGCAATGTGATGATTGGAGACAAGACATGAACAGGGAAATCGACAAAATGCGCGATCGCATGCGCACTGCGCCGCTCACCGTCAACGAGGACGGTAGCAGCTATGTACCGGCGCCGCTGCCGCAACTGGGCGCGCAGCCGGGCGGATTTTTTACCTTCAGGTATTCATCGACCGAGATTTTCTCGCAAGGCGGCGACTTGCATGTGAAGATGCAGGAAACCCGCTATCAGGATGGCCGGTTGACGTCGGAACAGTGTGAAGGCACGCTCGAGCGCCAGGCATACGAGCGCATGCTCAATCAGGCGCAGAACTATTTCCTGAACCGGATGGTGAATTTCGTGCGCTTGTTCTACTAGTCCGCCACGCTTCCGTTTTCGTGTAGGTTGGGTTGACGCAGGAAACCCAACATCGGCGTTCGCAATGATGTAGTCGCGTAAACCTTGAGGGGGCGTGTTGGGGTTCGCTTTGCTCACCACCAACCTACGAATGAAAAATAAGGAGTGGCGAACTACTGGCCGAGTGCGATCCACAACTGGCGCGGCAGACGCGCGTTGATCATCGGCTCGTAAGTCATCGCTGGCTGCAGTAGTCTGATTTTTCTGCCTGCGGCGAACAAGGCCGCCAAGGCGTCCGCCGCCAGCTTGACGGAAAAATGCCGTGCCGCGCAGTGATGGATGCCGGCGCCGAAACTCAGGTGCGCATCGTTATTGCACCGTGCCGGATCGAAGTCGTGCGGGTGAGAAAATACCGCCGGGTCGCGGTTGGCCGCAGCCAGTACCAGCAAGACCGCATCGCCGCGTGGTAGCGTGCGTCCGTGCAGGGTCATGTCCTCGACCAGCACGCGCCGCGTGTTGTGGATCGGCGAGTCGTAGCGCAGGGTTTCGATCACCAGCGCGGGCCAATCGCCGTGCCGGCCATGGGTCAGCGCCTGCAACAAGGCATTGCTCAACAGGCCGCGGCCTGCGTCATAACTCTGTATCAACAGGCCGATCAGGTTCGCCACGTAAATCGCCTGCTGGTTATCGTCGCCTACCACACCGCTTGCCGCGACATGCCGCGCGACTCGCGCATGAATGTCTGTCGCGACCGCGTTTGCTTCGGCCAACTGCTGCGCTGACTTGTTCGGCAACATCAGCTTGGTCAGGCCGTCGAGCTGCGGCAGGATAGAGGCGATATCTTCCTGGCCGAAGCCGAGTCCGTCCAGCACTGCCAGTGCGGGAAGTTTCTTGCAGACGGTATCGACCCAATCCACTTCTGCCGATGCGCCCAGCAAGCGCGCCAGCAATGCCGCGATATGCGCCGGTTGCAGGCGCGTCATCAGGTCCATCACCGCCTGCCGGAATGCCGGATGCGCCGGTGGGTTGGCGAGCCGCGCCAACTGATGCGTGAGCATCGCCGGTTGCGGGGCGGGGATATGCGCTGCCGTCGTTGCCTGCAACACCTGGGTGCACGCGGCGTGGGAATACACCGCCCATATGCCGTTGCTTTCGTCCCGGTATACCGGCTGTTCAGCCAGCATGCGCGCATACAGCGGATAAGGGTTGTCGCTCTCCGATTGCCGGAACAAGACGTTTTCCATGGAGGGGTTCCTGTTAGCGTTGTCGCTGTTTTTCGGGGAAGCGTTGCGGCGCCTGCTGGCGCTCGAACAAGCCATAGTCGCGCAGTACGGGGCCGCACAAGGCACGTGCCGGTGCGGCAGCGGGCGTTGCAGTGTGCGCTTGCCAGGTGCGCGCGGCGTCGTCCTCGCTCAAGTCGTAGAGCGCGACATGCTTGGCCGCGTCTGTCAGGCTCTGGTAGAGCTTGCCGCCGCTATCGGTTGCGGCGTACTCCTGCAAGCCCAGCAGCGGTCGGCCCTCGGGCGCGGGCACCTCGGCGGGAGCGCCCATGTGCACCACGCGTATGCGGTAATCATCAAAGATCGATTGCCGTCCTTCTGCCTGCGCTGCATGGTGTTCGCCGTGGCCGCGCCATTGCACCAGCGCCGCGTGGTCGCGCCACAAGGACAGCGACAGTATCCCGCCCGGCTGGTGCACGCTTCTAAAGCGCTCGACCGACAGGAAGCCGTCGATCGCCTCCAGCTTGGGCCGCAGCGCGGCTGCGATATCGAGATAACGCTGGTAGCCGCTGGCCGACGGCAAGACTTCGAAGACCACTGCAAACATAGCCACCTCCGCTGGAAAAGAGACAGGAAAAACATCAGAAGGGGACATGATACGATCCCCGCTCCCGGGATATTTCAGCGCGAGGTGAATCATGGAATCCGCCGTCCACATTGCCCAGATGGCCGCACTGCTCGGCGAACCTGCGCGCGCCGCCATGCTCTGGCTGTTGATCGACGGACGGGCGCGGCCGGCAGGGGAACTGGCGTTCGCCGCCAATGTATCCGCCCAATCGGCCAGCGGTCACTTGTCGAAATTGGTGGAGGCTGCGTTGTTGCAGGTGGAGACGCAGGGACGGCATCGCTATTACCGGCTGGCAAACCATGCCGTTGCGCTGGCCCTGGAGTCGCTGGCGGCGCTCAATCCGCCCCCGGCGCCGCGTGCCTTGCCGACCTCGAAAGCGGTGCCGCAGGCTTTGCGTTTTGCCCGCACTTGTTATGACCATTTGGCGGGTGAACTGGCGGTGAGCTTGCTGACACAGATGGAAACGCAGGGGCTGCTGCGTCGTTGCGGCAAACAGTTCGAGCTGTCGATCGAGGGAGAAAAGGCGTTTGCCGGGCTTGGTATCGCGCTGGAACCGCTGCGCAGCGCCAAGCGGCAGTTTGCCTGCGCCTGCCTCGACTGGAGCGAGCGCCAGTTCCATCTCGGCGGCGCGCTGGGGGCGGCCTTGCTGCAGATTTTGCTGGAACGGAATTGGTTGGTGCGAGTGCCGAAGACGCGGGTGCTGCAATTAACCCCGCAAGGCAGGGAAGGCCTGCGGGAAGTGTTTGAGCGGGGCAGCGTGCCGGCCTGAGGTTTATTCTTGCAACATTATCCCAGCAACACGTCGCCCGCCGCTGCCGATTTGCTGCCCGCCAGCGGTAGGTTGCTTTCACCCCGATAGGCAAACACCACCGAAGTTTTCACCGCCGCACTGGTGTTTCTGCCCGCCGCGTGGAACAGGCCGCTGTGGAAGAACAGCACATCGCCCTGTTCCAGTGCGACCGTTGTGCCGCGCGCCACGATGGGCTGGTTTTCTTCCACCTCCGGCCGCAGGAAGTCGAGGTCATCCAGTTGTGTGCGTTGGATGTCCAGCCGGTGCGAGCCGGGAATGACTTTCAAGCCGCCGTTGGATGCCGTCTCACTGCCCAGCGCCAGCCATACCGAGATCAGTTCGGGGCGGGCAAACGACCAGTAGCGGATGTCCCGATGCCAGCCGGTCGCCGTGCCGAAATTGGGATGCTTGGTCATCACGCAGTTGTGATGCGCCAACGTCAGATGCACCCGCTCGCCCAGCAATTGCCGTAGCCACTGGGCCAGCCGCGGATCGGTGGCCCAGTCGCGGAAACAGGGAGCGCGGTGATAGGCGTCGCGCAGGCGACGTATTGTCTTGCCGCCGGGTGCGTCAAGCGAGGGCGGCGCACCCGGATAGCCGACATCCACCTCGTATTCGACCGGCGCTACCGCCTGTTGCAGATGTGTCTGTGTGACCGCCAGCATGGCTTCGCATGCGGCCGGTGTGACCAGCTGTTTGAAAACCAGATAACCGTCGTGCTTGAATTGTTCCGCCTGTGTTG
>DATLIB010000039.1:0-4886 GCA_035539595.1 Noviherbaspirillum sp.
GGTTTGCTGGTGGCGGTCACGCCCGAAGGGAATGCCGCCTTCCTTGCCGTCGCCGCGGAACTCGGCTTGACGCTGGCGCCGATTGGCCATCTGGTCGAGCGCCAGACCTGCGCGGTGGAGCTGGTCTGATGCCAAGCGACCTCAGTAAGCTCAGTGACATTGGCGACTACGGCGCGCTCTTCCTGCACGACCGGCCGTTGATGGATGTCCGGGCGCCGGTGGAATTTACCAAGGGCGCCTTCCCGGGCGCGATCAACTTGCCGCTGATGAACGACAGCGAGCGGCACCGGGTCGGCCTCTGTTATAAGCAGCAGGGCCAGCAGGCCGCCATTGCCTTGGGCCACCAACTGGTGGCTGGCCAGACCAAAGCCGAACGCATCCAGGCCTGGGCCGAATTTGCCCGCGCCCATCCCCAAGGGGCGCTGTACTGCTTTCGCGGCGGCTTGCGTTCGCAGATTGTCCAGCAATGGTTGAAAAGCGAAGCTGGCATCGACTATCCGCGTGTAGCCGGTGGTTACAAGGCAATGCGCACCTTCCTGCTGGAAACCATCGATCAGACCATCGCGCAGTGCGATTTCGTGTTAATCGGCGGCATGACCGGCACCGGAAAAACCGATGTCATCGTCCAACTGGACAATGGTCTGGACTTGGAAGGCCACGCTCACCATCGCGGTTCCAGTTTCGGCAGGCACGCCACCGATCAACCCTCCGGCATCGACTTCGAGAACCGCCTGGCGATCGATATGTTGAAGAAGCGCGCCCGGGGAATCGACCAATTCGCGCTCGAAGATGAAAGCCGGCTGATCGGCCGCTGCGCATTGCCCTTGCCGCTGTATCAGGGCATGCAGCACTTTCCCATCGTCTGGCTGGAAGACAGTCTGGACAGCCGCGTGGAACGTATCCTGCGCGACTACGTGGTGAACCTGTGTGCGGAGTTCATCGCCGCGCATGGCGAGCAAGGCTTCGTGCTGTTTGCAGAGCGTCTGCTGCGGAGTTTGGACAACATTCATCAACGCCTGGGCGGCGAGCGGCATCAGCGCATACAGGCGATCATGCAGGCCGCCTTGGCGGAACAAGCGCGCAGCGGCGCGGTGGAACGGCACCGCGACTGGATCGACCGTCTGCTGCGCGAATACTACGACCCGATGTACGCCTACCAGTACCAGAACAAGGCATCGCGCATCGAATTTTCCGGTGCGCAGGCGGCCGTGCTCGACTACCTGCGCCAGCGCCGCCGGCCCGCCTGAATCCCTGCGGCGATCTATCCGCTTTCTATCCGCTTTAAAGCACCAGCGCGCCCACCAGCCCGCTGATCACGCCGACCAGTATGGTCAGCAAGGCCACCACCACCAGCACCCTGGCATCGAAGGACTTGCGCAGCATCAGCAGCGACGGCAGGCTAATGCTCGGCAAGGTCATCAGCAGCGCCACCGCCGGCGCCATCCCCAAGCCCAGCGACAGCATGGTTTGCACGATGGGGATTTCCGCCGCCGTCGGAATCACGAACAGTGTCCCGGCGATGGCCAGCAACACCAGCCACAGCCAACTATTGCCCATGGCGCCATCGACATGCGGAAACAGCCAAACCCGTGCCGCGCCCAGCGCCAGCACTGCCACTACATACACCGGCATCGTGCTCCAGAACAGTTGCCACAATTGCCGCATCCAACGCATCAGGAAATGCTGCTGCGCGGGTGCGCTGGCGTCAGTCACCGCTGCCAACGCCGCTTCAGGGATTTCTTCCGGGCGGGCGATGCGCTGTGCGATCAGCGAGACGCCCAACACCAGCGCCACGCCCGCCACCAGCCGCAAGGCGGTGAAGTCCCAGCCCAGCACAAAACCCATGAATACCAGCGTCGCCGGATTCAGCACCGGATTGGCGATCCAGAAAGCCAGCGCCGCACCCACCGATACCTGCTGGCGACGCAAGCCCGCCGCTACCGGCGCGGCACAGCAGCTGCACATCATGCCAGGCAGCGCGAACAAGCCGCCGCGCAAGGTCGAGGCCATGCCAGGCCGTCCGAACAGACGCAGCAGCCAATCCTGCGGGATGAGCACCTGCAGCAGCGAACCCAGGATCATCGCCAACACAGCGGCTTTCCAGATCGCCAGGAAATACACTTTGGCGTAAGTCAGTGCCGCAGTGACAGGCGTTTCCTGACGGTCGTCGAGAATCGAGGCGCCGATGCTGTGGCTGTCGGCGGCGATGAAGGATTTGACATAGTAGGGCGACCACTTGACATAGTAGAGGCCGATTGTGGCTATCAGTATGAACAGGAGGGGTTTCCACCAAAACGACCAGCCGCGTGCGGGAGAGGGAGAGGAAAGACTGTACATGGAGAGATTCCGGGTAGCAGGAAATAACGGCGCATCATAACGCAGCGTCGCGGCTCGCGCGGTTATCGCATTTGGGGGAACGCATTCGATATCAGCCTTTTATCGTGGGGCCGGCTGCATGAATGGCAGCGTGATGCGCTTCTGTACTTCCCTATTGCAATAGACGGCAAGGGAGGCACGGTACTTGCAACATCGGCCAGGCCGGAGCGCGCCGGTGGCGATGACATGGCAAATGCCACATCTTTCATGTCTGCATTGGATTGACGTCGAATGCGGCACTACCATCGGATGCCCTCAAGGTGGCCAGGCGTGCTTTGCGCCTGGCCAGAACTGTATGCACTAAAAAAGGAGCCTAAAAAATGAATACGGAAAAATACAAAATGCGGGTAATTGCTACAGCTTGCCTACTTGCAATAACCTCGCTGGGCAGCGTTGCGGTAGCCCAGTCCACCAGTTCAAGTGGCAGCTCCGACACGCAGGCGTCTGCCAGTACGCGAGACAGCGACAGCAAGGCAGCCGCAACGAAGCACGTCAACGACGCGGTCGCGGTGGTCCGCAGGATGGAAGCCGAGCCCGGCATGAACAATCTGCTGCAACAGGCCAAAGGCGTCTTTATCGTGCCCACTTACGGGCGCGCCGCATTAGGTGTCGGCGCCAGCGGTGGCGCAGGCGTGCTGCTTGCCAAGCAGGACGACGGCACATGGAGCGATCCAGCCTTCTATAACCTCGGTGGCATTAACATCGGGGCGCAAATCGGCGCCGAGGGCGGCCAGATCGCCATGATCCTGAATAACGACAAGGCGGTGAACAGCTTCATGCAGAAAAACAACTTCTCGCTCAATGCCGATGCCGGACTCACGGTAGTCGATTGGACGAGAGTGGCGCAAGGGTCCGCCGGCACCGGTGACGTTGTGGCGTGGTCTGGCACCAAAGGCCTGTTTGGCAATGTGGCGTCCATCGGCGTCAACGACATCCGGTTCAACCAGAATCAGACCAACGCTTACTACGGCCAGACCGTGGCAGTGAACGATGTCATCAGCGGCAAGGTGAAAAACCCGCAGGCCAACACGCTCAAGCAGGCGCTTGCCGCCACCTCCACCGGGACTGCAAGCGGCACGTCAGGCACTCGTCCTTCGACCGGGGCCGGTGGTACTTCTGGCGAGTCGGACAGCACAGGCACTTCCGATACCAAGAAGTGATATCGGCGCGCCGCCAATGGTGGCGGTGCTACGTGAGCAGCCGGTTCAAATTCGGCTGCATCTAGCGTAGTTTCAACATCTTGTACGTGAGGTACAACAAGGGCTAGGCTGGCAAGGGGGCCTTGCCAGCCGTGTGCGCTGCGTTTCACCGACAAGGACGCCGGCAACCCATGTCGGTGAAACGCAGCGCCGCTCATCTCTCATAGGGACACTTTGGCAGCGTGATCGGCATCTGTACCACGGCGCAGAATTTCCCCAGGTTTTTCGCATAGGGTTGTATCCATCCCCTGTCCAGCCACGCCGCTTGTGCCGAGCGTGAGTACTGAAGCATGCGATCCAGTTCCGCGGAAGCCGCACTGGCCGCGGCGACTGTTTCGCCGACTTCAACCGCCGACCCCGCGCGGTATTGCAGGCTGATTGACATCAGGTTATCCGGCGTAATACCGAGTTTGGGAAGCCGGGCGACATGGACTTCGCAGCGTTCCCACATGGTGTCATGAATCAGGGAAAAGTCTTTTTGCAGGCGTGTGCATTCACCGCGTATCACCTGTGCCACGACCTCCCAGCGTTGCGTCAGATCGGTCAGCGTGGCGGGGTTGTCCGCGACAGCAACCCGATTTTCGCGGATCAGGTTTTCGATGCGCGTCAGCGAGCGATGCAGACCTTCCTTGGCAAGGTTCGCATTTGCTGTCGCCGTACTGCTTTCGTACTTCTCCACCAGCGGAGCAAGAACGCCATTGAGCGTCTTCGCCAGTTCATTCATTCTGGCGGCACTCAGGGCCTGGGATTTTTGCGTGTCCTGCAGCAGTTTCTCCAGCGGTTTGAGCTCTTCCTTGTAGCGGTTGCACAGGATGTTGATGTTTCCTTGCACCGTCGTACCGACAAAGTTTGCGCCGCAATCCCCGTGCGAGGTCACGGATTGGGAAAATGCCGGCGTTGCCAGCACAACGGCGGCGAACGCCGCCATGTGCAGGCGACTCAATTTGTTGCCTCCGCCGGTTTGTCTTTCTTGTCCGCACATACGCTGATCGATCCCCCGACAGTGACGCCGGGCATGAAGTTGGGCGCACAATCACCCTCTGATTCCACGGTCACATCCCGCATCGTCTGGAGATGGCTGGCTTGTATGGACGGCGCTGCTTGTTCGGGTGTTGGTTGCGGCAGGAAATAGACGGCGGTACCCACAATGGTCGCGATGGAACTGAATACCCCCAACCATCGGATTTGCTTCGAGGTCAGCATAACGGTGCTCCGGCTAACGGTGATGACAGGACCCAGGACGGATGGGAACTGAATCAGTATAGGCAGCGGTCTAGCCGTATGTTTGCGGATTGTCATTCGGCTTGCCGG
>DATLIB010000040.1:0-14493 GCA_035539595.1 Noviherbaspirillum sp.
CGCAGGCGGCGTGATGGCGCCGACCGCCGGATAGTCCTGCGCTTCGGAAAAAAGCAGGTTGGACAGCCAGACCGTCAGGCAATCCACCAGGACCAGCCGCTGCGGCGCGCTCCACTGCGCGATGGCGTCGCCCAGCGCCAGTGGCTCTTCCACCGTGTTCCAGTCGCCGTTGCGTGAGGCGCGATGATGGGCAATGCGTGCGCGCATTTCCACATCGCTGGGCTGGGCGGTGGCAATGTAGATCACTTGCTTGCCGGATTGCGTTGCCAATCTTTCCGCGTGCGCGCTCTTGCCGGAGCGGGCGCCGCCCAATACCAGTGTGCGTGTCATGCGCCGTCCTGTCCGAGAAAGAGTTGCGCCACTGCACCGGGGCAGGACGGGAAATAGGCGTGGAAGTAGGAGGCGGTCAGCTTGCCGTCGCGGTAGATCGCTTCGCCGGGCTCGCCACTACCATGCTTGGTGGTGTGAGCAAACGGCGTGCATGACGTCTCGAAGCGCGAGTAATGGAAGGCATGTCCGCGCAACTCTCCCTGTGCGGTATCCCAGGCTTGCGGGCCAAGCGCGGCCAGGCGTTTTTGCATCGCCACCTGCCCCTGCAGCAAACCACTCATCGGCCACACCGTACCTTGCTGATCGAGCAGGGTTTCGGCCAGCGCCATCATGCCGCCGCATTCGGCGACGATGGCCTTGCCGGCTTGGTGCGCGGCGCGAATCGATGCCTGCCAGCACAGTGCTTGTCCCAGGACGGACGCATGCAGTTCAGGGTAGCCGCCCGGCAGGTAGACTGCATCGGCCTCGTCCGGCACCGCTTCATCCGCCAAGGGCGAGAAGAATACAAGGCTGGCGCCTAGTTCGCGCAGGCAATCGAGATTGGCCGGATAGATGAACGCAAAGGCCGCATCGCGTGCGACCGCGATCGTCTTGCCCGCCAGCGGACGACCGACGGCGTCGGGCACGACGGACGCCTCGAAGCGGATTTCCGGCAAGCCGTTCCATGCAGTGTCGTCTATCGTCAGTTGCTCGGCCAAGGCATCAAGCATGGTGTCGATCTGCGCCACTTCCTCCGGCTGCACCAGTCCAAGGTGCCGTTCCGGCAACGACTGTTGCTGCCGCCCCAGCGAGGCCAGCACGGGAATGTCGCGCATCGCGCCCGCGACCATCTCTGCATGGCGCGGGCTGGCGATACGGTTGGCGATCACCCCGGCCAGATTCACCGGCCCGTAATCGCGCAAGCCGGCCATCACGGCGCCGGCAGTCTGCGCCATCGCTGAGGCATCGAGCACCGCCAGCACCGGCACGCCGAACGCGCGCGCCAGGTCGGCCGACGACGGCGTACCGTCATACAAGCCCATCACGCCTTCGATCAGGATGGCATCCGCTTCGGCTGCCGCCTGCGCCAGCAGCAGGCGGCAGCGCTCCTGTCCGACCATCCACAAGTCGAGCCCATGCACCGGCTGACCGCTGGCGCGCGCCAGCATCATCGGATCGAGAAAGTCCGGCCCGGTCTTGAACACGCGCACCCGCTTGCCCTGGCGCACCAGCTTGCGCGCCAGCGCTGCAGTCACCGTAGTCTTGCCCTGCCCCGATGCCATCGCGGAAATCAGGACCACGCGGGCGCTGCCGGAGAACATCATCGCGCTTGCCATCCGCTTACCACTCCACGCCGGGCTGGGCCGCGATGCCGGCCGCGAAGGCATGCTTCACCGGCTGCATCTCGGTCACCGTGTCAGCCGCCTCGATCAGTTCCGGCGGCGCGCCACGCCCGGTCACCACCGCGTGCTGCATCTCCGGACGCGACAGCAAATCCTTGACCACCTGGTTGACATCGAGATAGCGGTATTTCAAGGCAATATTCAGTTCGTCCAGCACCACCAGACCGATGGCCGGATCGTTGAGAAAACCTTGGGCCTTTTCCCATGCGCGCTGCGCAGCGGCGATGTCGCGCTCGCGGTCCTGGGTTTCCCAGGTGTAGCCCTCGCCCATCGCATGAAAGCTGACTTCGTCCGGGAAGCGGCGCAGGAAGTTTTCTTCGCCGGTCGCCTTGGCGCCCTTGATGAACTGCACCACGCCGACCTTCATGCCGTGCCCGAGCGCGCGCGTCACCATGCCGAAGGCGCTGGAACTTTTCCCCTTGCCGTTGCCGGCGTTGACCAGCAAGACGCCAGTATCGCGCTTGGCAGCATTGATCTTTTGATCGACTACTTCCTTCTTGCGTTGCATGCGCGCGCGATGGCGCTCGTTCAAACCGTCGTCATTCATGATGGATGTCCTCTGCTGGAATAAAAATAGTGCGGTTGCCGTGCTGTACGGCTTCAATCGGGTGTCCCAGGCACAGACTCAGCAGCGGTGCCCGCAGCACGTCGTCCGCGCTGCCTGCCTGCCATTCGCCGTCACCCATGAGCAGCAAGGCATGGCTGGCCATGCCTTGCGCCAGGTTGAGATCGTGGCTGACCAGCACCACGGCCTTGCCGGCGTTCTGCGCCATCTCCGCCAGCAGGCGCATCACGCTGACCTGATGCGCCAGATCGAGCGCATTGGCCGGCTCATCGAGTAGCAAGAGCGGCGTGTTCTGCGCCAGCACGGAAGCAATCGCGACGCGCTGGCGTTCGCCGCCGGACAAGGTGCGCACGTCGCGCTCGGCCAGATGGGCGACCTGCAGCGCGAGCAGCGCCTCATGGACGGCGCGATGATCGGCATCGGAGTCCCAATAATGCGCATGATGATACGGATGGCGCGCACTCAACACGGTTTCGATCACGCTGTAGCCGAAGGCGTCGCTGCGTCCTTGCTGCAGGAAGGCGCGTTCTCGCGCCAGCGCTTCAATCGGCCAGTCGGCCAGTGCCCTGCCATGCAACTTGACGCTGCCGCCTTCTGGCTGGCGCAGGCCCGTCAGCGTGCGCAACAAGGTGCTTTTGCCGGCGCCGTTGGGGCCGATCACACACCAGCATTCGCCTTTGTTGATGTGCAGATTCAGTGCCGTCACCAGCTTGCGCTGGCCGATCCGCAGATCGACATCGATTGCCTCAAGCATCTTATTTCTTTCGGATGTGATGCAGTTGCATCAGGAATACCGGCACGCCGATCAGCGCGGTGATGACACCGACCGGGAGTTGTTGTGGCGCAATCACGCTGCGCGCCAGCGTATCGGCCAGCACCAGGAAGGTGCCGCCGGTCAATGCCGCCGCAGGCAATAGCAGGCGGTGGTCCGGCCCCAGCGCAAAGCGGCAGGCATGCGGCACGATCAGGCCGACGAAACCGATGCTGCCGGCGCTGGTCACCGCACTGGCCGTCAGCAAGGCGGCGCAGGCGAACAAGCCCTGGCGCAATGCACCGACCTTGATGCCCAGCGTCAGCGCCGCTTCCGCATGCTGCGCGACGACATTGATGGCGCGCGCGGATTTCATTGCATAGAGCAATGCGCCGGCCAGGACGATCCAGGGAAAAGCCCGCAAAGGCGTGCCGGACAGATCGCCGATCAGCCAGAACACCATGCCGCGCAAGCGATTGTCGGGCGCAATCGACAGCATCAGCGTGACCAACGCACTGCACCCCGCGCCGACGATCACCCCGGTCAGCAGCAGCGATGAAGCATTGCCGTCGGTGGCGAGACCGCCGCGCAAGTCGCGGCGCGCCAGCAGAAACAACAACAGGGAAACAACCATCGCCCCGCCCAGCGCCGCCGCATCCACCATCCACAGCGCACCGCCCAGCAGCATGGTCGTCAACGCGCCGACCGAGGCGCCGCCGGAGACGCCGAGCACGTAAGGGTCGGCCAGCGGATTGCGCAGCAAGGCCTGCATCATCACGCCGGCCAGCGCCAGCGTGGCGCCGGTGACGAAGGCAGCGAGACCGCGCGTGATGCGCAATTCCAGCAAGGTCGCGGCAAGGCTGGCCGGTTGCCCGCGCAGCGTTTCCCCCAGCGCGACAAACAATTCCGTCACGCTCAAAGGCACCGAGCCGATTGCGCAGGAAAACAGCAGGCTGGCGATGGCGGAAACACCAAGCACCAGCAGCACCGCCGTCGCCCGGCGGCGGCCTTTGGTGGCATACGCTTGCACTTCCATCGCGGTCATTGAGTTTGAACTTGCCATGTACAGGTCAATCCGTGGTCCGGCCTGCGCCGGCATGAGGTTTCTTTTTGCTTTGGATCATCAATCGCCGGTAGGGCCTGCCGGAACCACCGGCTAGCGCATCCCGTACCGCACACCGACGAACAAGGTCGACCCTGCGGTGTTGTAGTTGCGTGCCAGCGCATACTCCTTGTCCAGCACATTATCCCAGCGCCCGAACAGCGACCAGTTCGGCGCAAGCTCGTAGCTGGCGAACAGGTTCAGCAAACCGTAACCTCCGAGGCGATTGCGGTTGCCGGCATCGTCGAAACGGTCGCCGGAAAAGATCAGTTCCGCTCCCGCATGCACGGCGCCGACGCCGTATTCCGCAGCCAGCGTGCCATGGCGCTTGGCGCGGCGGGCCACGCGCCGCCCGGTGGTTTCGTCGTGCGGGTCCTGGAAATCCAGCGAAGCGTTGAGCGCCAAGTTACCGAACGTGGTTCCCGCGCCCAGGGTGACGCCGGTCAGCACCGCCTTGTTGACGTTGAACGCGCAACCGAAGCCGAACTCCGGATTGCCGGGACAAGGGTTGGCAGCCACGATCAGGTCGGTGATGCGGTTGCGGTAATACACGGCGCTGAGCCGGGACTTGCCATTGTCGTAGTAGAGGCCGGTTTCCGCGTTCTTGCCCTTTTCAGGCCGGTTCCCGGGAAAGCCGAAATTCGGGAAATACAGCTCATTGAAGGTTGGCGCACGGAAGCTGGTGCCGAAGCTGGCATTGGCGCGCAAGGCCTTGGTGAAACGATAGCCGTAGGCAATGCTGCCGGTGGTGCGCGAACCGTATTGCGAGCTGTCGTCGTTGCGCAGGCTGAGATTGGCCAGATGGGCGCCTTGCTTCAACTGGTAAGCGACGGCGACCGCATTGGTGGTGCGTTCCTGATTCAAGGCGCTGGTGGTGGAATCGACCTCTTCTTCGCGCCGCTCCAGCACCAGTTGCAACAGATCCGCGCCGCGCACGCTCACATCGTTTTGCCAGCTGAGGTAGCGCTGCTGGGTATTGAAGCGACTGGGAGAAGTCGGGAAGGTGTGGCTCTTGTCGTTCGACAGGCCGATCTGCACCTGGCTGTTCCAGTTGGGCGCGAACTTGTTCTTTGCATACACGCTATAGCTGTTCAGGTGCTGCAAGGTATGGTCGTCGGTCGCCAGTCCATTGTCGTAATCGGCATCGAGGCGGCTGTACAGGAAATTGACGCCAATCTCGTGCCCCTTCGCATATTCGAGGCCGAGGCGACCGCTGGCGCCCGTCCGCTCGTAACCGTCGTCGTCTGGATTGAAACCGAATGCGCTCGGGCGGGTGGACGAAAAACCGTCGGCCCTTTCATGCGATGCACTGATCGCATAGCTGATGCGCGCATCCGAGCCGGACACGCCGGCTTCCAGGGTGCGCTTGCCACGACTGCCGACACCGACCGCAGCAGTCGCCGCTGGCGCACCCTCGCCCTGCTTGGTAAAAATCTGTACCACGCCGCCCACCGCATCCGCGCCGTACAAGCTGCTCATCGGACCGTAGACGATTTCGATGCGGTCGATCTGCGACAGCGGAATATTGGCCCAATTGGCGCCGCCCGATGTAGCGGAACCGGTGCGCATGCCGTCGATCAGCACGATGTTCTGCCGATTTTCCGCGCCACGGATGAAGAGCGAGGCATTCGATCCCGGTCCGCCGTTACGCGATATTTCCATGCTGCGCCGGCGCTGCAGCAAATCCACCAGGTTCGTATGGCCGGAACGCGCGATTTCTTCGGCCGTGATGACGATGTTGTCGCTCAAGACTTCGGTGGCGATCTGGGGCGTGCGAGCGGCGGTGACGACGACCGGTGCGAGCGCCGTGTCTTGCGCATGGGCGGAAAAAGAACAGGCGGCGCAAAGAGCAATGGCCAGCGGCTTGCCCGCTGCGAGAGCGTGCCGGGAGGCGGGTGATGTCATGTTGAATATCCAGTCAAGAAACAACCGGCCTGCTTCCCCGCAAGCCGGATTGAACAGGAGCGTCTGGACTGGATATGACGTGCGAAAGAGCATGGAGCGCCTGCCCCAACCGTTTCGCGAAGATCCCCGTCCGCACACTCCCACCTGTCCTGGCCGGTATCCGGGCTGGCAAATCGAACCGGTCAACCTTCCCATGCAAACTGCACAGTGGTCTCGAAGAGCGGTTTTCACGAGGGATCGTGAGACTTGCTTACCGTTGCGGGGGCAGCACACGTTGGCTTTTTCAAGCGGCGTGTTTCCCGTTTAACTGCTTGCGTGAACACGCGAGCGGGCACCAAAACGCCGCTATTGTAAGGCTTGCACTACCTTGCCGACAACTTCGCATCGCTTGCCGCAAAATTCATTGCCACATTAACAATCCAGCATCAGGACTTCACCGTAGGCAAACCGGTGGCCCTCCTGTGCGGCATTCTGTGCCATCGCAGCGATGGAGGCCTCCCCCCCGCATTGCGCCAGCAGGCGCATCGTGCCTGCATGGCATACAACCACGGCACAATCGATGTCTTCGTCACAAAGACTGGTATGGAAGGCGCGCACGCGTGTCGCAACCTCAATCACGTTTTCACCGCCACCCGGTCGGTAAGCGCTCAAGTCGTTTGCCCAGGCATCGATCTCGCTGCGCGGAATGTCGTCCCAGGCGCGCATTTCCCAAGCGCCGAAATGCATTTCCGCCAGACGCTCGTCATGGATCAGGGTAGGCGCCTGCAGCGCCGCGGCCAGTTGTACCGCCAGTTCGCGGCAACGCCTCAGCGGACTGGCATAGAGCGGGACTTGTCGCGGCAACAGCGGCAGCGCGGCCGACAACACTCGTGCATGCTCCTGCGGCGGCACAGTCAGATCGGTGCCGCCATAACAAATACCGGGCGCAATGTCCGGCTGTCCATGGCGAAGCAGGTAGAGCCGCATCGCTCAGCCCAGTGTTGCGAGTAGCGCCAGATAGAACACCACTTCCGTCACCTGTTGTACGGCACCCAGGCAATCGCCGGTATAGCCGCCGATGCGGCGCACGAACTTGCGCGCCAGCCAGACTGCGGCCAGCAGCACCGCCAATGCGCCGCTTGCCAGCGCTTGCCAGGAGAGCCAGCCGGCGAACATCACTGCGGCCACCGGCAACGCGAGCGTCAGGACAGCGATCAGAAATTCCGCATGCGACATCCGATGTCCGAGCGGCTTGGCCTTGCCCTCGCCTTTGACGTAATTGAGCCGCCAGATGAGTCCTGTCGATGCCAAGCGCGACAAGGGATGCGCTACCAACAGCGCCGCTACCGCCGGCTGCGGCGTCAGGAAACTCAGCGTGACGCATTTCACGGCCAGCAGCAGGCCGATGCCGATCGCACCATAAGCACCGATGCGCGAATCGACCATGATGTCCAATGCGCGCTGCGGCGTCATACCGCCGCCCAAGCCGTCGCAGGTGTCGGTGAAACCATCCTCATGAAAGGCGCCGGTCAGATAGATGCCGGCGACGGTCGACATCAGCACGGCAACCGCAGGCGGCCACAACCAACTCGCCAATGCATACACTCCGGCAGTCATTGCACCGACCACGGTACCTACCGCGACAAAGTAACGGCTGGCATGATGCAGCCAGTCCGGCTCGAAGCCGACCCAGCGCGGAATCGGCAGCCGCGTGAAGAATTGCAGCGCGATGAAGAAAAGACGAACCTGGTGCATGGCGCTTTATTTATCCTGGCCGCTGACTTGCGCCGACGCGAAGGTCGCCATTTCGCACAGGAAATTGCTTGCCGCCTGCAGCAGGGGTAAGGCCAGCGCGCATCCGCTGCCTTCGCCGAGGCGCAAGCCGAGCTGCAACAAAGGACGCGCGTCAAGGTGCGCCAGCATCCGCGCATGCCCGCGTTCGTCCGAGCAGTGCGAAAACACGCAGTAATCGAGAATCGCAGGCTGCAGGCGAGCCGCTAGCAGCAAGGCGCTGGTCACAATAAAACCGTCGATCAGCAACACCATGCGGCGTTCGGCGGCGGCCAGCATGGCACCGGTCATCATCGCGATTTCGAAACCGCCGAAGGTGGCGAGCACATCGAGCGGCGCCGTCACTCCAGCGTGATGCGCCACCGCCCTTTCAATGACGGCCTGCTTGTGAGCCACGCCTTGCGCCGACAGGCCGGTACCTGCGCCAACACAATCGGCAAGCGGCGCCGCAGTCAGCTTGTGCATCAGCACCGCCGCCGCCGTGGTATTGCCGATCCCCATTTCACCGAAACCGAGCACATTGCCCTCCAGCCCGGCGATCAGTTCCGCGCCGTGCCGCATGGCTGTCGCGCATTGGTCCCGGGACATCGCCGCTTGCTCCGCAAAATTGTGTGTGCCGTAACCGACCTTGCGGTCGATCAGCCCCGCGCGCGGTCCGAAGTCATGGTTCACGCCGGCGTCCACGATATGCAGCGCACACCGGTTCTGGCGTGCGAACACGTTGATCGCGGCGCCGTCCGCCAGAAAATTTTCCACCATCTGCCACGTCACGCTCTGGGGATAGGCGGAGACGTTTTCCGCCACCACGCCGTGATCGCCGGCAAATACCATGATGGCCGGTGCTACGACGCGCGGCTGCGTGCTTTTCTGGATCAGGCCGATCTGCTTCGCCAGCGATTCGAGCGCCCCCAGGCTGCCCAATGGCTTGGTCTTGTTGTTGATCGCCGCATCGAGCGCGGCCGACAGCGCGGCATTGGCTGTCGATTCGATAAGGGGAATGCGCATGTGTCCGCCGGACCGCTCACGCAGACCGGCCCTTCAAGTGTTGGGCGGGCGCCAGGAGGCGTGCAGTGTATGCGCCGCACAACAGGGCGTCAATTCAGCCGCGATTCCACCTCATTTTGCCCGGGGGCCGCCCGCAACCCGGCGTCGGGCGGTCTTGAGCCGGCCAAATGCCGGTACACTGTGCGGGCGCAATCGATGACGCATTCACACCCGTTACCGCCCTTCTCCATGAAAAATCCAGCCGAATATTACAGCCAGCAATACAACGCTCGCGCCGCCATTCCCGACCATCCCTTTATCTTTACCCGCTGGCAGAAGGAATCGGCCCAGGTCCGCCGCACTCAGGCGGCATTATTGGACCTGGCCTATGGAGAGGCCAGCGGCGAACGCCTTGATTTCTTTCCGGCCAGCCGCAGCGATGCCCCACTGCTGGTCTTCATCCATGGCGGCTGGTGGCGTTCGCTCGACAAGTCGGATTTCTCCTTCATGGCGCCGGCCTACACGCGGGCCGGCTATAACGTCGCGCTGACCAATTACACGCTGGCGCCGGACGCATCGATTGCCGACATCGTGCGCCAACAACTGCGTGCGCTCGCCTGGCTGTACCGCAGTGCGGAAAAATACGACTTCGACCGAAACCGTATCGTCGTGGCCGGCCATTCCGCCGGCGCCCATCTGGGAGCGATGATGATGTCGGCCCTATGGCCGACCTTGGGCGACGACCTGCCGCACGACTTGGTGAAGGGAGCCGTCCTGATGTCCGGCCTTTACGACTTGGCGCCGGTGCTGCATGCGAATTTCGTTAATGTCGACCTGAAGCTGACAACCGACGACATCCATCCCCTGTCACCCCATCTCATGCCGCAGGCTTGGCCGGCGCCTTTCATTACCGCCGTTGGCGGACTGGAATCGGACGAATTCAAACGGCAAACCACCTTGATCGCAGAAACATGGCAATCCAGCCACCTTGAAGACCTTACTGTGCCCGCCGCCAATCACCTGACCATTTGCGACGCCTTCGGCACGGCTGGCCATCCGCTGCACGCGGCGACGATCCAGCTGCTCGACAGCGCCGGATAAGTCTTTACACAACAATCCCTAGCACAGAGCTTGGCCTGTGCCGTACGCCCGCATTATGATGTCCAAGTTGCGCATAAGAAATTCGTGACTGATAATCGTGCGCAAGGGCGCTGGGGAGGCAGCAAGCTCAATTCTGCTGATGCGCCAGGTTTTTGTAAGATAAAAACCGACAATACACATAAGGACACACCGACATGACCGATGCTGCAGACGATCTTGAAGCACTATTCGATGAAGTAGCCGCACAACGCACCGTCCCCCTTGCTGCCGCTTCTCCGGACTCGGTTTCCGATGTAACGACAGAAGCGGCAAACGCAGCAAATGCGCTTTCCAACGCTCCTCTGCAGGCGGAGAGTCCGGCGCAAGACCAATCCGAAAAGCCCATGTACGCCCGCTTGGGCGGCATTGTGCGGATGCTGCACGATTCCTTGCGCGAACTGGGTTACGACCGCTCACTGTCCGATGTCGCCAGCCAGATCACCGACGCCCAGGACCGTCTCAGCCATGTCGCCGCATTGACGGAACAGGCCGCCAACAAGGTCCTGAACGCGGTCGATACCGCCATGCCGGCGCAGGACGCACTCGGCAAGGCGGCACAAAACATGGAAAACCGCTGGAGCCGGTTGTTCGACGGCCAACTCAGCATTGACGAATTCAAGGCACTGGCAAGCGATTCCCGAAAATTTGCGGCAGACGTACAAGAAGCCTCGGATGCGGAAAAGGCCCGCCTGCTCGACATCATGATGGCGCAGGACTTCCAGGACATTACCGGACAGCTGATCAAAAAGATCGTCGCCATCACCAGCACGGCAGAACATGAACTGGCCCAACTGCTGCGCGACAACGCGCCAACGGAAGTCAAGGCCGTCCTCGCCGAACACAAGCCGGCCGAACTGATGAGCGGACCGTCAGCACCGGGTACCGCCATGGCTCAGGACGACGTTGATAGCTTGCTTGCCGATCTGGGGTTCTAATGGATGACATGCTCAAGGAATTCGTCGTCGAGGCGCTCGATCTGGCGACGAACGTGGAGGAGCACCTGCTTTCGCTGGAACGGCGTCCCGACGACTCCGATACATTGAATGCGCTGTTTCGCTCGTTTCATACCATCAAGGGCGGCGCCGGCTTCATGAATCTGCCGGCCATCGTCTCCGCCTGCCACCTGACCGAAAATCTGTTCGATGGATTGCGTACCGGGCAAGTGCCGGTGACGCCAACCGCCATCGAAGCCGGACTACAGGCCAGCGGCTTCGTCGGCGACCAGCTCCGGCAGCTGGCCGGAGGCGCCGCACCGGAGACATTACCGGCCATGCCGGCCGCTCTGGAAGACATTCTGACCCAGGCTATCGAAGGCAAGGAAATTGCCCCGACGGTCGTCTCATCGGCTGCCGCCCCCTCAGCGTCCGTCGCCACAGAAGACGGCCTGGATTGGGAAGCACTGTACCGGGCAGTGGTACCGGCTGGCGTAGGGGAAACAATGGCAGCGGCTGCGATGGCGCCCTCCAACGTCACGCCGCTGGAAAAAGCAGCGCCAGACGACATCGCGCGACCAATCACCGCCCAGGTCAAAGAAGACAGTATCCGTATCGACGCGGTCAAGCTGGATGCCTTGCTGGAAGTGGCCGGCGAGTCGGTCCAGGCAGCCAACCAGGCCAGCGTCCTGCTGGAAAAGCTGGCCCAATTCAAATTCGACGGCCAGGCCGCGGCACTCATGGCGACCCTGCAGGAAACCCTGAGCCGTGCCTCGCGCTACTCGACAGAACTGCAGCGCGCCACCTTGTCCACCCGCATGCAGCCGGTGGGACGTCTGTTCCAGAAATTCCCGCGCCTGGTGCGCGAGCTGGCCAAGGACCTCGGCAAGGACGTCGATCTGGTGATCGAGGGCGCCGAAACCGAGGTGGACCGCGTAGTGGTCGACAGCCTGTACGATCCGCTGGTGCACATGCTGCGCAACTCGCTCGACCATGGCATCGAAACCGCCGACGAACGGGCCACCACCACTAAACCGGCCAAAGCCGCGATCCTGCTGAAAGCCTGGCAGGAAGGCAGCAGCGTCATGATCCAGATTTCCGACGACGGCAAGGGCATGGACCCGGACAAGTTGCGCACGAAAGCGATGGCCAAGGGCTTGATCGGGGAACACGCCGCCCCCAACGACGAAGAAGCGTTGCAACTGATCTTCCTGCCCGGTTTTTCAACCAAGGAAGTCGCCTCCAGCGTATCCGGCCGTGGCGTCGGCATGGACGTAGTGAAGACCGCCGTCGAGAAACATCGCGGTGCGATCCGTATCGAATCCGTCCTGGGCGAAGGTACCCGCTTCACCATCCGCCTGCCGATTGAACTGTCGATTGTGCCTACCATGCTGGTGCGCACGGCCGGCGCCGCGCTCGCCATGCCGATGGCGGTGGTACAGCGCGTGGTGGAATTGCCGGACTCCTTCGATCAGGTCGGCGGCGCGCCGGTGTTGCGCGACCAAGGCAGACCGCTGGCAGTACGTTCGCTGGCGGACATCCTTGGGTACGAACCCGGCAGGGAAAAAGTCGGCATCGTGATTGCGTCGCCCCAACCCTACATCCTGGCCGTTGACGCCGTGGATGGCACCGCCGACCTCGTCATCAAGCCGCTGACCGCGCTGGCCGTACCGGGAGTCAATGGTACCGCCCGCTCCGCGGAAGGCGAACTGGTGCTGGTCATCAGCCTCGCCTTCCTGCTAGACGGCTGCAAGATCACGGATAACAACCGTCTCGCAGCCTAGAAAGATTGAGCCTCCTCGCGTCGGCAGTCAAAACAGACTGCCGACGTTGAGCAGGGTCAGCACACCGAGTACGGCGAAGATCATCGCGGCAATCGCATGCACCAGTTTCAAGGAAACGGCTTGCGTCATCTTGTGCCCCAACAGCACCGCCGGTACGTTGGCGATCATCATGCCCAGTGTCGTGCCGAGTACCACCATGCCAAAGGCGGAATATTTGGCCGCCAGGGCAATCGTCGCCACCTGCGTCTTATCCCCCATCTCTGCCAGGAAAAACGCTATTAGCGTAGTACCGAACACACCGAATCTGGCTGGTTTGGCATCGACATCGTCCAGCTTGTCGGGGATCAGGGTCCACACTGCCATTGCCAGAAAAGAAAGACCAAGAATCCAGCGCAACGCGCCGTTGCCAACCCATGCGGTGATCCAGCTGCCGATCGCGCCGGCAAATGCATGATTCAACAGCGTGGCAACCAGAATACCGAGAATGATAGGAAGGGGCCGGCGGAATTTCGCAGCGAGCAAGAGGGACAACAGCTGCGTTTTATCGCCCATTTCTGCCAGGGCGACAATGCCGGTCGAAAGAAGAAAAGCTTCCATGAGGACTCCAGGGCCGGAATATACCAATGACCGTGCGCCCTCCAGCCCAAATAGAGGCGGCACGGTCAAAGGTCTCGCCAAACCTGGAATCGCTTGCGCCATGATCTTTACCTAACGGCATTGACCAAGTCTGTTGACGCAAGCCCCTCTCGCAATTCGGAGGGCGGCTACTCCCCAATGACGGCGGCAATTTTACTCCCGAACAGAAATTTCCGTTCAGAAAAGAAGGCTACAGCTCGTAACTGTCTTTTTCTCCACTCATGACCTGTTCGACCAATTTTCGGTTCAGCGTCGGCGCCAGCAATTCGATAAAGCTATACACATAGCTACGCATATAAGCGCCCTGTTTGAGCGCTATCCGCGATACGTTGGTGCCGAACAGGTGGCCCACTGAAATCGCCCGCAAACCCTTGTCGCGTTCAGGATCAAAGGCCATGCCGGCGATGATGCCCACGCCCAGGCCAAGTTCGACATAGGTCTTGATGACATCGGCGTCGATTGCCTCCAGCAATACATCGGGCTTCAGATTGCGAATCGAAAAGGCATGATCGATCTTGGCCCGGCCGGTAAACGCGCTATCGTAGGTGATCAGCGGGTAATTGGCGATTTCTTCCAATGTGACTGCCTTGGAATTGAGCAATGGATGCTCCGGCGGCACCACCACCACATGTTCCCATTGGTAGCACGGCAAGGAAATCAGGCCATCGACACTGGCGATGGCTTCGGTCGCAATGGCCAGGTCGGCTTGGTCCTTCAGGACCATATCCGTAATCTGTCTTGGATTTCCCTGCAATAACGACAGCCGCACCTTCGGGAATTTCTGTGTAAAAGCCTGTACCACGCGCGGCAGCGCATAGCGCGCCTGGGTGTGCGTCGTGGCGATGGTGAAACTGCCGCTGTCCTGGGCGGCGAATTCCTTGCCGATCCGCTTCAAGCCATCAATTTCCTGCATGATCAACTCAACCGAGCGCAATACCGCCCGCCCCGGTTCCGTCAGGCCACGGATGCGTTTGCCATGCCGGGCGAAAATATCGACCCCCAGTTCTTCCTCAAGCTCGATAATCGCCTTCGACACACCCGGCTGGGATGTATACAAAGCCTTGGCGGCGTCGGTCAGATTAAAGTTTTGCCGCACGGCTTCGCGGACGAAGCGAAGTTGGTGAAGATTCATGATTTCCCTAAGAGCGTTGCCAATCCTGCGGATTGCACTTGCTTATGCCAAAAGGGCATATAAGCAAATAAATACTAAGT
>DATLIB010000041.1:0-5342 GCA_035539595.1 Noviherbaspirillum sp.
CCAGACCATATTTCTACCCATATCGTTCTCCCGCAACAAGGCTTAACGCGGAAAGAAGGTTTCACGAATTTAAAGACATCAGAAAAAGCCAGGGGGCAGGATACCCAGCCTGATCAGCAAGAAAACAAGGAAGCACTTGCAACTCGCAAGAAAAATCAAGGAAAAGCGATCCAACAAAACCTGCTTGCACAACTCCAAGCCGCCAAAAAGGAAGAGAACGCCTTTTTATCTTCCGATGGTCCGCCTTTTCCCATTCCGCCGCGCAAATCTTCCCTGCACTGGAGAACGTCCGGTCACCTCACTAGAGCATCCTGTTTACCCGGTATGAGGGAACAAATTGCAGAAGACCCTGCTTCTTCCGCAAGCGGATATGCCGTAGGAAATAGTCCGTTTTTAAACCAACCAAGTCGCCCTGGCAGCAATGACCAAGCCCATGTTCATGACGCGTCTTTCATGGAACCCGTGTTGTTTGAATCCCCGGAAGGCAGCATAGATGGGTTTGGACATGACCCCGCTGACGGCAACAATGCCCTGTTTTTAAACTTTCCAAGGAATGCGTTTCCCAGCAGTGCTCAAGACGCTATCGCCTCAACGCTCACAGAACCGGTACTGTGTGAGTCACCTGTAGAAAGCCTGGCTAACTTTGAAATGGACTTCCCCCATGCCAGCGAGGAAACAGGAAAGGGAAAGGCCAGCGACATTGAAAGCCAAGCTGCCCGTATAGATTCTTTCGACCTGAAATTTCCCCAAGGGTTAAAAACGAACAGCCCTCTAAGCAAACCAATTTCGTTGGCGCAACTCGATCCCTTTGTAACAAAACAGTTGGAAAACATACTGGGTACGTCGCTGTCCCTGGAAAATCCTGACTTAAGGCCCGCACTGGACCGCCACATTCAAGGACTGACCAACTTCCTGGAAATGATTCAACTCTATCGAAAGGCCAATCTGCAACCGGATAACGAGATCAGTTTGCGCGATGGGCATTTTTCACCCCATGTCGCTGCCATGGAAAACTTTCGTCATCCCACATTGAAGATGGCCCATTTTGACAACCTGTCGAGTTTTGTCGACTGCTTAAGGGAGAGCATTGATAGTAACCATCCCCTTCCTCGCCGCGTCCTTGTTCGGACCGGAGACAATGAGAATGTCACGCACCATCAACTTGCGATCGATATCGTTAATGAAGACGGCAAACTTTCGCTGATTGCCATAGAGCCTGCAAACATATGGCAACGTGGAGTGCAACAAGGAATGAAAAGGCTTAATGCGGAGTTAAGCAGGTTAGAACACCGTCCCTATATATGGTCTTACTTGGCCACGAATCTACAGAATTCAGAAAACGATTGCACTCCCATCGGCTTCTCATTTTGCAAAAAAATGGCAGACGAAGAAGAATTTATGCGCGATTTACACCGCAAACAATTGACGGGAAAGTCTCTACGTCCTTCGACAGAAGATGCAACTTTCAAAGAGATAGAAAAGACCGCTGTACCTTCTCCTCAACATTTGCATGAGGTGATAGCGAAAACAGACATTTTCCCCATTTCTTTCTTAAAGCATGCGCAATCTCCTAGTAAGGTGGATAGTTATCTCAAAGCCCGGCCTGAAAACAGCGAAGTCAAAGTTAATAAGGCCCATGTAGATAAGCCTGCACAAACGCTAAAGGAACGCGTGATTTCTTATGTTTCTAAAGAAGGCAGGGTAAAACCTGGAAAAAATGGCCATGGTGAAAAAATCTTAAATTACAGCTTGTCCGCCGAAGTGAAACGCGAAACAACAATCATCGACACGTTGCAATTCTTTAAAAATCTACGGGAATCGCTGCAAGGCAATGTGGCTGACCATGCCTCATGACTTCACGGGGTGGCGCGTGATTTTTCCTGAATAAATGCGGAGGGCCTGTCATCAATGCATTTGAGAGTGCAAACCAATTGATGACAGGCCCTGGTCTTGCCTACTATTGCCTAGTCTTGCTCAGAGAGATGTCTTCCATGTTCTTCCAGAGCAGCACGACCTCATTCCTTCGTCATGCGGCCACACGTTCCGTCTCATAGGGCGCATCGACCGGTCGCGCGCCCGTCAAAAGATAATCGATCAATTCCTGCACCGGCCGGATCTCCTGCCCGAAAGGCAAGGGTTCGGAACCGCGGAAAAACAAGCCTCGTTTGATATCGCCCTTGAGCGCGAAAGCGAGCTGCGTGTCGATGCAGAACTGGCCTGCCTTGCTTATGCCGTCGCGCAGGCCGCATTGGTGCAGACAGTCGAAGCCGACGGTGCATTGTTTCGGCTTGGCCTTGCGTTGCAGTTTCGCTTCCTTCTCCAGATAGTTTTCCAGCCACGGCGTGCGTACCGCGCGTGCCGGCAGGCCGGCAACGCTCATGAAGGTGACGATGTCTTCCGGTGTCGCTTCGGCCAGTACCTTTTTGAACTGCGGATGGGCATCGCCTTCGGTCGATACCGCGAAGGCCGTGCCGAGTTGCACCGCACTGGCACCCAGGGCGAATAGCGCCTGTACCTGCGCAGGGCTGGCGATGCCGCCTGCCACGATGAGGGGGATGCGTTCACGTTCAAGGCCAAGTTGCCGGAACAGTTCCTGCGTGCCCTCCAGCACGGTCGGAAAAGCGAAGTGCGGGTCATTCACATTGTCGAGTCCCGCCGCGCCCAAGTGGCCTGCGGCGAAGCGGGGATTTTCGATGACGATGGCATCCGGCAAGCGATTCTTGCGCATCCATTTTTTCAGTACCAGCGCAATGCCGCGTACATCGGACAGGATGGGAATCAGGGCAACGTCGGGATAATCGGCGCACAGTTCCGGCAAGTCCAGCGGCAGTCCCGCTCCCACCACGATGGCATCGGCGCCGCTGGCGCATGCCTGTCCCACGTAATGTGCGTATTGCTCGACGGCTCGCATGATGTTCACGCCGATCATGCCGTTGCCACCGGCAAGCTGCTTGGCCGCCTTGATTTCCCGATCAAGCGCGATCAGGTTGACGCTGTCGATCAATGCCTTGTCGCGCGAGCGTTCGGTGTGTGCCATTAAATCGGCGTGATGGCGGCGCAGATCGACACTGGAAATGGTGCCGAGCGCACCCAGTTTTGCCACACTGCCCGCCAGCCGATGCGCGGAAATCCCGACGCCCATGCCACCTTGAACGATCGGTAACAAGGCCTTGCCCTTGAGCTTGAATTGACTTTCCAACACCGACATTTCCTCCGTCTATATGCGCAGCGGGGGAATGTAACAAAAGCAAAATCAAATTTATTTGATCTCAATCAAACGGCGCAGTATTGACGAAGCGCGCGTTGAGGGGATGGCCTACGCGCCTTAGCTTATTCAGGGCGCCCGTCCTTACCGACCTCCCCGGCTTTCGACGATGTGGAAACCAGACGGCCAAGCGTGGCTACTGCAGCTTCGGCGTGCGCATCCCACGGGTGGCCATAGTTCAACCGCAGGCAATGCGTAAAGCCGCGATGCGCGGAAAACATCGGTCCGGGTGCCATGCTGATACCCAGCGATAAGGCCTGCCGGTGAAGAACGAGGGCATCGGCATTGTCGGGCAACTCTATCCACAGGAAGTACCCGCCGCTCGGCCGGGTTGCCTTGGTGCCTGCGGGGAAGTGCCGGACCACTGCCTGGATCATGGCGCTTTGCTGGACGGACAAGGCATGCCGTAGCTGGCGCAGATGCTTGTCATAGCCGCCTTTTGCCAGATACTCGGCAAGCGCTGCCTGCGCGGGTGCCGAAGTCGATAGCGTGGTCGTCATCTTGTTGCGGGCAACTGCCTGCGCATAGCGACCCGCCACCGCCCAGCCCACGCGATAACCGGGCGCCAGGCATTTTGAGAACGAGGAGCAGTGCATCACCAACCCCTTGGTGTCGAATGCCTTGGCGGGGGCGGGACGACGGTTTCCGAAATACAGTTCGCCATAGACATCGTCTTCAATCAGCGGCACCTCATGCCGTGCGAGCAGCTCTACCAACGCACGCTTTTTCTCGTCCGGCATCGTGCTGCCCAGCGGATTCTGAAAATTGGTCATCAACCAGCACGCCTTGGGGCGCTGGCGCTCCAGCGCAATCGCCAGCGCCTGCAGATCGATTCCCTCGCGCGGATGGGTGGCCACCTCGATTGCCTTCAGGCCGAGACGTTCCAGCGCCTGCAAGGCAGCGTAAAAGGTGGGGGACTCGACAATGACGGCATCGCCCGGACGGGCGACGGCGAGCAGACACAAGTTGAGGGCTTCGAGCGCGCCATTGGTAATGATGATTTCGTCGGTATGCACATGCAGCCCATCCGCCAGGTAGCGCAACGCAATTTGCCGGCGCAGAGTCGCATTGCCCGGCGTCAGATCGTCAACCACACTCCAGGGGTCCATGTGTTGGACGGCAGTGCTCATCGCCTTGGCGAGTCGAGGCAAGGGAAACAACAGCGGACTGGGAAACGCCGATCCAAACGGGACAATGTCGCGCGCCTTGGCCGATTCGAGTACGCCGAACACGAGCTCGCTGATATCGACAGCGGTCTCTTCTCCCTGCGGCCCTGAAACGATGTCCGGTTCCGGGGGCAAGGTTTGCGCTCCTGCGATGACGTAGTAGCCGGAACGCTCGCGCGCACGGATCAGGCCGCGTGCCTCCAGTAAGTAGTAGGCTTCAAACACCGTGGAGGGGCTGAGCTTGCGGCTGGCGCTGGTTTGACGCACGGACGGCAGACGGTCGCCTGGCCTCATGACGCCGGTGCGGATCGATTGCGCGATCTCTTCCGCGAGCGCTTCATAGCGTTTCATTAGGGTGCATTGCCTTCTGATGGGTCTATCAAGGTACGGGAGCCGGCCAATAGGATACGAGCGTTCATTGAAAACAGCATCTGTTTCGGCATCGGGCACTCGTTTGAAGAACGTAGTAAAAAGCCCTTTTTTTGGTCGAAAAGCACAGCATCAGCGCCCTTTTCGTAACGACAAAATCGTTGCGCCAGCTTTGTGCTCAGCCAACTGCCACGAACTGATACGGTATACCAAGCAGCTTCTGATTCTGTTTTTTCAGCGGCATCTGAAGCAAAATCAGCACTTTATTCCCGCTTGATTGTCGTTTTAGCACTGGTCATTCCCAAGCGAATACCATGTCAAGTTTCGCCGCGCTGGCGCGTTGGGAGATGGGGATGACATCAGGGCGAGTCATTCATTCGTTAAGGAAAATCCATGTCAGACAGAAACAACAAGGAATCATCCAAGACCTCGTTTTTGGCGACCTTGGCCGCCATTGCCTGGTCGTTTATCGGCCTGCGCAGAAAGAAGGATTTCGATAAAGACGTGACGGGACTCAATCCCGTCTACGTCATCATCGCCGG
>DATLIB010000042.1:0-18802 GCA_035539595.1 Noviherbaspirillum sp.
TTCACGTGCGGCTTGGTCCGCTCAAACTTGCCTTTTGCCATTTTAGACTCCTAACGATTTGATGAGAATGCCCAGGCACGCGCCCGACTGTTTCATTAACTGGTGCCCTTGACGTGGATTGAACACGTGGCCTCTCCCTTACCAAGGGAGTGCTCTACCACTGAGCTACAAGGGCATCTATTGTCCGCACTAGCCGTACGCCCAATTTAAACTGGAGCGGGTGAAGGGAATCGAACCCTCGTCATAAGCTTGGAAGGCTTCAGCTCTACCATTGAGCTACACCCGCAAGGGCCTTCAACTTCAGCCGCAAATTCAACCTCTCTGCTGGTGGAGGGGGCTGGATTCGAACCAGCGTACTCGTAAGAGGGCAGATTTACAGTCTGCTGCCATTAACCACTCGGCCACCCCTCCGCAGGGAACCGCAAACTATAGTAGAGAGGCCTCACCTTGTCAATCAAAAATTGATCCATAACGGCTTTATTCTTAAAATTTCGGTTTTTAAAGGTGGAGAGTACCTTCCGAAAGCACCCACGAGCAGGGCGCATCCGTCAGCAGTAATATGCGGCTTGCCAGGAGTTATCTGACATGAACACAAGTCATTCTATTGGCGAGACCACCTTGCAGCTTCTGACAACAAATCTTTATCGAGACAGTAAATAAGTTGTCAAAACCTAGTTTCCCGGGCGGCGATAAGAAAGTCGTCAAGAATGGGAGTGCAATCCAAAAGTTCGGCACTTCCTGCACGATGGAACTCCGGATGCCATTGAAGACCAACCACAAATCTGGCTTTGCGATAGCGAATGGCCTCTACAATGTTGTCGTTACCTGAAACGGCTTCTACGATCAAGTCGCGTCCCAAATCCTTGACGGCTTGGTGGTGGATGGAATTCACCAAGGCTTCGGACTTTGACGGAAATAGCGATTCCAGTCGGGAACCTTGAGGGAAATGGATAACATGATAGTGACTATCGTATAACTCGCTGACATGTTTGATTGCTGTCGGCACATCGGACGCAATATCTTGGTACAGCGTCCCGCCAAATGCCACATTAATTAATTGACAACCTCGGCATACGCCGAGCACAGGCTTACCTGCTTCAATAAATTCATGCAACAGTTCGAGTTCATACATATCGCGGGCTCGGTCCCCCCCCCACTCCGGACGTGTAGCGACTTCCGAGTAGGTCTGCGGCGAAATGTCCGCCCCGCCCTGCAACACAAGACCATCAAGATGTTTAGCATAATCCCGCAGACGGATATTGCTAGGATGCAATATGCCATTATTATTCACCGTCGGAATCATGAACACCAATACGTCACGCGACATAACCCATTGGGCTATCGATTCTTCGAGATACTGCAAAGTTTTGCTCCGCAACCCCTTTGCTCCCGTTTCTGGATGAAAAATGCGCGCAGAAACACCGATCTTCAGTGTCCGTTTGGTAATACTGCTCAAGACCCTGTCAGAGAAAGCACGTATACGGGCAGAAATGATTCGTTGCGTCTGCGTCCATGGCGTGTCAGCACTTTGAGGATGAGATTGCGCGCTTGAGCCGGCGGACGTAGGGACCGACGAGGGTATTTTGGTTTCGTGAGGAGGGAAAGGCGATGCACCGGAATCAGAGCTGTTGTTTTCAGACATAAATAAGTCAGCGAAGCGCTAAGAACTGCATGGTGCGACAACAAATGGCTTTGACATCCATCTATTTTCACCCATACATATTGTATGTAATGAGACTCATTGTTACACCCACGGTTCACTGGGTGTGATACGAGCTAGTGTCTCCGCAATCTCATGCAAAAAGCATGATTCGAATGTTGATTACACTGCTGAAAATTGTGCAAAGGCGGAATCATAGGATACCTAGTGGCTGACTTTCACGCATTGGCATCATCGTGACTTTCTCGATATTGTGCAAGCACAACGCTGACAGACCACATTAGTAAAATAGAGACGTCTTGACCGGTACGGCTTGGGCGCCCTCGTAGCAGAATCATTCAGTTTGACTACAAGCAAGACAACTGAAATCCTTACGGCCATATTGAACCAGTGGCCTGCGCGATGGGCCGACCGCGTCAAGCCGCCGATGCGCTCCTGAGTGCGTCATTGCTGGCGTGCCCAACGCCGAGCGCTTCTGCCAACGCACGCTCGACCAAACCCGGCAAAGCCATAATGCGGGCGCGCCTGTCACAGAAGTATTGAGCTAGCTCTTCCGCTGATAACGACAGCACCTCCTGCCGCTCTTTAGTGGAGAAAATATAGAAATGGCGTAGCGGGCTGATCCATGCCAGTTTAGCTTTGAGGCGACTACCGTCCGGTAACTCGAATTCCATCCATGCCCCGTGTGCGAGCTGTCCCATCTGCTCGTCGTACAGGTCGGGCGCCGGGGCCGACATTTGGGCGGCTTGACGCTGCAAACGCCGTTCAGCAGCGTTTTTGGCGATCGCTAGCGCTAGCTGCAGCTGACGCTCAGGCGACAACTCCACCGGCGCGCGTACTATCGAGGCATGACACTCGGCGAGTTCTGTAAAGAAGCGTGTCCGATCGGTGCCGCTCCATTGAATGGCGTCTAGCCATTTATTCAACCTTACAACAATGTCCGGCAACTTGACCAAAAATTCCTTGCGCTCAGACGGGGTGATCTTCGGCTTGACGCTCCAGCACAGGTCATCCATGGTTCTTAGCGCGCTGTCTAACACTTGCGGCTTTTCGTCCTTAACGCCGTAGGCAAGCGTCAGCACTGGCACCCATTTGTTTTCAAGGAATGTCTCGACAAAGGCCACCACTTCCCCAGAACCGATGCGCAGAGCCACTTCTTGCTTGGCAGCCCTAGTCGCTTGTTGCGTTTTTTCATTGCGGCGCGCCAATACGATGTGTTCTGCCAGCAATTGCTGTGCAGCGGCGTCTTCGCCGGCGATGAAAGACTCGAGGTCCAGCGCGGCTACGGCGAAGACGCTGGTACGCTGCTCGGATTCCTGCTGGATGCGTTTGATGTTGCGCTGAATGATTGGATACAACGGGTCAGCCTGTCCTTTCCCGACATCCCAACCGATGCCAAGCTTGGCTAGCAATTCGATTACACGTCGAGCGGGATGTGCATCGCTGAAGAAAAAATTGCTGTCGAGCAGAGCTGCTTTCAGCACTGGCACCTGAAGCGAACCAATCGCCGTCTTGATTTCGTCTGGAATGTTTTTGTCGCCCAGAACCGTATCGAACACTTTTGCAACTAAATCAATGGTGCTTTCATTGGCTGAGGTCAACGCGCTTTGGGGTGCGTGACGTTTGACATGGCTCAGCATTGAGGCAGCGTGCGGGCCACTGCCTGCGCAGGCAGCAAGATGGCGGTCAAACAGGGTTTTCTGAATACCTTCCAAATAGCCGAGCAATTCATTACGGGCTGCAGTCGCCTGCAAAGTGGCATCTTCAAACAAGATTGGCAAATCACTTGTCGGGGGCCGGTCTAGGTTCTTTATCGGGGCAGTTTCTTGCGCCGGAAACAGGCGACGCAATTGTCGTACAAGCGGAGTGTCGCTGGGATGTTCGATCACTGCTGTATCGTTTTCCGGAGAGACAGGCGCGCTCAGCTTTGCCTGAATGCCATGCTTGGCCAATGCCGAGCTCAGAAGGTGCAGAATGGGCGCCATGTGAAGGCACAAACCGGGCTGTAACAGTGGATAAATGACATGATGAGTTGTGCTGTCTGGCTGAAATTCGCACCAGGCGTCGTGCAGGAGCGACACAAAAACATGTGGGCGAAAGGGATTTTCTGCCGTGGTCAACTCTTGCCGGTCCAGTAACTGGGCCAGCTGCAGATTCAGCGTAGTCAAGCGCTCCACATGCTCGTCTTCGATCGCGTGACTGGTCTTGATTAGACAAATTTTCTTATCAACCTCTGCCTCAGGCGACAAGAGCTTGAGCGGATTGACGGTTTCTATAGGCACGTCGAATGAGACACCAAGCGTCCGGACTTCCTGGCGCAGCACAAGGGCAAGGCGTTCGGAAACAATGTAATAAAACGGGTAACGGTTTTTCTTCAGTTGCTGTGCCATGTTGGCACGACGTTGTGCCTCCTTGGGGTTGGTAGCCTCATCTGCCGTACGCAGCAGGGCACTCGCCAAGCGCGTTGTCAATCCGTCCAATTGAGCATTGGCAGCGTTGCATGCGATATCAATCAATGCATGCCAGATCTCGGCGCGCCGCGATATGTCGAGCGAAGAAAGAGCAGGTGTAGTGTTGAGCAGGAAGGAGTCCATGGTCTTGCTTCGGTTGCGCAGGCAAAAACGCGGCCCTGCTATTTTTCATAGGGCGGTGAGTCATTCTTGCATATCATTTCCGTACAACAAGTATGGATTTGTAATGAAACGTTACTTTTGAGGAATGTTGAGGAAGTAGATGTTCCTTCCTAGAAGCGATCAAATCATGCACGTTAATCAGACATCAATGCGTACCGTTTTATTGTGGGACGCTATCTCTGGCTTTTCTTTTGTGTGACATTATCCAAGGGGGGGCCTGTGAGCACGGCTTCGTAGCCAGTCCTGTGACGTCATTGACTGGCTACGATGCATGCTGTACCAAGGCTTGCTTCTCCCCTTGGCGCGCTTTATTAGCAACATACACCGCCAGACAAAACAAAGGCGCGGTCAGGTTGCCCCGCCGCGCCTTTGCTTTGTATTTCCGGCATCTAAGAACGGATTACTCCAGCGTCATCATGATGCCAAGCGTTTCTCCAGGTAGGTCTTGGTTGATACCAGTTCTGATGGCAAGTGATATTTCAGCTTGTCGAATAATTCCGCATGCAACTTCAGTTCCGCTTCCCATGCAGCCTTGTCAATGGAGGTAATCTTGGTGAACTGTTCCGGCGTGAACTCAATGCCATCCCAAGTCAGGTCTTCGTAACGGGGAGTGACGCCAAAGATGTGTTCGACACCGCCGGCGTTGCCTTCGATACGATCCAGCATCCATTTCAGTACACGCATGTTGTCGCCAAAGCCCGGCCATACGAATTTGCCGTTTTCATCAGTGCGGAACCAGTTCACGCAATATATCTTTGGCAATTCAGCCGGCGAAGCGGCGATCTTCTTGCCCATATTCAACCAGTGTTGGAAGTAGTCGCTCATGTTGTAGCCCATGAACGGCAACATCGCGAACGGATCGCGGCGCACGATGCCCTGTTGTCCGGCCGCCGCCGCAGTCGTTTCCGAGCCCATGGTCGCAGCCATATATACGCCTTCAACCCAGTTGCGCGCCTCAGTCACCAGCGGCACGGTGGTGGAACGGCGACCGCCGAAGATGAAGGCCGAGATCGGCACGCCTGCTGGGTCGTCCCAAGCCGGATCGATTACCGGGTTTTGGGTAGCGGCAACGGTGAAACGTGCGTTCGGATGCGCCGCCTTACGGCCGGTTTCCTTGGAAATTGCCGGCGTCCAGTCCTTGCCCTGCCAATCGATTAGGTGTGCCGGTGCTTCCTTGGTCAAACCTTCCCACCAAACATCGCCATCATCGGTCAGCGCAACGTTGGTGAAGATGGTGTTAGCACCTAGCGATGCCATGCAATTGGAATTGGTCACCGTGTTGGTGCCCGGCGCAACGCCGAAATAGCCCGCTTCCGGGTTGATCGCGTATAGGCGGCCATCAGCACCCGGCTTGATCCAAGCGATATCATCGCCGATGGTCGTGACTTTCCAGCCGTTGAATGCCTTCGGTGGAATCAGCATCGCAAAGTTGGTCTTGCCGCAGGCGGACGGGAATGCTGCCGCGACGTAATGCTTCTTGCCTTCCGGCGACTCAACGCCGAGGATCAGCATATGCTCGGCTAGCCAGCCCTGATCACGCCCCATGGTGGAAGCAATGCGCAATGCGAAGCACTTCTTGCCCAGCAATGCATTTCCACCGTAGCCGGAACCGAAGGACCAGATTTCTCGGCTTTCTGGATAGTGCACGATGTATTTGGTTTCATTGCACGGCCAGGCAACATCCTTTTCGCCAACGGCCAACGGCTTGCCGACGCTGTGCACGCAAGGCACGAAATCGCCGTCAGCACCGAGGACGCCGTACACCGCCTTGCCCATGCGAGTCATGACGCGCATGTTGACCGCGACATAGGGCGAATCAGACAGTTCGACACCAATGTGCGCGATAGGCGAACCGAGCGGCCCCATCGAAAACGGCACCACGTACATGGTGCGCCCCTGCATGCACCCATCAAACAAGCCGTTGAGCGTGACACGCATTTCGGCCGGAGCCATCCAGTTGTTAGTGGGGCCGGCATCTTCTTGCTTTGCGGAGCAAATGAACGTGCGGTCTTCCACGCGTGCCACATCGGACGGGTCAGAACAGGCCAAGTAGCTGTTCGGGCGCTTAGCATCGTTCAGCTTCTTCATGGTGCCGACAGCCACCATCTCCTGGCAGAGACGATCATATTCTTCCTGTGAGCCGTCGCACCAGTAAATGCGATCAGGCTTGGTCAGGGCAGCGATTTCCGTAACCCAGTTGATCAGCTTCTGATGTTTAACATAAGTTGGCGTATTCAATGGGGTAATACCTCCCATAACAGGTTGGTTCATAAGTCATCTCCTCCGATACCAATAAAAAATTCGGTCTGATGCCGTTACGGCAGGATCGTCGTTAGCTTGTGGCTCGGCCAGCGCTGAGTCGGCTAGCGGTACGGCGGTCTTGTCGAGGGCAATCCGTTGCGGATCGCGCAGCCCAAAAATGGAATAATGCTCGGGCCGGTGGGGCACGCATTCTCAGTAAGAACGCAAAAAACAGGTGCCGATTGTACACGCCGGAATACGCCGACTCAATGAGATACAACAAAAGTGTAGGAATTAATTGTTGACTTTTGTAGTAGGAATTTATGGAATCCGCACTTCTCCGTATCTTTGTTACGAAACCATGACGAAGTTAATGACCCGACATGAAAATCGCCATTCTTGACGACTATCAGGACTGTGTACGCCAACTCGATTGCTTTCAGTTGCTGAAAGAACACGAGGTGAAAATCTTTACCAATAGTGCGCGTGGCGTCGGACAGTTGGCGATCCGCCTGGCCGATTTCGATGCCTTGGTCCTGATTCATGAGCGCACCGGCCTGTCACGCGCACTGCTGAACAGGTTACCAAAGCTAAAACTGATTGTTCAGACCGGCAAAGCCGGCAGCCATATCGACATTGCCGCAGCCACTGCGCGCGGCATCCTCATCGTCGAAGGCAGTGGCGACCCGACGGCACCGGCAGAACTGACATGGGCTCTGATCATGGCGGCCTCGCGCAAGATTCCACAGTACGTGAGTCATCTACGCGACGGACAATGGCAAACTGCCGCCAACAATTCAGCACTCAATACACTCGGGCGGACACTCAAAGGCCGCATACTTGGCGTATGGGGGTACGGGCGTGTCGGGCGCCTAGTGGCTGGGTATGGCGAAGCCTTCGGCATGGAGGTACAGATATGGGGAGGCGAAAGAAGCTGTGACACAGCGCTGCAGGACGGGCGGCGAATCGCACGGTCCAGAGAGGCATTATTCAAGCAAGCCGACGTGTTGTCGTTGCATCTGCGCCTGACCGATGCAACCCGCGCCATCGTTACCGACATAGATCTGGCGCACATGAAAACCGATGCCTTACTGGTGAATACCAGTCGAGCCGAACTGTTGGCTCCGGGCGTCCTGGAAACAGCACTGCACCGTGGCCGCCCCGGTTTCGCCGCGCTCGATGTATTCGAAACGGAGCCACTGCCGGCAACGACTCCGTTATTGCGCATACCAACGGTGTTGGCGACACCGCATCTTGGTTACGTCGAAAAAGACAGCTATGAACGCTACTTCCGCATAGCCTTCCAGAACATCCTTGCTTTTGCTCAAGGCACACCGAAAAACGTCGTCAATCCGGAGGTTCTGGGTTAGCGCGCCTTGCCATGCTGTCAATCACAGTAGCCGGCATGGCGTGGAACCCTATTGTCAGGATGGACTCCTACAGAACCATATCCTGAAGGAGATCATCATGGGGTTAGGTTTCGACATCGGCCGCATTTTGGCGCAATACAGCGGAGCTGGCGCGAGCCGGCAACCGCAGGAGGTGGAGCGCGACTTTGACGACATTGCGCAAAGCGCACCGCAGGACGAGCTGAGCCACGGGCTGAGCGAAGCATTTCGTTCGGATCAAACACCTCCCTTTGGCAACATGATCGGTCAACTGTTTGGTCAAGCCAATACGCAACAGCGTACCGGCATGCTGAACCAGTTGCTGAGCAACATAGCACCCTCGGCCCTCGGTTCTCTCCTAGGTGGCGGCGCACTAGGCGGATTGCTTAATCGGGGCGGAGAGCAACAAATGACGCTGACGCCCGAACAAGTCGAGCAACTCAGTCCGGAACAGGTGCAAGGACTGGCCACCCGGGCAGAGCAGGAAAATCCTGGCATCGTCGACAAAATGAGCAGTTTCTATGCGCAAAATCCGACCTTGGTGAAGGCGCTCGGCGGCGCGGCACTGGCTATCGCCCTTGGCTCGATGTCGCAGCACAAGCGCTGAACATAGTAAGTTGGGCATGCCCGTTTTCAGGCCTGAGCCATGTTGATTAGCCTGAACTGACTCGGAGAGGGGCTAATAACAAGCCCCTTGATGCTTCAATGTCAGCGCACGGCGTCGGACGCAGCACCGGCGGGGTCCGTATTGCAACGGATTTTCACCAATGCGCTACTGCCAGTCCACAGCTTGGCCCACCCCGGTGGCCATGGCAATGGCGGTCCCGCATAGGCGGGCACGCCGCGCCGCACTGCAATGACGGGCAAATGCTCAGGCACCGGTCCGTCATGGGAATCCCAGCCCAGGGTATAAGCGTAATTTGGCAGCAGCGCTTCGCACACGGCATCGAACCAAGCGGTATGGTCTTCGTCACGATGCAAGGCCTGAGCCAATCCGTGCGGGTCGAATTGCGCAAATGCGCGCACCAACTCCGGCACGGTCGCGCCGGGCTTGTCCCCCCACCCGAGAATCGGATTGATGTTGTACTCTGCTCCCGATCCATACCATCCCTCGCGCCACGCGCGGTCCATCCAGTTGCGCTGGCCGGTAAACAAATGCCAGCGCCAGTGCAGACCGGAGGGTTTCGGCCAGCTATATAAGTACAGGCGCTGATAGCCAGCACGATGCAATTCGCGCGTCATGGCCATCAGGCGCGCATGCGGCATGCGGTCCGGCGGGTCGCGACGAAAGCGAATCGGTTCGCCGTCTGCGTGCTGCAGATCGTCATGTGACAAGCTCAGATCGAGTGTGCGCACTTCATCGCCAAAGCGCGCCGATATCCAGCCGGTCAGCAAATTGACCGCGGTAATAACACCATAGCCGCGAAAGCGATGAAAGATGACGGTGCCGGGTGCCACAGGTTTCATAACGAGTAGTTGCCTTAACAATTCAGCAGCGTGTCCGCATGGGGTGCAAGTTAGCACACTGCCAGTGTAACGGGATAGCCGGAGAGACAGAAATATGCAGTCAGGTCCCACCAAGCACTAGTTTCATGCGCCCTGCTCCAAGCGCACTGATGGTGCGCACCAAAATGACGCCGCGTCCTTCAAGTCACGCGAACTTTTTGCCATGCAATGGCAAAACTTGGGTTGGAGAGACAAAACACCGAGAAATTCCCATGCTGGCCTACAAATTGCTGCATTGCTGCCACGCACTCACTTGCATTAAAGCAACAGCCGGTTCTGCTATTCGCCTATCAGCATGTTGCGTCGCCCTTACCAAGGAGAGTCCACATGAACCACTCCGCGTCCCAACCAACCTGCGCTTTCTTGCGTGACACCTCTTGCAAGACAGAGCGTACGCCATCTTTGTCCGCGCAGCATTCGGTCTCGTCCAATGGAGAATACGATGCATCCCCACGGAAATGACATACTTGGTAACGACGCGCTTTACAGTCAGTTGTATCTGGTCACGGAAGTGCTTGGCAAATTCGTATCACGGGCACCGCGGGCGCTCACTGTCGAACAATTGGAACAGGAGACCGGCCGCAGTGCGAAAGAACTGTTCAAATTGTGCAAGCGCCTCTGTCAAGAACAACTGTTGCAACCGCACCCGGAGCAGCCACAATGCTGGCAGCTTTCCTCCGGTGCCGGCACGGTAACATTGGAAGACGCATTTCGTTGCGTAATAGCGGAACGCCGGGCACGGGTACGCACTGACCGGAAAAAGACAAACGCACAACCTGCTGCAAGGATGCAGCGCGAGATCGACCTGCTGGTGACGCAGGCAGCAATGGGCATTAATCAAAACGTATTTCAATACTTGCGGCAGTTTTCGCTTGACTGCCTGAAGGTGTCCGCCGGCGGGATGTTTCCACAGCAAAAATTATCCTTCTGCTAGGGTAACGTTGCACGCAGCCGTGGGGGAGCATGCGTTCAACATCCACGGCGGAAATACAACACTCTGAGCAACGATGTGACCACGCTCACCCCTTAGTCCTGCAGCTACAGGTACAGTACTCGACTAATAGTCAATCAGGATCGGCAAACTGGATCAGTTGATGTGCTTGCTTTGCGATCAAGCGTAAAAGCCATCACGCCAAACCGGTTTTCGCCATCAGTGGTAACTTATCTCTTTGCAAATTCTTTCGCCTTAAAAGGATTAACATGGCGCGACATTTACGCGCGACACTGCCCCCGCTGCTGGTCGCACTCGTTCTGACTGCATGCGGTGGTGGTGGCGGTGGCCAATCGGATCGCGGCTCCGCCTCGCAGCAGACAACAGCCGTCAACCTGCAAGAGCCGAACGCGCCGCAAGCCACAGGCAACACTGCAACGGACGGGCTCAACTGGTTCAATTTTCGGCGGCAGCAGCTTGGCATGCAAAACGCCAGCCGCAACGCATCGATCGACATCGCGGCCCAAGGCCACTCCGACTACCAAAGAATTAACAATACTGTTACGCATGAACAGACGCCGGGCCAACCCGGGTTTACCGGCACGACGGTTGGCGATCGTTTGGCCGCGGCCGGCTACACATTTTCGCCGCGTGCCAGTTATGCCTACGGCGAAGTCATTTCTGCCACCGCAGACGCCTCCGGCGTCAAAGCGGCAGAAGACCTAATTGCGGCAATCTATCATCGCTTTGTCATTTTCGAGCCGATGTTCAAGGAAGCCGGCGCTGGCGCCGCCACAGGCAATGGCTCCACCTATTTCACCGTTAATTTCGCTGCCAACGGGCTGACTAGCGGACTCGGTACTGGCAAGATAATTACCTACCCATTCTCCGATCAGCAGCGCGTCGCCCGCAATTTTTTCAGCGACAACGAAGCGCCGGACCCTGTTCCGGACAGGAATGAGGTCGGCTACCCGATCAGCGTGCATGCGGACATCACATCGTCGTTGACCACACAAAGCTTCACGATACGTCCACGCGGCGGTGCACCACTCGCCGTCAAACAGCTTACAAGCACGCTCGACCCACTGACGCCGGATTCCGTGGCCGCCATCATTCCGCTCGACGCGTTACAGGCGGCCACCACCTATGACGTGCAGTTTACCGGCACGGTAGATGGTGCCAACGTCAATCATTCGTGGTCATTTACGACACAGTAACCACCTCATTGCTGTCTGCCCTGCGCGAATCTGTTATCGTCTTTCCTGATGTCAATAAGGAAACGATCAGGGTAGGTGGCACATTCGGCGCCCCACCACTGCCAACAGTGACAAGCGGGCGGCACAATGAGGACAAGTCAGAACACCATATCCGTCGCGCATGATGACGGCGCGCTGCTGAATGCCGCGTTCGAGGCGACAGCAACCGGCATTTGCTTCGTCGATGAAGAAGGATGTTTGTTGCGCGTCAATCGTGCTTTTTGCACGATGCTGGGCTACACACCGGAGGAACTGGCCGGCCGCCATTGGGGCCGGCTGATCGCGGCCAATGCAACCGCCGATACCGACCGACTCCTTACTCGCTTGCGGGCCGGCTCATCCGGGCTGGCAGAAGCATGGCCGCTCCGATGCCGTGACGGCACGTTATTGCCGATGAGGATCAGCAGTCAGCCGGTCATGACTGCTGGGGGTGAATGCAGACTGGTGCTCACTTTTACAGGCATCGACCAGACGCCCTCAACCGAACAGGCGAAGCAGCGCCGCGCCGATGAGTTGTACCGCAACGTGCTGGAGAATGTCCGCATTGCCATCGTCGTGGTGCAGGGCGACCGTCTGGTTTACGCCAATCCGCATGCTCTTGAACTGTCCGACTACACAGCAGCGCAGCTGGCATGCACATCGTTCGGCGCCATTCTGCATCCCGATGACTTGGAGGCCGTACAAGAGATCTATCGGCGACGCATAGAGGGCGTACCGCCCACCAAACGCCATGCTTGTTTTCGTATTGTGCGCCGCAACGGCCAAGTGCTGTGGGTCGAATCCAGCGCCGTGCGCATCGATTGGGAAGGCGGACCGGCGATCCTGGCATTTCTTTCTGATCAAAGCGAGCAGCGCAGCCAACAGGAGGCTTTGATCCAATCCGAGGAACGCCACCGACAGGTCGTGGACAACGCGACCGAAGGCATCGTCGTGCTGCAGGATGACGGGGTGGCTTTTGCCAATTCTCGCATCCGCGAGTTGACCGGCCTCACTCTTCAGGACATGCATGGTCGGCCATTTCTGGAGGTCGTGCATGCAGACGACCGTCCGCTGTTACTCGACCGCTACGCGCGCCGCATGCGGGGTGAAACAGTGGCACAGGATACGGTATGCCGCCTGCTTAACCGACACACCAACACCTACACTTGGATACAGATATCGGTGGTCACCATCGCTTGGGCAGGTCGACCGGCGGCACTGTGCTTCATCACCGACATCACCGAACGCAAGGCACTGGAAGACCGCCTCAAGCAAAGCCTGGATGAACGCGACACCATCCTTGATAACTCCATCGTCGGCATGATCTTCCTGAATCCGGCCGGACGTATGCATTGGGCCAACGAGGCCATGTTCCAGATATTCGACGTCAACCCTACCGACCCGATCGGCAAATCGCTGGAGGCGTATTACCCCTCGCGCGAAGCCTATCTGCGGACCGGTGCAGCTGTTGCCGAAGCCGTGCGCAAGGGCGCGACCTACGAGGCGGAATTACAGATGCGCCGCGGTAACGGCCAAGTGTTCTGGGCCTACCTGTCCGGTCGCGCAGTGAATCCGCGCGACCTGTCGTGCGGCACCGTATGGGTAGTGATGGACATTACCAAGCGGCGCCAGCTGGAAGAAGACCTCAACAAGTCGGAAGAGCATTACCGGCAGGTGGTCAACAACGTCACCGAATGCATCTTCGTCGTACAGGACGGCTGTATCGTCTTCGCCAATCCACGCGTGCAGCAATTGACCGGCTACACGCAGGAAGAATTGTCCGCTCTGTCCTTCGTCACAGCAGTCCACCCGGAAGACCGGCCGCTGGTAATCGATCACCACATGCGGCGGCTGCGTGGCGACCAGGTCGAGCCGTATTACCAGTTCCGCATCATCAACCACCTTACCGATGCCATTATCTGGGTGCAGCTGTCGGCCGTGATGATCGAATGGGAAGGCCGCCCGGCGACGCTGTCCTTTATGACCGACATCACTGAGCGCAAGCGCCTCGAAGACAGTCTGAAAGAAAGCATGGCCGAGCGCATTCGCCTAGAGACGCTGCAGATCCAGGGCGAGCTGAAGGAAGCCGAATTGGCGCGCCGCCATGCGGAAGAAACCACGCATGCCAAGTCGATGTTCCTGGCCAACATGAGCCATGAAATCCGCACGCCGATGAACGCCATCATCGGCATGGCACATCTTGTCCTGCGCACCGACCTCAATACCAGGCAACGTGACTATGTCGAGAAAATTCGCGGGGCCGGCCTGTCGCTGCTGGGCATCATTAATGACATTCTCGATTTTTCCAAGATCGAAGCTGGCAAGCTCGACATGGAACATATCACCTTCAATCTCGATGACGTGCTCGGCAACGTAGCCGCCGTCACCGGCGCCCCGGCACATGAAAAACAGCTGGAATACCTGTTCCAGTTTCCACTCGATGTGCCCCGCCGGCTCATTGGCGATCCCCTACGCTTGGGGCAGGTTCTGATCAACCTCGTCAACAACGCCGTCAAATTTACCGAGCGTGGCGAAATTCACGTTGCCTGCCATCCTCTCCACACGGGCGACGGCAAGATACAGTTGCAGTTCGTCGTGCGCGATACCGGCATCGGCATGACGCCGGAAGAAACAACCAAACTGTTTCGCGCCTTCAGTCAGGCCGACGAATCGACAACCCGCAAGTACGGCGGCACCGGCCTTGGCCTGTCAATCTCGAAACGTTTAGTGGAGTTGATGGGCGGCGACATCCGGCTGGAAAGCGAAGCAGGCATCGGTACGACCATCCACTTCACCGCTTGGTTTGGCTTGGCCGAGCCGAGATACCAGCCAAGCACGGTGCCGCCTGCGCTTAACGGTATGCGTGTACTTGTGGTCGATGACAATGCAAACGCGCGCGCGGTACTGACCGATAGTCTGGCAGCGTTGCCTTTGCAGATCGAACTGGCATGCAACGCTAGCAAGGCGCTCGACATGATCCGCACGGCAGACAGAGGCCAGGCCTATGGTGTTGTACTCACCGATATCCACATGCCAGGCATGAGCGGCACCGAACTGATTCGTCAGGTCAAGTGTGACGACAAGCTCCAGGCACCGCCGCGCATAGTGCTTTTGACTGCACACGGCCGCGAAGACGCGCACGATCCCGCCATGCAGGTGCCTGCCGACGGTTTCCTGCTGAAACCAGTCAACGCATCAGCGCTGCGGGATACACTGATTGCGCTAGTCGCACCGCGCCACACTCGTCCTACACGCAGCAGAGAAACCACACCACGTTTCAAAAATCTCACCATCCTGCTGGTCGAGGACAACGAAATCAATCAGCAGATCGCGGTCGAGCTAATGCGAACCGCCGGCATTGCGGTCGACGTTGCCAGCAACGGTCGCGCCGCCGTTGAACAACTCGCGTCCGTGGAGCCTAACCGCTATGGCATGATATTCATGGATATCCAAATGCCCGAGATGGATGGTCATGAAGCGACGCGCCGCATTCGCGCCGACGCTCGCTTCAACACCCTGCCGATCGTTGCCATGACGGCGCACGCCATGGTGGAGGAACGGGAGCGCTGTTTCGCTGTCGGCATGAACGACCATCTGGCCAAACCCGTCGATCCCGCAGTGCTGTACCGGACAATCAAACGCTGGTGCCCAGAACAGCTGGAGACAGAACAGGCAACGACGGATGTAGCACCAAGTGCAGTAGAACCGGAATTACACATTGACGGCGTCGATGTGCAGGATGGCCTTGTGCGCACGCTCGGCAACCGCGATTTGTATTTGCACATGCTACAGCGCTTTAGGCAGAGTCAGAGCGATGCCGTCGCGCGCATCAATGCAGCCTTGCCCCAAGACCGCGTACTAGCCGAACGGCTGGCGCATTCGCTCAAAGGCAGCGCCGGCCTGCTCGGCGCCATGGCAGTACAACGACTTTCTGCCCGCTTGGAATCCGGTATCCGCGACGGTCTGCAGGAGAATGCATTGCGGTCGCTATTGGATGCGCTGGATGCCAGCATGCGCGCCCTGCACGCAGCAATCGGCAAACTCGCGTCGGGCAACATGCAGGAATCTCGCACATCCAGCTTCCCACCGGCCGAGCATCGGCAAGCACAGGCAGTCATCCAACGCTTTGCCGATTTGCTGCGCGACAGCGACGGTGAAGCCACAGATATGTTGATTGACTCGAGGAACCTGCTGGCGGCGTCACTGGACGCATCTACCTGCGCACGCATCGAACGTGCTGTTCGTAATTACGATTTTGATGAGGCTTTGGCGGCGCTAACGGTGGGCGCGGCTAATGCCGGCTACACCATTCGCGAGGGAGGCACTCCATGAACGGTCCCGTCCACCTTTTCTTCGATGCAGACTATCTTGCCGGACAACCATCCTGGCGATGATTTCTTTGGCTGAAAATTCTAGATAACGAAATCGGCAACCATTTCTCCCCAGATATCCTTGATGCCTTTCTGCAGATCGGACTCTGCTTTCGTGTCATTACGGTGGAATATAACGACGACGAGAACACTGCCGAACGTTCAGCAATGACATAAACCGAGAGTCGTCCCAGCGCTGATGTTTACTCACACTTCTTGTGGTCAAATCTGTGGATAAGTAGCGGCAAGAGTCTTTAGACCAATGATTCCAAAGGAAAAATTTCCCATGATTAAAATCAAAGCAGAAATTTTCACTCTACCGGCGAAAGCCAGAACATACACGCTTGCCCGTAGTCCTAGCTGCACCAGGCATTCAAGGAGGACGCAATGGCAGCCATCAAATACATCAAGGCAGACTGGATAGCGCAAGCTGACATTCAAGAGTTGGACGACGGCCGGTATCAGGGTGTTGTCTTGATTAGTCACGAGGATGGAGCGAGGAGCGACGAAGCGCAACATACTGTAGCCGCCCCATCTGACAGCCCAGAACAGGCGTTGGAGCAAGCCAAAGCGCTAGCACACCGCATTTTGGCAGACGTCGCACAGTAAACTAAGCTTGCGAGAGAGGAAGCAAGACGCCGGTAGAGGTCCTTTTCCGGGCTGAGCTTGCCCCCAAGCTCAGTGGTGGGTCGTCCTCCGGTCGTTTGTTCTTTTGTGGCGTTGTGATAAATCACAATTTAAAAGAGATGCAGTGGGGAATAATAGGTCGTAGCACCTGTCGACGCGCCATGCCCATAGAGGAACAGGAACACCAATAAAAAAGCCCGCAAACCTTACGGGTTGCGGGCGAAATCCAATTCAAGAAGAGTTGGAGGAGACAGATGCAAGAATACTGCGTTGCAGCAAATATGTCTTCTTTATTATGGTGATGACAGTTATTCCCAAAGTGGATAACTGTCCAAAAAAATAAAACCCACGCGGCTTTCACCGCGTGGGTCGCGTCTCCTTCGATCCTGAGATGGATTTTTTTAATGTGGCCGAATGGTACACGGCTTTCGCTGAAAACGGAAGGCCTTAGTATTGGCGCGGGTTTGCGGGCGTTTTTCAGTTCATGAGCCGAATTTCACACAGAATTTTGCGTGGAATTCCCCCTATTTTCCAATGCAAAAACGGCCAAAAATCACTCCAAGCAAATCATCTGAAGTAAATTCCCCAGTAATGCTGTTCAGGCGCTCTTGAACGATACGCAATTCCTCCGCAAATAGATCAAGTGCTTGGTCGCTCACCTGATTGTCGCTGGCAGCATGTTCCGCAGCAACATCCAGATGATCTCGCGCTGCCTTCAGGGCCAGAAGATGACGCTCGCGTGCCAAGAAACGCGACTCCCCAGTTTGTTGCCAACCTGCAACTCTAAGCAACTCAGCTCGTAACACGTCGATACCTCGCCGGTCCGTGGCGGACAAGTAAATATGTGTTGCATCGGACATGCGGTCAATGGCCGGGCGGTGCCCGGAGAGGTCTATCTTGTTCCAGATCCGTAGCACAGGTACATTAGGCGGGAAGCGCGCCACGATGTGTTCGTCCGCTCGAGTGGGCCCTCGGCTGGCATCGAGCAGATGCAGGATCACATTTGCCTTATGCACCTCGTCCCAGGTACGCTCGATCCCGATACGCTCAACTTCGTCGCCTGCATCGCGGATGCCAGCGGTGTCGATGATGTTTAGCGGTATACCTTCCATATGGATGGTCTCGGTCACCTTGTCGCGCGTGGTGCCGGCAATTGGTGTCACGATAGCGACCTCCTCCCCGGCCAATGCGTTCAGCAGCGAAGATTTTCCGACATTCGGTTGCCCTGCCAACACGACATTCAGTCCATCACGCAACAAAGCGCCCTGAGCCGACTGTTCGAAAATTTCCTGCAGGCTGGCACGGATATGCGCCAATTGCCCACGTGCGTCGGATTTTTCCAGGAAATCAATTTCCTCTTCTGGAAAATCGAGCGTCGCCTCCACCAGCATGCGCAAGTGGACTACTTTCTCGACTAAAGCATGGATGGCATTAGAAAACACACCGGACAACGATTGCGAGGCCGATTTGGCCGCAGCTTCTGTCGATGCTTCGATCAGGTCGGCCACCGCTTCCGCTTGTGCCAGATCGAGCTTGTCATGAAGAAAGGCGCGATGCGTGAACTCACCGGGTTGCGCCAGCCGCAGACCGATATCCTTGCCTGCTTGCAAACAACGCGCCAACAGCATCTGCATCACGACCGGACCGCCGTGCCCTTGCAACTCCAGCACATCTTCGCCCGTATAAGAATGGGGCGCCTTGAAATAAATCGCAATTCCCTGGTCGAGGGTACTCCCATCCTCGTTGCGAAAAGGCAAGTACGTGGCGCAACGAGCTTGCAATTGCGTAGTGCCACAAAGGGATTGCATCACGGGTGAAATATCCTTGCCGGATACACGTACCACACCGATGCCTCCACGCCCGGGGGCGGTGGCAATGGCAACAATAGGAGAAGAATCAGGGGTCATGTCGCAATTTTAGAAGTGCAATGTTTCTCTAGGCAAATAAAAATACTGAAGTCTGTTATGCCAGCGGCATTTACAACACCTTGTGCCATTAAAGCTTGTTTGAAAACCATAGTGAACTAGAGATATGCAAGACGCTTCCAAACACACTCTGCGCCACACAAAGAAAAAGCCTGCAGAGCGCAGGCTTTTTCCGCTCAACCAACCAGAGCTGAGGGCAGTGCTTCTAATACATATCGGCCAATCCTGTGTGATGCGTACCGCCCTGATCTCTATAAATATCAGAGCTATTTCGCGTTAGCGATGT
>DATLIB010000043.1:0-10464 GCA_035539595.1 Noviherbaspirillum sp.
CCGCTTGCTCGGACGCCCGCTTGGCAAGCCCTTGTCGCTGGCGATGATCAGTTCATTTTTCATGGAGTGTTCCCACCCCACCAGCTCGGTCACATTGACCTGATAACCGTGCGCTTCCAGCTGCAGGCAACGCAATACATTGGTCACCTGACTGCCGAACTCGCGGGTATGGATAGGGTGACGCCAGATCTCGGTCAAGGCGTCCCGGCCCAGCGACTTGCCTTTATTCTTCTTCAACACCGAAGCCACTTCCGCCTGGCAGCACGGCACCAGCACGATGAACTTTGCCTTCTTCTTCAGCGCGAAGTGGATGGCGTCGTCGGTCGCGGTATTGCAGGCATGCAGCGCCGTGACGACATCGACCGTTGCCGGCAACTGCGTCGAACCGATGGACTCCGCCACCGATAGATTCAGAAAGGACATGCCGGGAAAGTGCAAACGCTGCGCCAGCTCCTGCGATTTCTTCACCAGCTCGTCGCGCGTCTCGATGCCGTAGATGTGCGACTTGTCGTTCAGGCTTTTGAAGAACAGGTCGTAGAGGATAAAACCGAGATAAGACTTGCCCGCGCCATGGTCCACCAGACTGATATGCGCATGCGCCTGTTTGACTTGCTGCAGCAGCGGCTCGATGAACTGGTAGAGGTGATAAACCTGCTTGAGTTTGCGGCGGCTGTCCTGATTCAGCTTGCCGTCGCGCGTCAGGATATGCAGCTCTTTCAGCAGCTCGATGGACTGGCCGGGTTTGATGTCGGGAATGTTGCTCATGGAGGAATCCGTTTCGGTGGCGCCTGCGGCCAAGGGAGGGATTCTAGCGGATTAGCCAGCGCATGGCATTGGATTGTGCAAGGAGCGGATTGGCTAACGTCGCTCCCGCGCCTGCGAAAATCACACTTCAAAAATTCACCCGGAATCTGTACCCCAGCGATTGCCTGATGTCGAATCGCAATTTTTTATAGCGTTATTTTTCTTGTTAAGAAGGAACTTTCCAAGACCTGGAGCAACACATGGGTTATTTGACAAAACCTCCCATAGCACAGTGAATGCCTATTGCCATCGACCGCCAATCTCGTAGAGCCATTTAAAATTTTTACATGAAGCACATTAAAAATGACAGGCATAGGTAGATACGTAGTTCCCCATCCCGGCTCAAACTCAGCTTTACCGGAGTCGCAGGACGTATCCAATGCGCCCTCAGAAGAACATCAAAACCATTTTGTTGATGCAAGTACACAGACGCCTCCCATAAGGGAATTGTCCTCTCGTCATCCCCTATCTCTTTATCGGCCATCCACAGGAGTCATACCACCGCCGCCGCCACGTGGAGTTTCTTTTATTCCGCCACCGCCACCGCGACTGCCTCCGCCACCGCCACCGCGACTGCCTCCGCCACCGCCACCGCCACCGTCTTCGTCTTCGTCTTCGTCATCGTCTTCGTCGCCACGACGAGAACTGAAAAGAACTAACTCAATGGCGGAAAACTTCCTTAGGGCAAAATTTGAAGAGCTGCCCGGCAGTAACACCGAAAGGCCTCGCCTTACAAGAATAAAAAAGGCAAGCGGTCTATCCGATATTGGCGCTATGCGGCGATCAAAAAGCTATGACTCGTTCTCAGGACGTATTGATAATGCCTCGCATTTGTCTGGCTTCGAGGCTGGGCCAACTTCCAGCGATTTTCTAAATACTGTCGAACAGTACATGAAAGCATGCTGGGCGCATGACCGCTCTGCAGCAATGGACCAGATCAGCATGCAGGCATACGCTGAAACGCGCCGGCACGAACTGGCGAAAATCCCCGGTGCTGGGTATCTGGCAAAACAATATGGCCTGCAAACTGCAGATCAAATAACTCCACTCGATTCTCGAATCGGTCTGCGTATTGATCATGAAATGAGTTCTGCGTATCACCGAGACAAAAAAAACCCCGAATTCCATGATCGATGTTTCTCGCTTTACAAGAGAATAAAAAAGCACGGCGAAGTTGCTCCTGATCCCAAAATGGTTGCTTTTGCACATTCCAACAGGGCATTTGAACAGCTAAAAAAAATCATGCCGGAATTGAGCACATCGGATCCGCAAAACGATAGTGCACCGCGTGTTAAGCAGGTTAGTGTTAACCAGGTTATACAAGGACTGATCGCCATTGAGTGCCGGGATAAAGCCACGGCACATCGAGCAACGGAAGAACTAGAGAAGATTGGTGGCACACCCAATCTTTACACAGTACTTAAAAATTCGGATCCAGATTCCGAGCTTGTACTCACGCCCGATATGTCACTTGATAACGGGGCACATTTGAGGGCATTGCTCAGGGATGAAGACCATGGCCCTCTTGCTGTGCTCGAACAACTGCCCAGTACGCATCCGATGAAATCGGTCGCAGAAGCTGCTTTATCGGTTCTCGATGGGCTTAAACAATTGGCAGAACGCCATGGCGACACACCAGAGTTCAAACACAGTATTTTGATTGGTAATGCTGTAAATGCGCTATCGAAAGTGGTTCATGCGCTCGCATCCACGACGGAAGATTCCACCCGTTTTTTTGCCGGATATCAGGCCCTGCTGGAAGAAACTCACCTCATTCTGGCTGCCATCAAACCTTATACAGAACAAGATTTCAAACAAGCAGCAGCAGCAGCGTTTAAAACGCGCGCCGGTGATGTTTTTAACAAATTAAAGATTGCCGATCCTGAAGCCCACTTATTCTCTTCTGGAATGGGTGCCATCAGTTTGGCGCTGGATATTGCCAAAGAACTAGGTGGGGAAGCCCAGTTGTTATCTGATCATCGGGGTCATGTGATCCCTGAATATTTTGAAGTGCCATCGATGCTAGACAACTCAATAACGAGGATGGGCAAATCAAAAAAGAAAAAACTATCGGGGAGGCGGGTATTTACGGCGATTCTCAATCCAAGCACGCCCAACAAACGGCATGCTGACGATTCGACAAATAACTGGAATGCAAAAAAGCTGGTGGAAGAGACAAAAAAGAGACTCTCTCTGCCGCATATACATCCCGGTGCGCCGATGTACTTGGTACTCGACTCTACTATCGAAAAGCCAGGCCCCCATGGCACATCAGATATGGCGGAAGTGCTAGACGGGCTAAAGGATGCGATTAATGATGGTTCACTCATCATATTCGATTGCAAGAGTTATCAAAAACAGCAAAGTCTCCACAGTGGAAAAATCATGGCTGGCAGATGCTCTGTGATAGGCAAGGATGGCGAATCGACATCAATAGCAAAGAGCAAATTTCGCGCTGCAGAGCAAGACATCAACTGGATGCACAATGACGACAGTCAATCACTGACACATATGGTGAAGTATGCACAGCAAAACGAGTTATCGATTCTGAAAAGCACTGCACAGAACGCAGCATTCGTCCACAAATACTGTCTTGATGCCAAGGACATCCCCGGCTTTGATGGGTTTGAAGAGGGCATTCCCCTAGGCATCATTGCTAATGTGACTAAGCGTATCAGTGCGATATTTCCCGGCAGTAAACAAGGAAACAAGATTCAGAATAATTTGAAATTGTGGGATTTTATAGAGGCTGCGGCGGAGTTCCGTAACAGCTTTGGGTTCATGCGCAGCTCACACCTTAATGTGGGCGGCCCTTTCCAAGTGCGTCTTTCAATAGGGCAAGAGTCGCGTGAAGAATTGATCGAAAAAATGTATGGACTAGGTTGGTTACTCAAGATCGACAGGAATACCTTGCAGGTCGATGATGTGCTGAAGGAAATCACCGACATTATGGAAAGGGCTTCCCAGACCATACTGAGTGAGGCGGACGTCCGGAAATGGGGTGATACTGCATTACGTATATTGGAAGAGCGTGCAAAGCGTGCAACATTCAAAGACATCCAAGGAGACAGCGTCATTGCTGAATGCAAATCCTTGCTTTTGAAATTGGATAAAGCTGCAACAAAAACCACGCTAAAGCGCAAACCGGCGGCACTCCATCTCCAGCATTGGGCGCAACAAAATGTGACGTCAGTACCGCAGACAGCGCAGGCGTTACGTGAAAAGCTCACTGCGGAATTGGAAAGGACATCAACGCGTTCCTCCAATATCGTTGCCGACAGAATGAACATTGTAGGCAGTGCATTTGCCCCTGTCCTGCCACACTTGATTGATGACGTGGCATTGATGCGCACACATATGCATCGTGACCCGCCAGGTATCGCCAATATGAATAACGGCCCCCAAGAGCAGCAAGATGCCTATGTTGACGCACGCTATGCACCAAACATGGTTGCTTCCATGCTTTCGTTAATCAGCACCTCATTTGATAACGACATGAAGGGAATAAGCCGCGAAACGATAAAGCAGCTGGATTCTTTTTACAACGACATATTAAATACGGGCTTGCCGGGACTCTCCCCTTCTGCAAGGACAAAAATGATGAAGGAATGGCTGAGTCTCAATGAAGAAAAACTGGAATCCGAGGAGCCATCTGTCCTCCAAGAAATGATGAAAGACTGGCTGAATTTTATTGAAGAAAAACTGAAATATGAAGAGCCCTCTGTCGTCCAAGAAATGATGAAGAAATGGCTGAATCTTATTGAAAAAAAACTGGAATCCGAAGAGCCTTCTGTCGTCCAGGAAATGATGAAGGAATGGCTGAGCCTCAATGAAGAAAAACTGAAATCCGAGGAGCCCTCTGTCGTCCAGGAAATGATCAAGGAATGGCTGAGTCTCATTGAAGAAAAACTGAAATTCGAGAAGCTATCTGTCATTCAGGAATGGGCGGATAAGGTAGTCAGTCATGCCCATCTTTTTCCCTATTCCGAAGAAAAGGCAAAAGTCTTGGAGGGCATCCCTGAAGCCATATTCGAGGCAATGGAAAGCGAGACTAAAAATCAACTTGTCAGGACGCTGTTTGCTCCATTGGACGTGGACGCCCGTGGCACCTTCATAAAGAAACTGGCGATGTTGGGGCATGACAGTAAAATCGATTCTTGCCTGGATTTCATCGATAAGGAGTTGACTGCCGCCGATGATGGCTGGGTCAACATACTTCGTCCAGATCGACTGAACAGCCCGCCAGCAAATTCAATGGAAATGAATGCGCATGAACGAAGAAAAATCATTCAAGATGCTTTGCTGCGTCCACGCATTAATGTCGATGAGGTAGTGAAAAACGCCGACTGAATTTCATAAAAACAGGCCATCATTTAATAGTAGGACTTACGCAAAATTGTCCCAGCAAGACGTGTTGCCGCAGACAGGTCATCTAGTACGACAAGGAAATCACCCGAACTTGCAGCATCTCGCTGCACAACACCGCTTCCAGCAGTGGCCATAAGCAACTATCATACGGCCTGCCAATGCCCGCCTTACTCGGGCGGCGCATCGATGCACAACCGACCAGGCTGTGCGTCTATCGATTCACCAAAACGCGATGAGGTTGTTCATGCTTGCAGCACAAGACCAGGCACGCCTGGATCTGTTATTCCAGTCGATGCAGGAGTCACTCCAGCAGTTTCTCGGCTACCCGGTGGCGCGCGATTTCGATTACGAGCCGCTCTACCGCTTCCTGCAATTCCCTTCCAATAATATCGGCGATCCGTTCCAGTCCAGCACCTACCGTCTCGGCACGCGGGAAATGGAACGCGAAGTGATCGACTTCTTTGCTGCGCTGTTCAAGGCGCCGCAAGACGATTACTGGGGCTATGTCACCAATGGTGGCACGGAAGGCAATCTGTACGGGCTGTATCTGGCACGCGAGTTGTACCCGAATGGCATCGTCTATTTTTCGGAAGACACGCATTACAGCGTGGCCAAGAACGTGCATTTCCTCGGTCTGCGCCACATCATGATCCGTGCGCAACAAAACGGCGAAATCGATTACGAAGATCTGAAGGAAAGCATACGTCTGCACCGCGACGTTCCCGCCATCATCTTCGCCAACATCGGTACCACGATGAAGGAAGGCAAGGACGATATCAAGCGCATCCGCGCGCTGCTGGATGATCTGGTGATACACAACCGCTATATCCATAGCGATGGCGCCTTCTGCGGACCGTTTGCGCAATTCCTCAGCCCCAAGCCTGCGTTCGATTTTTCCGAGGGCGCGGATTCGATCGCATTGAGCGGCCATAAATTCATCGGCGCGCCGATGCCATGCGGCGTCGTGATTGCACGCAAAGGTAATGTCGATCGCATCGGCCGCAGTATCGGCTATATCGGCAGCATGGATACCACCATCACCGGCTCGCGCAATGCCTTCACGCCGCTGGTGCTCTGGTACGCCATCAAGTCGATGGGCGAACAGGGTTTGCGCAAGCGCCTGGCGCAATGCCAGGAACTGGCGCAGTATGCCGTGGACGTGATGAACGAAAAAGGGATTCCGGCATGGCGCAATCCGAATGCGCTGACCGTCGTTTTCCCCAAGGTCAGCGATGCGCTGAAGAACAAATGGCAATTGGCGACGCAAGACGTCAGCCACCTGATCGTGATGCCCGGCGTGGAAAAGGCACACGTCGATGCATTGATTGCTGACATGGTAAAGGAGCAGGCATGAGATCGATCACACTGATTACGCAGGACCGCCCGGGCTTGATCGTGGAAATTTCCGAGAAACTGGCACAGCGACACATCAACATCCAGGAAATCGAAGGCAAAACGGTCGATAGTTCTGCCGTGATAGAACTGGTGGTCGATCGCCCCGACGAAGCGATGCATCTGTTGCTGGAGGAAGGGTTTCAAGCCGTGTCCGACGACCTGATCACGATCCGTATTCAGGACCAGCCGGGCGCACTGGCGATGGTGACGCGGGAGTTGACCGATGCCAAGCTGTCTATCCGCGGCATCAGCACCTTGCAGCGCCATGACGGCTATTGCTTTGTTGCGCTCAGCACCGATAACGATGCCGTGGCGCGCAAACTGTTGCAGCCATCGCTGCTGTGATAGCAAGCGTTATCGGGAACGGGCAACAACGTTCTTGAAGAACTAAAACGAAGTCACAGGTGTCGTCGAGACTTGATCGACGACACCTTGCCATGAAATGAAAGTCACTGATCGATTGCACGTTTCCGGCACTCCTTTTGGCAACGTGCTCTCCCTATCGGACATATTGATCGAACTTACGCAACACCGCCCCAGCCGCGTTGTATTGCTTTGTCGTACTAGATTTGTTGGGGCAATTTTACGTAAGTCCTAATTGAGACATCTCAGTTCAATACTCACCCGATGCATTAAATTTTGAATTGATGCCACCAACGGTTGAGGCTCCGGCCAAATTCTGCAGATAGGCACATATCGCGACAGTTCGACAGTTCCATGGCGTCCGTCAAGGAGATATCTCATGAGCCCCCCTCTTCCGCCACTTGGCATTCAGGTCAACTATTGGCTGAGTTGCGCACTCCTCTGCCTGCTGCCACCCGGTCTTGCCAACGCCGACGCAGCCGATGCATTCCCTTCCGCCAGCACCATCATCCTCGCGCAAGCGACGGCTGGGCCTACGGCCACAACATTAAGAACCCCGACGCCGCCAGCCGATACCATTGCAGACCGCGTTCTGGGGCAGCCCAATTTTGCATCTGCGGCGGCAGGTGGAACAGCGAGCATGCTGGACCATCCTTCGGACGTGCTGGCCGATCCTGTTTCCGGGCGGTTGTGGGTTGCGGATTCCGGTAACCATCGCGTGCTGAGTTGGGCGAGCGCCAAGAATTTCACGAACGGTCAAGCGGCGGACCTGGTTCTCGGGCAACCGGATTTCACGACCACCACGCCGACACGCTCCTTCAATAGGTCAGCCGCAACACTGGCACAACCGGCAGGAATGGCCGTCGATGCGCAGGGGCGGCTCTATGTAGCCGACTACCGCAACAGCCGTGTGCTGCAGTACACCCCGCCTTTCACCAATGGCATGGCGGCGAGCCTTGTATTTGGTAAAACAGGATTTACCGATTCCAGAGTAGGTTCCACCAGTACGGCGGAATCGCTTTTTAATCCGCAGGGTGTCGCCATCGATGCTGCCGGCAACCTCTTTGTTGCCGACACCTCCCGCAACCGGGTGGTGCGCTATTCCCCGCCGTTCAGTAACGGCATGGCGGCTAACCTGGTGCTGGGGCAAGCGGACATGAACAGCAGCCGCCAAAACCAGGGCGGCACCGCGACGGCAACCACGCTCTCCCGGCCGATGGGACTCACATTCGATACCAATGGCAACCTGTATGTGGTCGATTCATTCAATTTCCGGGTTCTGCAGTATGCCCCGCCCTTCACCAACAACATGCCCGCCACCCAAGTGCTGGGAGCACCCGATTTTTTCAGGCCCTATCCGTTAACGATGGATGCCTACACCATCTCCCAATCCTCGGGCGCCGTTGCCGCCGATCCGTTCGGCAACATTTATGTTGCCGATACAAGCAACTCCCGGGTGCTGCAGTTTCAGCCACCGATTACAACCGGCCAGGCCGCCTTGCGCGCCTTCGGACAGCCCGATCTCGCAGGCCGGTTTGCGAACAACGGATCCATCGGGGCCGCAACGGTAGCCGCACCGAGCGGCGTTACTGCCGATGCCGAGGGGCGTGTCTATATTGCCGACACCAGGAATAATCGGATCCTCGCATTCGATTGAGGTGATCGGAATGACGTAAGGCACCGCAACACGCACCCGTCGTGTGTCCTGTTCCTGCATGGAACTTTCTTTCACTTGGCATTACTTATGGTAATGCCAACACGGCAACATGACGCCCCCTTGCCGCCCTCACACAAGAAAGAGAGTTCCCATGAGTAATAAAGATTTCCATGACGTGGTGGTACGGCTTTTTGCATCGATGAATATGCAACATGACCAGGCAGCCACGACCCATCAGGGCTATACCATTCGGGTGGATGACACCCTGCACATCGACTTGATCGGCTTGCAGCAGGGGTTCATCAACCTTCGATCCGTCATCGGGACGCTACCGGACAAAGTCGAGAACGACATGTTGTTGCGCATGCTCTACGCCAACAACTTCGCTTTTGAACATCCCCCTGTTTCCATCGGCATCGATCCCGACACCGCCTCCGTCACGGTTTGGAGCCGTCAAGCGCTGTCGGAATTGAAGAACGACGTCCGATGCGACTGGTTTGAGCGCTTTGTCAAATTGGCATCGGTGATTCATCATTGGCTGCAGTCGTCGAATCGCACTACCCCGCTTGCCGCATCATCAATGGCGGGCACGAGAGACAAACTGCACATGCAGGGGGGACGGCAAGGAAAAAGCCTGCCTGGAGAGATGCCATGAGTCTGTGGGACCTACCGTCAAGCTTCCGATTCGCCGTACGAGACACGCAGCAGAAGGATATTGTCGAGGTATTCAAGGCATCCAACGGCCGTCTGCAGAACAGCGGCAGAAAGGTCGAAGTCGCGCCTTTTGCAAAAGAAAACATGGACAAGATCGCCCAGATCATTGCGCAACTCAGAACCAAGGGGCGGCCTGCGATTGAATACATCACCAACCAATTTGTCGACATCCACCGATCCAGCGGCAAAAGCCATGTTGTCGGCGCCATTCTGACGAATGAAGAAACGCTGCACGATCGCTTCGACCTGGACATGGCTGCCAAGCAAGGGTTGGCCAACAAAATGGCAAATTGCGATCGTGCCAATGCAGCGAGTAATCGCATGATGTCGCTATTCGACATCAAGGATCCTGTCCTTTATTACTGGACGACGGAAGATGATCACAATACCTGCTTGGTGGGCGATCCTCGCATGCCAAAATACGGAGAGAAAAATACGGTGGTCGTGGATAGCTATCCTGTTTTCCCGATGCCCCATACCTTGGCCGAAGCGTCTTTTCAGGTGCGGATTCCAAGGGAAGGCGAAGAAGGCCATGCGGATCTGGAGATATGGCATCCCCGGGACAATGCCGCAAGCCGATTTGACGCATCGGATCTTCCTGCGCCGATTTCCGACCAACAGCAAAGAGCGTGGTTGGAAGAAAGAGGATGGCCCACCGATTTTGGCGCCGATGTCGTCAAGGCATGGCATGACACGGAACTCCGCGAAACAGGCGAGGTGCCTGACAGGTGGGAATATCTGTTCAGCTGCAAAGACCCGTCGGTGCGCTACCATACCGGCCATCGCGATTACACATCCCACAATAAATTCCCCTTGGAATTCGTGCGGCAACGGACCGAGGCCTTTCTGCAGCTGCATAAGGCCTACCCTGAAGACTCGGAGTCGCAGTCGTTGGAACTTGAGCTCGCCAGAGCCTCACGACGTCGCGTCTTGTACGAGCCACAGAACGCGAGCAGCGACATCATGCCGCGGCCAGAAAGTGAAATTTACTTTGAGCATGTCACGCCCTTTCATACGCAGGTAAAGGATGTCAAAACGGGCGAGCTACTGATGGACATGCACGGGTGGCAGATGCCGGTAGGCAAAATCAACAACGGTTTTTTCATCAAGGATCCACGGCATCCCGATAAGCCCCATCACGCCTATCGTTCGGACACCAATGT
>DATLIB010000044.1:0-2933 GCA_035539595.1 Noviherbaspirillum sp.
ACTTGAGGCAGCTTTTTGCTCCCAGCTCTTTATCCCGGACGCTCCACTCTTACCAGATCTTTCAGGTCATAAGTTTCTTAAATCTATTGATATTTCGCATTCCGGCAATGTAACGGATGACGTACTTAAATATTTACCTGAGTCTCTTGAAGAAATTAAAGCGTCTGGCTGTAAGGAGCTGAAGGGGGACGGAAAAGTCTTTTCACGGTTTACATCACTTAAGCGTATTGGATTAGAGCATTGCACAAGCTTGATGGACGATGCATTGCATAGTCTTTCCGATTCAGTGGAGGAAATCAATGTGAATGGTTGTCGGCTAACAAATAAAGCGTTAGACAAACCACCTTCCCATCTTAAGATTATTAATATCTCCCGCACTGGTATTACTGAAGCTGGATTAGTCAAGAAATTACCGCTTTCCACCACGGAGATCGTGGCCGAGTTCACTCGTCTCCGTACTTTATCCATCGACAACGAGAATTTGTCTCGTTATACCAATTTGCGCAGACTCGACCTCTCTTCTTCCGGGTTAATTGATGAAGCCTTGCAGCATTTGCCGGAATCTCTTGAGGAGCTTGATATTTCCTATTGCGGAAGATTAACTACAGAAGCCAAAGAAAAGCTGCCTCCTTCATTAAAGGTGAGAGATCTATAAAACGCATCTTGATGAAGGGATTTTTGAGCTGCTGACAGAGGTAGTTGTCGAGCAGTCCATGCTTGATGCGGTAGCCGGTTTGTTGTATCTGTCGGGCGATGTCGGCCAGGCGCCATTGGTTTTTCTCGATGCAGGTGGTTTGCTTGAGTTCGCGGTGAAACTGCTCGATCTTCCCGCGCATGCCGCAGCCCTCTTGTGCGGTATCGTCCGAATCCTGAGTCAGGCTTTTGGGGCTTGGAATGGGACAAAAAGGCGGTTGTTGTGTCCAAGGCAGGCTTTTGGATGCGCAAATCTTGTTTCCTCTGGGTACAATCAGCACCGAACCAGTCGTATGCGACTGTTATGCGACTGTTCGCGTACATGCCAAGGTTTCATGCCGTAAAAGCAGGAACTCCCTTTGTCTTATCGAAGGACGGCATGCAGCCCATGATCGTTCCGATGTTGTCACTGTTATTCCAGCGCAGCGTACCTCTATGACCGCCAGAGCACTTCACTTTCATCACGTCGTCAAGCGCTACAAAAACAAGACCGTCCTGCACGGGATCGATCTCGCGATCGAGCCAGGAGAATTCTTCGGGCTGGTCGGCATGAATGGCGCGGGCAAAACCACATTGATCAAGTGCCTGTTCGACTTCGCCATGGTGGACGGCGGCGAGATCCGCATTTTCGGCGTCGATCATCGCCTGACGCAGGCGCGCGCGCGCGTCGCTTTTCTTCCCGAGCGCTTCATGCCGCCGTACTACCTGACCGGCCGCGAATTTTTGCAGTACCTGTTGACGATGCAATCCATCCCTTGCCATGCGGCGGAGGTGGAGCCGATGCTGGCGGCGCTGGATCTGGACCCCGCCGCGCTGGCCCGGCCGGTGCGCTCCTATTCCAAAGGCATGACCCAGAAGCTGGGCTTGGCTGCCTGCCTGTTGTCGCGCAAGGATTTGTCTGTCCTGGACGAGCCGATGAGCGGCCTCGATCCGAAGGCGCGCGCGCTGCTCAAGGCGCAGTTGCAAGCCATGCGCGCCAGCGGACGGACCCTGTTTTTCAGCTCGCACGCCCTGGCCGACGTGGAGGAAATCTGCGATCGCATGGCCATCCTGCACGATGGCGCACTGCGATTCGTCGGCACGCCGGCAGAGTGCCGCGCCCGGTTCGGGACGGCGACCCTGGAGCAGGCTTTCATGCGTTGCATTGCGCCGCCCGAGGAGGCTGCCGCTTAAGGTACCCGGCTAAGGCATCCAGCGCACAGGTCATTTCCAGGCAGTCCAACACTTCATCGATACCAGCACACGCCTTCATGTACCTTTCCCATTTCGGATTGAGCGAACCGCCTTTCGGCATCACGCCGAATCCCGCTTTCTTTTACCCCGGCAGCAAACGCGGCGCGATTCTCGATGCCTTGGTCTATGCCGTGTCCAATGGCGACGGCATCATCAAGGTGACGGGCGAGGTCGGCAGCGGCAAGACGATGCTGTGCCGCATGCTGGAAAGCAGGTTGCCGCCGAATATTGAAGTTATCTATCTGGTCAATCCCACTCTGGGCCGCGACCAGGTGGTGTATGCCATCGCCGCCGAACTCGGTTTGGCGATCGAGGGCAAGCGTCCGGACGAAATGATCCGGGCATTGCAACACGATCTGATTGCCAAGCATGCCGCCGGCAAGCAGGTGGTGCTGCTGGTGGAAGAGGCGCAAGCCATGTCGCTGGAGACGCTGGAAGAAATCCGGCTGTTCTCCAATCTCGAAACCGCGCATGACAAATTGCTGCAGATCGTGCTGTTCGGCCAGCCCGAACTCGATGCCAACCTGAGCCTGCCGCACATGCGCCAGCTCAAGGAGCGCATCACCCAAAGTTTCAAGGTGCCGCCGGTCACCGGCGCGCATATCCCGGAATTTCTCCTGTTCCGCATGCGCACCGCCGGCTATCGCGGCCCGGATGTCTTCAGCAAGGGCGCGATACGGCGCATCGAGCGCGTCTCCGAAGGGGTGTTGCGACGCATCAGCATCCTGGCCGACAAATCCCTGTTGGCCGCGTTTGCGGAAGACAGTCATGCGGTTCTGCCGCGGCACGTCAAGGCGGCCGCCGGCGATACGGAATTTTCCGCGCCGGCCAAGGCTGGGCGGGGATGGAAAATCCTGATCGCGGGGGCGCTGGTTGCCGGGTTGCTGGCAACCGCAGCGGGCGGCTGGCATTTTTTCATGCGCTCGGGGACGTCAGTGATGCCGGCATCGGCAGCCCCGGCCAAGGACCGACTGGCCGTTGCTGCGGCAGCGGTGACTGCGCCCGAA
>DATLIB010000045.1:0-5743 GCA_035539595.1 Noviherbaspirillum sp.
GCTGACGGCGATTGTGGAAATCACCCTCGATCATCAGGCGGCGGAAAAAATGGACGAGTTCGAAGCGCTGGTCGCCGGCGAGGCGACAGTGCTGCAATGCTACCGGGTGTCACCGGGGCCGGATTTCGTGCTGGTGGTGCAGGTGGCCGACATGCCTGCTTATCATGCGCTGGCGCATCGCTTGTTTGCTTCGCATGCCAATGTGCGCAATGTGCGCAGCTTTTTTTCCATCCATCGCAGCAAGTTTGAAACGCGCATTCCGGTTTGAGTGTGGGCCGATGCCAATTTCGCAGGTGTCTGGTGCGAACGCGTCGCACACAAGCACCTGCCCTTACTTCTTGCTCTTCACCGGACGCTGCCAGCCGTCTATCGTGACCTGCTTGCTGCGCGAGACGGTCAGCTTGCCCTCCGGCGCATCCTTGGTCAGCGTGGTGCCGGCGCCGAGCGTGGCACCTTTGCCGACCCGTACCGGCGCGACTAGCTGGGTATCGCTGCCGATGAAGACGTCGTCTTCGATCACGGTGCGGAATTTATTGGCGCCGTCGTAGTTGCAGGTGATGGCGCCGGCGCCGATATTCACGCGTGCGCCGACCGTCGCATCGCCGACGTAGGCAAGATGGTTGGCCTTGCTGTGCGCGGCAATCTGGCTGTTTTTCACTTCGACGAAATTGCCGATATGGACATCTTCCCCGAGCGTGGTGCCAGGACGTAGCCGCGCATAGGGGCCGACTACCGCCGCCGCGCCGATGCTGGCGTCTTCGATATGGCAGAAGGGCTTGATGTGCGCGCCCTTGGCGATGCGCGCATTGTTGATGACGCAATGCGCGTCGATGCGCACACCGTCCTCCAGTTCCACCGTGCCTTCGAATACGCAATTGACATCGATCATGACATCGCGTCCGCAACGCAAGCTGCCGCGCACATCGATGCGGGCCGGATCGGCCAGCGTGACGCCTTGCTCCAGTAGGGCATAGGCGATATTGCGCTGATGGAGGCGTTCCAGTTCGGCCAGCTGCGCTTTGCTATTCACGCCTAACGTTTCCCATACTGCGACGGGTTGGGCGGATACGACTTCGATGTCGTCGGCGACGGCGCGCGCCACGATGTCGGTCAGGTAATACTCTTGCTGCGCGTTGTTGTTGGACAGCGTCGCCAGCCATTTCTTCAGGTGTGCCGTCGGCGCCACCATGATGCCGGTGTTGACTTCACGGACGGCGCGCTGTTCTTCGCTCGCATCCTTCTGTTCGACGATGCCGACAATCTTGCCGTGCTTGCGCAGGATGCGGCCATAGCCGGTGGGATTGTCCAGATCGACGGTGAGGATCGCCAACTTATTGCCGCCGGCGTTGTCCAATAGCCGCCGCAGCGATGCGCTTGTCGTCAGCGGTACATCGCCGTACAGAATCAGTGTTGGTACATCGTCATGCAGGTGAGGCAGCGCTTGCATTACCGCGTGGCCGGTGCCGAGTTGCGGTTCCTGCAAGGCGAACGCGAGGTCGTCGGCCGCCATTGATGTCGGCACGGCATCGCCGCCATGGCCGTAAATGATGCAGAGTCGGGAAGGAGAAAGTGTGCGGGCAGTATCGATGACATGCGACAGCAGCGGCTTGCCGGCCAACGGATGCAGTACCTTGGGTAATGCCGATTGCATGCGTTTTCCCATGCCGGCAGCAAGAATGACAACGTTCATAGAAGACCAGTCAAAGTGATGCAAAATTTTATCATGCGCTCCCACCGCGCTTTTTCCCTCGGCACCGCGCTGTTGCTGTTCGCGCTCGCTCTGGCAGGATGCAGCGCGTTGCGGATGGGTTATGCGGGTGGCGATACCTTCGTCTATTGGTGGCTTAACGGCTACGTCAACTTTGACGACGATCAAAAGCCGTGGGTCAGGCGCCATATCGGCGAGCTGTTTTCCTGGCATCGCCAGACGCAATTGACGCGTTATGCGCAACTGCTGGCCGAAGTCAGGCAACGCTTGCCGAGCGGGCGCGCCACACCGGCGCAGGTGCAGGCTGATTTCCGCACGATCCGGCAGCACGCCGGCACCTTGCTTGAACAGGCGCTGCCCGCGTTGACTGATGTGGCCTTGTCGATACGGCCACATCAGATCGCCCATCTCGAACAGAAGTTCGCCGCCGATAACGACAAGTATCGTAAAGCGTGGCTATCGGGGACGCTTGAGGACCGTCAAGCCCTGCGTTTCAAGAAATTCATGCAGCACGCCGAATACTGGTTCGGCGACTTCAGCGCCGAGCAAAAGGCGCGGCTGCGGACGGTGTCGGATGCGCGGCCGCTGGATAATGCCGTGTTGCTGAACGAACGCATGCGCCGACAGCGGGAACTGATTGGCATGTTGCGCAAGTGGCAGACGGAGAAGCCGACGCGCCAAGCCGTGACGGCGATGCTGCGCGCTTATCTGATACGCAGCATCGAAAGAATCCCCGCCGCCGAGCACAAGGAATTTTTCGCCGCGTCGGAACAGGGAATGGCGCACATGGTGGCGCTGGTGGTGAATACCGCCACGCCGGCGCAGCGTGAGCACGCGATGAAGCGCCTGCAGAAATTGATCGAAGATTGCGAGACGTTGAGGGCGGCGTGACTGGCCACCGCCCCCCGCCTTTTGCCAGCTCGCGTTATTTGTCCAGCCCGTCGTCCAATCCGGTAAAGCGCACCACGTTCGGCTGCGGTGTGGCGCACGGCTCTTCGTCAAAGGCGATATCGCCATCGGGGACAGCCTCGCCCGTGGCTTTCAGTCCGGCGAAGCCGAACAGGTCGCGATCCATCAAATGCGACGGCACCACGGTGGACAGCGAGGAGAAAATATTTTCCACCCGTCCCGGATGCTTTTTCTCCCAGTCGCGCAACATGGCCTTGATCTGCTTGCGCTGCAGGTTTTCCTGGCTGCCGCACAAGTCGCAGGGGATGATCGGGAACTGCTTCACTTGCGCGTAGCGTTCCATGTCCGCTTCCTTCACATACGCCAGAGGCCGGATCACGATGTGCTTGCCGTCATCAGACTGCAGCTTGGGCGGCATGCCCTTGATCTTCGCGCCGAAGAACATGTTCAGGAAAAACGTCTCCAGGATGTCGTCGCGGTGATGGCCGAGCGCGATCTTGGTCGCGCCTAACTCGTCGGCCACCCGGTACAAAATGCCGCGCCGCAGGCGCGAACAGAGTGAGCAGGTAGTCTTGCCTTCCGGGATGAGGCGCTTGACGATGCTGTAGGTGTCTTGGTTCTCGATGTGAAAGGGGACGCCGAGTTTGCCTAGGTATTCCGGCAAGACATGCGCCGGAAAATTCGGCTGTTTCTGGTCTAGGTTGACGGCGATGATGTCGAAATGAATGGGCGCACGCTCGCGCAGGGTCAGCAGGATGTCGAGCAACCCATAGCTGTCTTTCCCGCCCGACAGGCAGACCATCACCTTGTCGCCGTCTTCGATCATGTTGAAGTCGCCAATGGCTTGTCCCACTTGGCGGCACAGGCGCTTGTGCAGCTTGTTGTTTTCGTAAGCGGTCTTTTCCGCTTTTTTCAGGCTGGCGGCACTGTCTGTAACTAGCGTGTCCGCCATGGTTGTGTCGTGTGAAAAATCATTCATTCCCGTCTCCGCGCTCATGGCTTGATGTGGATGACTTCCACGCCGACGCTCTCGCAATCCGGATACACATCCGGCTTTTCGGTCGACACCCGTACCGCGCGCACTTTCGGATGCGACAGCATGGCGCGCGCCACGTCGTCGCACAGGGTTTCCTGCAAGTGAATATGACCCTGCGCCATGCGCTTGGCGACGGTGTCGCGCATGAAGTCGTAATCGACCACTTCGACCAAATGGTCTTCCCGCGGCGTCGATTCCGCCAGGGGAATGAACAGATCGACATTGATCAGCACCCGCTGTTCGCCTTTCTTTTCAAAGTCATGGACACCGATGTTGATCATGACCTCGTAGTTGCGCAAGAAGAGGCGACGGCAATCGGCAAGGCTGGGGTGCGAGAGGGAAGAAAGCATGATGTGGATAATTAATTTGCAACGAACATGACGTCGCGTTGCAGAGGGATCAGATGCTGGCCGCCATCGACCAGCAAGGTGGTGCCGGTAATCGCGGGCGATTCGGCGGCAAAGCAAACGGTAGCGGCAACATCGTCCGGCGTGCTGGAACGACCCAGCGGCGTCACGGCATGCGCCTTGGCAAAATTTTCCGCGGTCTGCTCGCCCGACACCAGCGTGATGCCGGGCGCCACGCCCACCACGCGCAGCTTCGGCGCCAGCGCTTGCGCCAGCACGGTGGTGGCCGTGTGCAAGGCGGCTTTTGACAGCGTATAGGAAAGAAAGTCCGGGTTCAGGTTGAACAGCTTCTGGTCGAGCAGGTTGATGACCACCGCTTGCGCGCCGTCCGGCGTCGCCGCATGTAGCGCTCGCGCCAGCAGCAGCGGTGCGGCCAGGTTGGCATGCATGTGCCGGTCCAGCATCGCCACCGAGAAATCCGTCGCATCATCTTGCGCGAACAGGGAGGCATTATTGACCACACAGGAAATCCGGCCCAGCGCCTGCGTCGCCTGCGGCAGCAGGGACTGTACCGCTTGTTCGTCGGTCAAGTCGCATTGCAGGGCACAGGCGCGCCGCCCCAGATGTTCGATGTCGCGTACCGTCGCCTGCGCTTCCTCCGCCGAGCTGCCGTAATGCACGGCCACATCCCAGCCGCGCTGCGCCAGGGCCAGCGCGATGCTGCGCCCGATGCGCTTGGCGGCACCGGTTACCAGGGCAACTTTTCGGTCTTCTGTGGTCATAAGGACGGATTTTTCGTGGAAGTCAGTTCGCCGTACGCATTGGTTTGGATTTCTCTACAGGCGCAGCGCCGATTTTCAATACAATACCGGACATGCAATTGCACCTGCCCGAACCCTCTGCCGATGCGCTCAGCGCCTCGCGCGCGCTGTACGACTTGATTGCCCGTGACATCGGGCGCAATGCCGGCTGGATTCCCTTTGCCCGCTACATGGAGCTGGTGCTGTATGCACCGGAGCTGGGTTATTACAGTGGCGGGGCGGCAAAACTCGGTAAAGACGGAGATTTTACAACCGCGCCCGAAATCACGCCGCTTTTTGGCGGCGCTCTGGCGCACGTCGTCGCCGACCTGATGCGCCAGAGTACGCCGCAGATACTCGAATTCGGCGCCGGCAGCGGCAGGCTGGCACACGATATCCTGACCGAACTGGACGCCATGGGCGTGGCAGTGTCGCGTTATGCGATCGTCGAAGTCTCGGGCGAGTTGCGTGCAAGACAAGAACAAACCTTGCGCGATTTTCCGCAAGTAACCTGGCTGGACAGCTTCCCCACGGCATTTTCCGGCGTGGTGGTCGGCAATGAAGTGCTCGATGCCATGCCGGTCAATCTGGTCGTGAAAACCGACCAAGGCTGGATGGAACGGGGCGTCGCGCTGACTGAACACGGTTTCGCGTTCAACGACCGGCCCTGCGACGCCGGTCTGATCGCGCAGATTCCCGATGCGGGGGACTTGCCGGAAGGATATCTGACCGAAGTGCATCCGGTCGCGAGCGGTTTCATGCGTTCGCTGGCGGCCATGCTGACAGCCGGCCATGCCGACACCGGACGCGGCGGTACGGCTGTCCTGCTCGACTATGGTTTTCCCGCCCACGAGTACTACCTGGGCCAGCGCGCGCAAGGTACCTTGATGTGCCATTACCGCCATCACGCCCATCCCGACCCGTTTTACCTGCCGGGACTGCA
>DATLIB010000046.1:0-5331 GCA_035539595.1 Noviherbaspirillum sp.
TTTTGCTCCGCTCTAATGCGCATGATGTCGGTAATCACCGCCATCAACACGGTCAAATTGACATCGGTAAGATAGATTTCCTCTTTGCCCGCTTCAATCTTGGAAAAATCCAGCAGGTCGTTAATGACCGCCAGCAAATGCTCGCCGCTTTTCTGGATCGTATGCAAACCGCTTAGCTGGCGTTCGGTCAGGCTGCTTTTATCGCGTTGCAAAAGCTGGGCATAACCGAAAATGGCGTTTAAGGGCGTGCGCAATTCATGGCTCATATTGGCCAGAAAAACGCTCTTGGCCTGGTTGGCCACTTCTGCCTGTTCCTTTGCTTGACGGGCTTCGGCAAATACCGCTTCCAGGTTGCCGATGGTTTCGCTGAGCCGCTGAGTCATCGTGTTAATCGCGGCCGCGAGGGTGCCTATCTCATCCTCCGAGGCGACTGCGGCGCGGCGGGACAGATCGCCGCCGGCAATCTGCTCGGCGACGCGGGTGAGCCGGCGCAAGGTGTCCACGATATGGCGGCGCAAGAGAAATGCCATCGCCATCCCGAACACGGCGGCGATCAAGCCGCCGGTCACGGTGTAGGTGCGCGCGGCGGCCAGGCTGTCACGCGCCTGGTGCAGGTCCTGGCGAAACAGCGCCTGTTGATGCTGCGTGACTTCCCCTAACAAGGTCATCATGCGTTCCGCCTGCGGCGTTGCCAGCGTGCGGTACAAATACAGGTCTTCGTAGGCCCGATCGCTTTCCATGATCGTGAATATGGTTGGCGCAAAGCCGGCGATGTCGGCACGTGCCTGCGCGATGGCATCCAGCTTTGCCCGCAGGCTGGCGGACAGCGTCGGGCGTTGGGCAATCAATCCGTCCCACGCCGCGTTGCAATCGGCCGCATGGGTGCCATAGGCAAGCCGGAAATTTTTCTCTCCCGACGCCGCAAAGGCGACCAGACTAGCCACCATCGCATCGAAGGAAAGTTGAAAATCCGCCAGGTTCGCCAGAAAGCGACGATGCGTGGCGGAGGACGGCTGGCTTTCGCGGTCGTGCCTGTTGCGCATGTCATCGATTTCACTACGCACTTGCGTTTGCAATGGTTGCACTTCCACGCGTGCCAGCTGGAGGGCCAGCCGGTTTTCCAGAGGGTTGTCATGCAAGGCAAACAACTGGGGAGGCAGCTTGGACCATGCCCGATAAATGGACTCCAGTTCCGCCATATGCCGTGCATTCTGGTCTTCCTGCGCTTTGGCAAACAAGGATTTCAGGAGGGCGAGATGTTCTTCAAAGGCTTTTCTGGACGCGTCGTATTGCACGGCATCGTGCGCATTGCCCAACACCAGGTAACCGCGCATATGCAGTTGCATCTTGAGCAAGCTGGTCTGCGCTTCCGTGGCGGCGAGCAGAATGGGGCTGCGGGTGTCCTCGGTGAGACTGATATTTCTGGTGGCGCTCAGGCCGGCAACGAAACCCAGAGCGACGACCATCAAGGTAATCCCGACCAGTACGCCAAAGCCGAGGGTCAGTTTGCCCCCTATGCCGAGCGAGTAAAATTTTTTCATGACCGACAAGCGCATTCGTCCTCCCTGCCGCCACGGCATCTGCATGGTGCTTTGTTCACTGCGCTAAGAGCCTGTTCAGTATCTGTTTGGCATGCACGTTCGAACGAAAAGGGATGCAGCGCAAGGCGCGGCACTACAGGAAAACGAAGCGCTGATACATAGCGCGATGATGCGCGTCTTTTGCAATATCGACATCGGCCTCCCCCAAGACTTGCATGGAGGAAACAGACTAGCACCCTCGGGATGTTAAATAAAGCCGGATTTGCGCCGGATTTACCGCTGTCAAGCGGGCATCAGGCCGTCTGCTCTTCGTCTTTCGGAAGGTCGACAATCCGGAACGGCGGGCGGTCCGGGAAAGTGCGCTGCAGCAGGGGCTTGGCGACGTTGTACACGGGGGTGCCGTTCACGGTTTTTCCCTCCGGCTGGCCGCGATGCGCATGTCCATGAAAAACCACGTTGACCGGGTAGCGGATCAGGGGCTCTTCCAGCCGGCTGGTGCCGAGGAAGGCAAAAATTTCCGGCGGTTCTCCTTGCACCGTCGCCTCGATCGGCGAGTAGTGCAGCATTGCAATGCGTTGGGGCGTGCGCAATTTGGCCAGTGCCGATTCCAGCTTCAGCGCTTCGTGCAGCGCCTCATCGACGAATTTCTTGATCATGGGTTCGCCCCACGGGCCGAGCGCGCGACGGCCATAGCCGCCGGCGAAACCCTTTCCGCCGGCAATGCCGATGCCGTTGATTTCGCAGGCTTCCCCATCCAGCACCCGCACCCCGGCCTCGCTCAAGATGCGTTGCACTTCCTCTTGCAGGCCCGATTCGAAATCGTGATTGCCGAGTACAGCGACCACCGGAATCCGGGCCACCGATAATTCTTCGACCAGCACATGGGCCTCTTCCGCCAAGCCATAGTCGGTCAAATCGCCGCACAGCAACAACATATCCGCTGCATCGGCGGCTTGCCGGAAGAGTTCGCGCAACTGTCCGGCCGAAGACTTGGTGCAATGCAAGTCGCCCACTGCTGCCAAACGAATTTTTTCTTGTGAAACCACGCTGTACTCCTTTTCCGGTATTGGCTGTTTCAAATGCAAGACTTGTACCGCCCCGACAGCGGCACACATTTGTAACCGCATGGCATAAGACTTGCTGATTCTTCGGCTCAATCTTTTCGGCTCAATCTTTTGCGCCCAGGCGTTTGGGTTCAAGCTCACGAGGGGGGTGCCTGACCATGTCCGAAGTCATATCGATAGCGCTGTCCAGCGCCAACATGTTTTACCGGGAGGTGCTAACCGTATTGCATCGCACGGCAATCCCGTTTCTGGTGGGTGGTGGACATGCCTTCCATCATTACATCGGGATCAGCAAGCCGACCAAGGACCTCGATCTCTTCATCCAGCGGCGCGACTACCAGCAAGTCAGCGCCGCGCTACTGAAGCATGGTTATCCGACCGAGCTGAGCTATCCGCACTGGCTGGCGAAAGTGCATGCGGGGGATGACTTTATCGACCTGATTTTCAGCTCGGGAAACGGCATCGCGGAGGTGGACGATGCCTGGTTCGAGCACGCGATCGAGGCCGACGTGCTGGGTGTGCCGACCAGGCTATGCCCGGTGGAAGAAATGATCTGGTCCAAGGCCTTCATCATGGAGCGCGAACGCTTCGACGGCGCCGATATCGCGCACTTGCTGCGGGTATGCAGCGAGCGGATGGACTGGCAACGCTTGCTGCGCCGGTTCGACCCGCACTGGCGCGTGCTGTTCAGCCATCTGGTGCTGTTCGGCTTTGCCTACCCGGGCCATCGCGATCTGATTCCGGCATGGCTCATGGAAGAGTTGTTGGAACGCTTGCAGCACGAGATGCGCGCACCGTCCGTGGATCCGCAGGTGTGCGCCGGGTCGCTGCTATCGCGGGAGCAATATCTGATCGATATTGCGCAATGGGGGTATCAGGATGCCCGTGTTGTTCCGCGTGGCAAGATGACGGCGCTGGAGACCGCGCTTTGGACTGCAGCGATACAAGAGCGGCATGAACCCAAAGGCCATCATTGAGTCGTGCAGCACTCTTCAATTTTCGTAGGTTGGGTTGACGAAGGAAACCCAACAGCGGCGATCGCAATGGCGGAGGGAGTGAACGTTGGGGTTCGCTTCGCTCACCACCAACCTACGAATGGATGGAAAACAAACTTAATCGAGGTCTTCCAGGGTAGCGAGAAAGGCGGCGATATCGCGCGCATCGCGTTCCGTGACACCCAGGTTCGGCATCGCCGACAGCGGGTCGAAACGCTGCGGGTCCTGTAACCAGGACACCATGTTTTCCGGCGTGTTGGGCACCACGCCGCCCAGGTACTTGCGCGTGGCGATGCCGTTCAAGGGTGGGCCGACGTGCTTGTCGGCGCCGGTGACGCCGGGTATCTGATGGCAGGTCGCGCACAGGTATTGATGCAGGGCCCGCTTGCCGGCGCGGGCGTCGCCGTGCAACGGACTGGTAGCGACGGCTTCGGCTTGCTGCGGCGTCGCGACTTGCGCGCTCCACGCCGCGTACTCTCGCGGCGACAGCATCGGCAGGCGCGCGACAAAGGCCACCACATCCCAGAGCTCGCGCTCGCTCAACCGATATTCCCAGGCCGGCATGCCGCTCATTTTGATGCCTGTGCGGATGACCCAGAACAACTCGGCAGGGCGCCATTGGCGCGCCGTCGTCACCAGAGTGGCCGGCGCCGGCATCATGCTCAGGGCGAAGCGGTCGGGCGCGACGCCGGGCGCGCCATGGCATTGCAGGCAATGCTGGCGATAGTGCGCCAGGCCGTTGCGCACGCGCGCCTCGTCCGTCAGATCGGGAACCGTGATCGTGTCCGCACGCCACTTGACCGACTGGCGCATGGCGTACTCCAGCAAGCGGTAAACCGGCGCGGTGTGCTGTTCAGTGGCAGCGACGTTGTACACCCCGAACTGCACGAAAGCGATCGCCGCTGCTGCGCCCAGCAGCAACAGGAGGGCGATGGTTCGGAGCTTGATTTTCATCGGCGCAGGAGGCAGTCAGTCCAGTGTGTACAGGTAGGCGGCGATGTCTTTCGCCTGCGCTTCGGACAAGCCGAGGTTGGGCATGGCCGTGCGCGGTGCGAGCTGCGGCGGGTTACGCAGCCAACGCACCATGTCCGCCGGCGTATTCGGCACCACGCCGCCCAAGTAGGCGCGGCGGGCGATCTTGTGCAGCGGCGGACCGACATTACTGCCCTGATTGGTCACGCCCGGCATGGCATGGCAAGCGATGCAGCCGTAGCGTTCAACCGCCGCCTTGCCGCGCTGCGGATCGCCACCGGGAACCGGAACAGCGCGCTCGGCCGGGCGCGCTGCCAGCGGCAAGGCCAACAGTGTCCACAGCAGGGGCAAGGCGATCGATTTCATGCATGATGTCCTGAATGAGAAGCTCCTCCCTCTTTTTTCACACGTAGGTTGGTGGTGAGCGAAGCGAACCCCAACATTGCGCAGCGCACTGCAAGCGCCGCTGTTGGGTTTCCTTCGTCAACCCAACCTACGTGCTACGTGCACTAAAAAAAGCACTTACGCGGCATAGAGGCAGGCGGCATGCAGCAATATCTCTGCCAGAGGCCCTCTCGGTCAAAACAGTCGAGCGATTGCCGCTATGCAGCGTGCAATCCAGACCGGCATTACATGCCCCGTGTAAAAAATGCCGCTTCTTGAAAAACCGGCTAAGGCGCCGCGCAGGAATAACTTGTGCAATTTGGCGGTCGTAGCGGGAGGCGATGCAAGGCGCGAGGAGGAGTCATAGCGGGGCTA
>DATLIB010000047.1:0-3508 GCA_035539595.1 Noviherbaspirillum sp.
GGTGGCGTCAAGTCAACCGCGCAGGAAGCGTTCCGTCCCCAGCAGGGAGCCGCTTCCGAAGAGCAGGCTTATGGGCAGGAAGTGTCACGCAAAGAGCAGGCGCCACGGCGGGAAGCTCCGGAACACGTGGTGCACTGAAACTAAACGACTAAACGACTAAACGACTAAACGAGCTAAACGCACGCTGCGTCTTTTTATTTTATTTCGTCCCTCTGCATGAACGGGAGGGGCGTTTTTGCGTAAGGGACCGTCCAGGAATAAATATGTCATTCCGAACAGGATGACGGTCTTGCATGCTTCCTTGATACGTTGTTTTAACGCGAAGCACGGGGCGTCATGCGTTTGCGCGGCCGGCGGCGCTCACCGCGTAGCGGCACCGTAAGACACCGTAAAAAATACTTCCGCATGTCATCCGCATGTCACTCGATTCCGCTATGATGGCGCGCGTCGAGGAGGGCATCGCATGACGACATACACACACCATATATCCGGCCGCTTGCGGACCCGGTATCCGCAACTCAAGAGCAATCCCACACGCGCAAGGGCGGCAGAAGCCGCGATTCGCAACATCCACGGCGTGATCTCGGTGGAAGCCAGTACCATCACCGGCAGCTTGCTGATTCGCTATGATGCACATGCTCCCCAGCGCGAAGCCTTGCTCGATACGCTGTATCGCACCAAACAGCAGCTTGGTCTGATTCAGGCGCCGCAGCCTTCGGCGCCCGTGCCTACCGTGCCCAAATCGGTTGCTGCAACACTGGCGGACAAGGTGCTCGGCATGACGGTTGAGAAGTGTATTGAGCGTTCTACCTTCGCTCTCCTCGCGGCGCTGCTTTGACCCCTGCGCACGCGTAATCCGTCGCGCAGCTTGACGAGAAGTCAACGCAAAGCCAACGCAAAGTCAACGCAAAGCCAACGCAAGTCACCCCGCCTCTTATTCGGTCATTGCCCTTTTTGTTACGGCCGTTTTCTTTACCGCTTCATTCAGCATCAACGGTACACCCGCACCGGCCAACACCGTGGCGATATCCATCGCCCCCATCGGACCAATGCCCAGCAGCCCGCGCAAGCCGGGCACGAGATTGGCAAGCAACTGCAAGCCGACCGATGCGCCGATCGCGAGGTTGAGTTTGTTGTTCCCCTGCGCGCCTCGCCCGGAAAGTATTCCAGGCCGGTCAGACCGGCACGACAGCGCATGCAGCAGTTGGCCCAGTGTCAAGGCATTGAAGGCAATCGTGCCGGCGCGCGCACCCACGCCATACCGTGCCAGGCCGTAAAAATAGGCCGTCAGCGCGCCGCCCGACAAAAACACGCTTTCACGCGCATAGCGTTTCAATTCGTCCCCGCCGATCAAGGGCTGGGACGCGTCGCGTGGCGGTTGCTGCATCACATCGTCTTGCGCGGGTTCTGCCGCCAGCGCAATGGCTGGCATGACGTCGCCCAGCAGGTTCACCCAGAGCAACTGCATCGGGCTGAGCGGCGATGGCGCGCCGGCCGATATGGCACCGAGCACGGTAATAATCTCGCTCATGTTGGACGAGATCAGAAAGTGCAAGGACTTGCGAATGTTGACGGTCAAGGTGCGACCTTCCCCGATGGCTTCCAGCACGGTCTCGAGGCGGTCGTCTTCCAGCACGACGTCGGCGGCCGAGCGTGCCAGGTCGGTGCCGTGCAAGCCCATCGCGATGCCCACATCCGAGGCCTGTAGTGCCGGGCCGTCGTTGATGCCGTCGCCGGTCATGGCCACTACTTCGCCGCTGGCCTGCAGGGCGCGGACGATTTCCAGTTTGCGCGCCGGACTGGCGCGCGCAAAGATGTCCGCTTGCGCAACCAGCGTCGTCAACGCAGAAGGCGCAATGCGTTCCAAATGATCCGATTCGAGGATGTGCAGCGCTCGGCCATTGTTCAGCGCGAGCGATTTTCCAATGGCGAGCGCGGTCGTTCTCTGGTCGCCGGTCACCATCGTGGTGCGGATGCCGGCGCGATGTAGTTCAGCGATAACCTGCGCGGCACCTGTGCGCAAGGGATCCGCCAGCCCGACCAGGCCTATCCATACCAGGTTCGTGATTGCGCTGTTGTCGGGTGGCGCAGCGGTTTCGGCATACGCGATAGCGAGCACGCGCAATTGCTTCTCCGCCATGCGGTGATTCTGTTCCAGCAGCGCCGCCTTTCGCTCTTCCGTGAGGGCGACGGGCAGACCATCGCACAGCCAGGAAGAGCACAGCGCAAGGACTTCGACGGGATTGCCTTTCACCGCAATCAGGTGCCGCTCAGAATCCGGTAAGGCGCGCACCGTCGCCATGTAGTTGCGGTCGTCGGCGCGCAACGCGGTGTGCCGCAACGCATGACGCTCGCGCATCTCGGAAACGGAAATGCCGGCGCCGAGCGCCAACGCGATCAACGCGTTTTCTGTCGCAGAGCCGTTCATCACCGCAGAAGGCGAACCATGATGGTGTTGGGCTTCTCCTTCGTTGCACAAGACGCAGACCTGCAGCAGGCGCGACAAGGTCGGATCGGCGTCCGCCTGCACCGGCGCACCTTGCCAGTGCACTACGCCGTCCACCACATCGTAGTCGATTGAGTCCAGCCGCACATCGACGACCGACATCCGATTCATCGTCAAGGTGCCGGTCTTGTCGAGGCAGATGGTATGGATGGCGCCCAGCGTTTCCACTGCCTGCAAGCGCCGGATCAGCATCTGCTTTTGTTTCATCAGACGGATGCCGCGGGCCAGCGAGGTGGTGGCGACCGTCGGCAAGCCCTCCGGCACTGCGGCAATCGCCAGTGAAATCGACGACTTCAGCATCTGCAGCCAGCCCATGCCACGCAACAGGCCGATCGCAAACACGCCTGCACAGATGCCGACGCTGGCCGTCACCAGTTGGCTGCCCAGCCGGTCGAGCTGCTTTTGTATCGGCGTCTTCGGCTGCTCCGTCCTCTCCATCAGCGATTGCACAACACCGATCTCGGTATTGCTAGCGGTGCCAACGACAACCGCCAGGCCGGTACCCGCCGCCACGGCCGTGCCCATGTAAGCCATGTTGAGCCGGTCCGCCATCGGCACATCGGACGGCAAGGCTGCCGTGCTTTTTTCAATGAAACGGCTCTCGCCGGTCAATGCGGATTCATCGACCATCATCCCGTTCGTCTGTACCAGTCGCGCATCGGCCGCAACGCGTACGCCGGGCGCCAGGACCAGCATGTCTCCCGCGACAATGTGCGAGGCCTGCACTTCCTGGACTCTTCCTTCTCTGATTACCGGCACTACATCGTCTATCAGCTCGGAGAGTGACGCGATGGTGGACTCCGCGCGGCGCTCTGCCGCAAAGCCGATGCCGGCATTCAAGGCCAATACCGCGCCGATGGCCAGTGCTTCGGATAGACCGCCGGTCAGTACCGATAAAACGGCGGATACGCCTAGCAGCAAAACCGGCAGGCTCTTGAATTGTCCGAGCAGGATATCGAGCGACGTGCGCGCGTGCTGCTGTGGCAGCACGTTCCACCCATG
>DATLIB010000048.1:0-9281 GCA_035539595.1 Noviherbaspirillum sp.
CCAACCTCTGCGGGTTACCGTTGGAAAGGATCGCCAGCCTGATGCCCATGGCCTGCAATTGTTGCAGCACGCTCAAATTCTCCGGAAATGCTTGGAGCTTGGCATATTGGCCCATCAACAGGCTTTGAGCATCCAGCGTCAGATCGAGCTTGAGCTTCTTGCATGAAAACACCAACGCATCCTGCGTCACTTCCCAGAATGGCTTGTAGGTAGAACACATGGTGCGCAAACGGGTGTATTCGATTTGCTTGCCGCGCCACAAATCCGCCAGTGCGACCCCTTTCTGAGGAAACAGCTTTTCCGCGAGCGCACTGATCGAATAAACGTCGAACAGCGTTCCGTAAGCATCAAAGGCGATGGCTTGAATCGTCATGGTTGAGGGAAAAACGCTTTTATATTGGTTCGCAGTATATTCGATATAAATTCGCACAAACTAAACGAATAATCACTTTATTATTGCGTTTTAGTATCAAATAAAATCGTTAAGGCATGGACCAGTTCAAACAAATTTCCACTTTTGTCGATGTGGCCGCCAAAGGCAGCCTTTCTGCGGCAGCACGTGCCGAAGGCATCGCTCCCGCCATGATCGGCCGTCGACTAGACGCCTTGGAAGAGCGCTTGGGCGTTAAGTTGCTGCAGCGAAGCACACGCAAGATCGCCTTGACCAACGAAGGCCTGGCCTTCCTGGAAGACTGCCAGAAAATTTTGGCCGATCTGGAGAATGCGGAAGCCGCGGTATCCGAGCGCAGCGCCCGCGCCAGTGGGCATCTGGTGGTTTCTGCACCGGCCGGCTTCGGACGTCGACATGTGGCACCGCTCATTCCCTCTTTCCTGACCGAGCATCGGGATGTGGCCGTCACGCTGAATCTGAATGACCGAGTGGTTGATTTGATCGGCGAAGGCATTGATGTGGCCATACGCATTGCGCGCTTGTCGGATTCCAACCTGGTCGGCGTCAAGCTAGCCGACAACAGACGCGTGGTGGTGGCATCGCCCGCTTACATCAAACGTCATGGCGCACCAGCCTCACTGGACGACTTGGCGCAACACAACTGCCTGGCGATGAGTAGCGAAGGCAGCCAGCGCGGCTGGACTTTTCGTCAAAACGGCAAGAACGTCATTTTAAAAGTCACCGGCAATATGGTGTGCAACGATGGTGCGGTATTGCACGAATGGGCATTGGCCGGGAAAGGACTCGCCTGGCGCTCGATGTGGGAAGTGGGTACGGCAATCGAGGCGGGCAAACTGGTCACCGTCCTGGATGAATTTCCTGCACCGGACAATGACATCTATGCGGTGTTTGCGCAGCGCCGCCATCTCCCGCTGCGTATCCGTGCATTCGTTGATTATCTACGGCATACCTATGCGCAACGGGATTACTGGCGGCAAACCGGAACGGAGTGATCACGACACGATAAAAAGTGCGCGCGCAATAAAAAATCCCCGGCATGCCGGGGATTTTTTACGCCTTGTTCAGCTTACAGCGGCTGAATTGCGGAAGCTTGCTTGCCCTTCGGGCCAGTCGTCACTTCGAAAGAAACGCGTTGGTTTTCTTTCAGCGACTTGAAGCCGTTGGACTGGATCGCGGAGAAGTGCGCGAACAAATCTTCGCCGCCTTCGTCCGGAGTAATGAAGCCAAAACCTTTAGCGTCGTTGAACCATTTGACAATACCTGTTGCCATTTTCATTTCCTATTTCAGTTAAGTGGGCTTACGCCCTGTAGATCCTTTGAAGCAAGATTGGAATGACAGACAAATACTGCACCACGAGCTCAAACTTCAATCGGACGAGCATTGTAACTCAGATGGCATAGCGGCTGTAAATAATATTCTGGATGTTGTTCTCCTTTTTTCATCGCTTGCACCAAGGCATGTACTGCTTGTTATGGGTTGGACATGAATAAAGCGAAGCAAGTATCTCGCCATTGCGTGCAGCCGTTGATATTTATCAAAGATTGAGCAGGCACTTAAAACTATCGGCCTCCTCCAATTAAGCAAGTACTCCTTTGTACATTTTTATTTTTTGAGAGGAAACCAATATGAAATATTCAGTCTTGCTCGCGGCGCTAGTCGCCACTTTGGCCTTAGGCGCATGTGACAAGAAGAGTCCAGAGAGCGATACGAGCACCAGTCCTAGTAGCAGTGGTACAACCGGCGGCGCAACGGGGGCTGCTGGCAGCAGTAGCACCACGCCTCCAGCCAGTGGCGACAGCACGACCGGCGGCGGAACGGCTGGCAGCACCGGCGGTACACCTGGAAGTACGGACAGCACAACGGGCGGCGCCAGCGGCAGTAGCTCCAGCAGCATGACGCCAGGCAGCAGCGACAGCGCTACCGGAGGCAGTACAACCGGTGGTACTGCCGCAGGCACGGGCGCTGGTACGGCGAGTGGTACAGACAGTCCGACAGGTGGGACCAGCGGCAGCACGTCCGGCACAATGCCAGGCACTAGCAGCACGCCTGGCAGTTCGAGCAGCACGGCCCCTGGTACTAGCGGCAGTTCCGATACCACAACACCGGGAAGTAGCAGCAGCGCAGACGGTTCCAGCGGCACAACGCCGGGAACGAGTGGGAGTACCGGCAGCACAACCACGGGTAGTGGCTCGTCGAGATAAGCCATTGTTGCTTCTACTGAAGGATGCGACAGTCAGACTGTTTCTGGCTGTCGCACTTTATCGTGCAAGCTATCGTGCAAGCGCAACGATAAACTGCTTTTCAAACGATTATTTGCTTTTCATTTTCAAAAAGCGTGCACTGACCGAGCGGATTCTTAATTCACCCTGCAACATTGGCTTGACTAGTATCTTGTAAGTATCGACATCGAATGTCCGCCGCGCAGGATGATGAAGCGGTGGTGCGCCAGCGACATGGTCGATGGTGCCAAGGTAAAACCAGTGGTCGATAACGTGGGTCTGTTTCCAGTCATCGCATTTTTCCACAATGCCTATCGCCCCTTCATAAGGCCAGACCACGATACGCATTTCTTCCAAGGCCATCTTCAAGCGCTGATAATGTTCTCCTGCAGATTCGGCACCAGTACAAGCGCCAAGGCAGCGTGAAATCTGTCGTGCAAAGCAGGCGCGCCCCCGCGTTGGCGCTTCCAGTCCCGTCATTGCCGGGCACAGTCTCTCCCGCTCCACGATCTCGCGCAGTCTGTCCAGCGCTGCCCTGCGCGTGGCGAACAATCCATACAAGCCTCCCGTCTTCGCAAAGTCATGGTCGCGTGCATAGACGATTTCCGGCATGGCCTTTACATCCTCTCCCAACCGTAACGTGCACATTTCACGCAGACGGCGCAGTTTCTTGTTGTGCAGCGGCTGCAGCTCCTTGATCAGGCGCGACTCCAGCAAGAGCGCACCGATATCACCGGCAGTGCGACGGAATTCGACATACCGACTTTGCTGCAGCATGCGCGCCTCTTCCGGTGTGCGCAGGTGCGACAGCACACGGGAACGAAGGTTGATGCTCTTGCCGATATATAAGGGACGGTTCTGCTCATCGCGAAAAATGTAGATGCCGGGCCTGGATGGCAAGGCATCGATGCTCGCTCGGTCGATGTGATGCGGATAGGTAAAAGACTCTGCGGGATCGGGTTGCAGAATCAAGCCAACCGAGGTGATACGAGCGGACATGGAAGATAAAAATTCTTGATGCAGGAGTGTGCGGATATAGAGTCGCTTCGGAGCAATGGGTTCCTGTGTATCAGGTACCGCCCAGACCATCCCCCGCTATCGTGGCGCCAATAAATACTGTATATTTATACAGTTAAATTAACAAGCGCGTCAGGGAGGACCGATGTCTGCATCAGCACCGCTATTGTCCCATGCTGTCTGGCGTGCCGACCGGATGGATGCGTATCCGGTTGTGGTCACACCTACCGGCCATGGCGCATTTGACCGGGAATTGCCGAATGGCGGCTGGCCGGGTGCCGTTCTGATCGAACTGCTGATGCAACAAGCCGGCATCGGCGAAATCCGGCTATTGCGGCCAGCCCTCGCCGCTTGCGCCCGCAAGGGTCGTATTGTCTTGCTGCAGCCGCCACATCTGCCGCAAATTACTGCTTGGGCTTCTTGGGGCTTGCCCGTCGAACGCCTGCTATGGATCAAGGCCGAGCGCAGCGCCGACGCACTCTGGAGCGCAGAACAAGTCCTGCGCAGCGGCAGTTGCGGTGCGTTGCTGTTCTGGCAAACGCATGTGCGGACTGAATCGCTACGGCGTCTGCATCTGGCCGCGCAAGGCAGGGAAATCCTGTTCTGGATGATGCGTCCTCTCGCTTGCGCCCAGGATGCCTCGCCTGCGCCGCTGCGGCTCGCATTGCGGCCTGCGGACGGCGGCATTCTCATCGACATCGTCAAACGGCGCGGCCCGCAGCGCGATGCGCCGCTGTTCCTGTCGCTGGAGGGCATGCCGTCCGTTTCCGCAGCAAATGCTGTCATTTCTTCCGGGGCTGTTCATGCGCACATGGATAGGCGTGCATCTGCCATTGCTGTCGCTCGAAACGCTGCGTCCGCGCTGGTCTGAGCCGGGTCAGCATACCGTGACCGAACACGGCAAGGTCGTGGCCGTCAGTGTGCCAGCGGCGGCGGCCGGCGTGCGGATGGGCATGCGGCGCAGCAGCGTGCAAGCCATTTGCCCGACTGCGGTTCTGCATGCGCGTGACGTCCTGCGCGAGCACGAGGCCTTGCACAGCATCGCACTGGCGCTGCTGCAGTACACGGCCGAGGTCGCCTTGGCCGAAGAAGCCAGCCTGCTGCTCGACGTCAGCACCAGCCTGCGCGTATTCGGAGGGCGGCGCGCCTTATGCCGGCTGGTGCGCGCCAGTGTGCATGTGCTCGGTTTCACGCTGCAGATCGGCATGGCCCCAACCGCGCAAGGTGCATGGCTACTGGCACGCTACCGGAAACACGACAAGCATGCGGCGCGACTGCGCCGCGTGGTGCGCCTGAACAATCTGATGCACCTGCTCGATGCCCTGCCCTGCATGCTGCTGCCGGCAATTCGTGCTCATGCAGATTGGCTGGACGGTATCGGTTGCCGCAGTTTCGCCGATCTGCGCAAGCTGCCGCGCGCCGGCTTGCAGCGCCGCGCCGGCAAAGAGGTGTTGCAAGCCCTTGATCGCGCCTACGGCCAGGCGCCGGAATTGTTTGCCTGGGTGCAGCCTCCCAAGACATTCTCCAGCAGACTCGAACTGCCTGACCGTATCGAACACGCCGAAGCCGTGCTCTTTGCCGCGCGCCGGCTCCTCCTGCAGATGACCGGCTGGCTGGTCGCGCAACAGCTTGCCGTCTCCCGCTTCACGCTTCTGCTCGAACACGAGCGCGGACGCAGTGCGATTCCCCCGACGCCGATCGATATCGCGCTGGCCGATCCTGCATGGCATGAAGAACACTTGACCCGGCTCTTGAAAGAACGGCTCGGCCGTGTCGAACTGATTGCGCCCGTCATCGCAGCCAATCTCGTCGCCGCGCAGGTCGTCGCCATGCTGCCGCCGACAGACTCGCTGTTTGCTACTCCCGGCGATACGCCCGCCGACTATCACCGCCTACTGGAACTGCTGACCGCCCGACTCGGCGACCAGAGCGTGCTGACACCCGCACCGCGCGCCGATCATCGACCCGAGTTATGCAATGCCTGGATGCCGGCAGCAACGGCCAGCCGTCCTTCACCTGTGCCGCCGTCTTTTCCGGCGCGACCCTTCTGGCTGCTGGCCTCCCCCCTTGCCTTGCACATGCGGCAACACCGCCCGTTCTACGGCACACCGCTCAGACTGCTCAGTGGGCCGGAAAGAATCGAATGCGGCTGGTGGGATGGTTCCCTGGTGATACGCGACTACTTCATTGCGCAGGGAGAAGCGTCCACCTGCTATTGGATCTACCGGGAGCGGACGGGAGAAAACATCGCCTGGTTCTTGCATGGCTTGTTTGCGTAGAGCGGATTGAACCTCAGTGCAAGGGTAGCGAAGCGATCTGCCGCGTTGCTCGGGGGTGAGTGCAAGACAGGGCGGTCCCCTGTAGAGCATGGGCAACGCCGCAATCGCTTCCAAGCAAGGTGGCAGACCCCCTGCACTGAGGCGCAATCCGCTCTCATGTCCGAATTCAACAGCAAGCTACGGAGTGCAGCGGCGCGTCGGCCTCGCTACACTGCCTCCATCAAGTCACTCATTCAGGAGGAACCCGGAATGCCATCTTCAGCGAAAAGCGCGCAACGCGCCACAGCGACCGTCAGCGATCCGCGCTGGGTGGCAGTGGTCACGCGCGATACGCAGGCCGACGGGCAGTTTTATTACTCGGTCAAGACCACCGGGGTATATTGCCGCCCCTCGTGCGGCGCCCGGCTGGCGCGGCCGGAAAACGTCCGTTTCCATGCCAGCTGCGCGGAAGCAGAACAGGCCGGCTTTCGCCCCTGCAAGCGGTGCAAGCCAGACCAGGACGCATCCAATACGCCCTACGCCGCCAAAGTCACCGCCGCCTGCCGCATCATCGAAGCGTCCGAAACAGTGCCGGACCTGACCAGCCTCGCTCAGCGCGTAGGCCTGAGTCCGTATCACTTCCACCGCCTATTCAAGCAAGCCACGGGACTGACACCGAGGAAATACGCGGCGGCACAGCGCGAAAAACGCCTGCGCGAACAATTGGGCAACAGCAGCACGGTGACGGCAGCCATCTTCGACGCCGGTTACAACGCCAACAGCCGTTTCTATGAAAACGCGCATGCGGTGCTGGGCATGACGCCCACCGCCTATCGCGCCGGCGGGGAGCGTACCGATATCCGCTTCGCCATCGGCCAATGCAAGCTGGGAGCAATCCTGGTCGCACAAAGCGAACGCGGCGTCTGCGCCATCCTCATGGGCGACGATCCCGAAGCACTGGCACGCGACCTGCAGGACAGATTCCCCCGTGCCAACCTGATCGGCGGCGATGCCGGGTTCGAACAACTGGTTGCCCAGGTCGTCGGCTTTGTCGAAGCGCCCAATCTCGGCCTTGACCTGCCGCTCGACGTGCGCGGCACGGCGTTTCAGCAGCGCGTCTGGCAAGCGCTGCGCGCTATTCCACCCGGCCAAACGGCCAGCTATACCGAGATCGCGCAACGCATCGGTGCCCCACAGGCGGTGCGGGCCGTGGCGCAGGCTTGCGCGGCAAACGCGCTGGCGGTTGCCATCCCTTGCCATCGCGTGGTGCGCAGCGACGGCGCGCTCTCCGGCTACCGCTGGGGCGTGGAACGCAAGCGCAGCTTGCTGGACATAGAGCGCGCCATGGCGGATCTACCGCAGGACGAGGAAACACAGGCATGAGCCCATTGCGCAAGACCAGCCCGGCGATCACGGATGCGGAAAACATCGCCGCGCGCCTCAAGGCGCTGGATTGGGAAACACTTGCAACCGACCTCGATACCCGTGGCTACGCCATCCTGAGCGGACTGCTCGCTCCAGCAGAAGCCGAGGCTTTGGCCGCGTTATATCCCGCGGAGCACCTCTTCCGCAGCCGCGTCGTGATGACGCGTCACGGCTTCGGGCGTGGCGAGTATCAGTATTTCCGCTATCCCTTGCCGGACATGATCGCCGCATTGCGCACCACGCTCTATCCCTGCCTGGTGCCCTTGGCCAATCGCTGGAATACCGCCATGGGCAGCGAGGTGCGCTATCCGGCCAGGCATGCCGACTTCCTCTCCCGTTGCCATGAGGCCGGACAGTTGCGGCCCACGCCATTGCTACTGCAATACGCAGCGGACGATTACAACTGCCTGCATCAAGACTTGTATGGCGAGCATGTCTTTCCGGTGCAGGTTGCGATTCTGCTTTCCCAGCCCGGCCGCGACTTTTCCGGGGGCGAGTTCGTGCTGACCGAGCAACGGCCCCGCATGCAGTCGCGCGCCGAAGTCGTCCCACTGGCGCAGGGCGATGCTGTCGTGTTTGCCGTCCATCAGCGTCCGGTCCAAGGCACGCGCGGCGTATACCGGGTCAACATGCGTCATGGCGTCAGCCGCGTCAGGACAGGACGGCGACATACCTTGGGCATTATTTTTCATGATGCGATGTGAGACGGGAGTCCGCTTGCCCTGCATTCGCCTCGCAGCGACGAACGCATGAAAATTCCTGCGCTCGCAGGATATATCACAGGAATTTTCTTGATTATTCAGCCCTTGGCAGGTGGGAGTAGGGGAAAACCTGCCTTTTGACAATCTCAGCAATTTGATATTGCATTGCCAATTTCTTTATGACAACATGCGTCGCCCTGTTTTTTTGGACAAAAGTACTGGGTTCCCCACTCACTGCGAACAAATAACAGCTAACTCGTCGTCGCTCCAGCGGACGCTTCGCTGCGCTGCTGAGCTTGGTCATTAGGTCCCAAAGTCCCGCCACTTCAACATACGCGCAGAAAACCATGAACAACTCTTTGGCTGACAAAACAGAAAAACTCAGAGCACAGGTGGACAGCTTCCACAATTTTCATTGGAAGAATCATATTAAGTACGGACGTCTAGCCACCCTTCTCGTGATCGGCGGGTTGGTGATGAGCTTAAGCACGACCGCTGCGGCATTCCTCGGACATGCAACTCTTGCAGGTCTTCTCGGGCTCAGTACTACACTCTTCATCGGACTGCACGATGCATTTAACTTCTCGGAGAAATCCTCGTTCTTCGCTGAAGTACATGCAGAAGCAAAGTCCATCCGTGACCGTTTGCGCTATCGCGTGAACTCTGATGAGGAATTCAATGTCGCGTTCGATGACTTCCAACATCTACGTCAACGCGCCACCAAGGACGTCCCACGGGGTAAGGGCATTGCAGTAGCGAGTAGAGGCAGCAATGATGTCTAATGCCCCCCATGCAGCCCCGCGTAGCAAATAGCGCCAACTTGTTGGCCAGCATGCCCGAAGCCTTATTGTGATTGGTCGAGCGGCAATCCGCATGTGCAGGAACACTTGAATACCTACTTCGAGTAATTCCTCCCGCTTCCGATTCTGCTCGTTTTCTTGAGGCTCGCGCCCCACGTCTGGCGGCCGCCCAATTCACAGGCGCGCCCTGCAGCCCCCCCTCTTCCCGCCTGCACACCGCTTTACAAGGTCTTACAAATGCCCCACAGAAATTACTTGCTTTTCGCCATTGTGCTTATTATTATGACTTTATGAAGAACGAACCCTCCATATTCCACAAGAGCCGCATGCCGCTCTACCTGCAAGTCGCCAAGTTGATGCGGCAAAAGATCGAAAGCCAGGAGTGGCGCTTCGGCGAGCAGATACCTACGCTGGACGAACTGGAAAAGGAATACCAGGTGTCGCGCAT
>DATLIB010000049.1:0-9002 GCA_035539595.1 Noviherbaspirillum sp.
GAACTGGCGAAACGGCGTGCGCTTGCACAAAAGAACGGCTTTCGCGGCCTGGCCTGCCTGCCGTTACGCGACAAGGATCGCACCTTCGGCTTGCTGACCATGTACAGCAGTGAAGCGGGTTCGACCAGCGAAGAAGAAGTCGAGCTATTGCAAAACCTCGCCGACAATCTGGCTTTCGGCATCGACAGCATTCGTTCGCGCAACGAGCGGCAGCGTCTCGAATCGGTGGTGCTGAAAGTGGCCGCTGGTGTATCGGCCAGTTCCGGCACCCGGTTCTTCACCCAACTGGTCAATAGCATGGCGGAAGCGCTCGGCGCCCAAGCCGGTTTTGTGGCGCGTTTCGTGCCGGAAGATCTATCGAGGGCGCGCACCATCAGCGCAGTGGTGGACGGTGAAGTCGTCGACAATTTCGAGTACGTGGTTGCCGATACGCCCTGCAAGCACTTCATGCATGACGATTACTGCATCGTGCATGAACGCGCCGCCACCCTGTTTCCGCGTTCGCCGGCGCTGGCCGTTTCTGGTGCGCAGGCGTATGTCGGCCGCCGCCTCGACAATTCCGCCGGCAATCCGATCGGTTTCCTGTATGTGCTGTTTCGCGAGCCGCTGAAGCGGATCGAATTCGTCACTTCCACCTTGCAGATATTTGCCGCACGTGCTGCCTCCGAGTTGGAACGTCAGGACGCCGATGCCCGCATTCGCGACCAGGCTTCCTTACTCGACAAGGCGCAGGACGCCATCATTGTGTGCGGCATCGATCACCGGATCGAATTCTGGAACAAGGGCGCCGAGCGCCTGTCGGGCTGGACGGCGGAAGAAGTACTGGGCCGCAGCAAGCTGGAATTTCTGTGCGACGATCCTGTCTCTTGTATCGCGGCCACCGAGAGAGTGCTGCGGGAAGGCGAATGGAGCGGCGAGATGATCTACCGCCGCAAGAACGGCACCACGCTGCCAGTGGAAAGCCACTGGACCCTGGTATGCGATGACAGCGGCAAGCCGCAATCGGTGTTTACCATCAATACCGACATCACCCGGCGCAAGGCGGCGGACCGGGAGATCCAGTACCTGGCTTTCTACGATCCGCTGACCGGATTGCCGAACCGGCGCCTGCTGCTGGACCGACTGCAGCAGGCGGTTGCGGGCAGCGGCCGCAGCTCACAGAGCGGTGCGCTGTTGTTTATCGATCTCGACAACTTCAAGGCATTGAACGATACGGTCGGACACGACAAGGGTGACTTGCTGCTGCAGCAAGTCGCGCTGCGGCTGTCGTCCAGCGTTCGCAAGAGCAATACCGTTGCGCGCCTTGGCGGCGACGAGTTCGTCGTGATGCTGGAAGACCTCAACCCTGTGGTCACTGAAGCCGCCGCCCAGGCAAGGATTGTCGCGGAAAAAATTCTGACCGCATTCCAGCAGCCCTTTGCCCTAGGCGGTTACGCTCACCATAGCTCGCCCAGCATCGGCGTTGCCTTGTTCGGCGGCGAGTCAAGCAGCGTCGATGAATTGTTGAAGCGTGCCGATCTCGCGATGTATCAGGCAAAAGCCGCCGGCCGCAATACGGTGCGCTTTTTCGACCCGGACATGCAGAAAACCATCAGCGCCCGCGTGGCGCTGGAAGCCGATATTCGCAAGGGCATGACGCGTAGCGAATTTGTCCTGCATTATCAGGTACAGGTCGACCGTCATGGCCACATGACCGGTGCCGAAGCGCTGTTGCGCTGGCGTCATCCGCGACGCGGTATAGTCTCTCCCACCGAATTCATCTCCCTGGCCGAGGACACCGGATTGATCCTGCCGTTGGGGCAGTGGGTGTTGGAAACCGCCTGCATGCAACTGGCCAGTTGGGCCACTTACCCCGAAACCAGCGGGCTCACGCTCTCAGTTAATGTCAGCGTGCGCCAGTTTCGCCACCCGGAATTTGTACCGCGTCTGCTCGTGGTACTGGAACGCAGCGGTGCCGATCCGCACAAGCTCAAGCTCGAACTCACCGAAAGCATGCTGATCGATAACCTCTCGGACACTATCGCCAAGATGGGCGAATTAAAGGCAAGAGGCGTCGGTTTTTCGCTCGACGATTTCGGTACCGGCTATTCCTCGCTGTCCTATCTCAAACGGTTACCGCTGGACCAGATCAAGATCGACCAGTCGTTCGTCAACGATGTTCTCACCGACCCCAACGATGCCGCCATCGCGCGCACCATCGTGGCATTGGGCCATAGCCTTGGCTTGATCGTGATCGCCGAAGGCGTGGAAACCGAGCAACAGCGCGACTTCCTCGCGCAATATGGCTGCGATGCCTATCAAGGCTTTCTGTATAGCCTGCCGTTGCCGGCAGAGCAGTTTCTGGCTTTCATGCGGAATCGGTAGGACTTCTGTCTCTTTTTCAGCATTGACTGACAAGACGAAAGGCTAATGTGCGGCGAAAACAGGGTTAGTTGCCTTCCTTGCCGTTGCCGGTCGGCGTGTCCTTTCCCGATGAAAAGAGATCCCATGCCGCAATGAACAGGGCGGCAATGACGGGACCGATGACAAAACCGTTGAGGCCGAACAGCGACAAGCCGCCGATCGTCGAAATCAGCACCACATAGTCCGGCATCTGGGTATCCTTGCCCACCAGGATCGGGCGCAGGATGTTGTCCACGAGACCAATCACAAACACGCCGAAGAGAGCCAGGGTAACGCCTTCCCAGAGAGCACCGGTCAATATGAAATAGAGGGCCACCGGAGCCCATACCAGCGCTGCTCCAATCGCCGGCAGCAGGGATAAAAAGGCCATCAGCACACCCCATAGCAACGCACCCTGGATGCCGAGAAACCAGAATATCAACCCGCCCAAAGTACCTTGCGTCGCGGCGACCACGATGTTTCCCTTGACCGTGGCCCGGATCACGGTGGCAAACTTGCTGAACAGTTGCCGCTTGTGCTCCATGCTCAAGGGAATGGCTTGCCGGATCCGCATGGTGAGCGCTGAACCATCGCGCAGCAGGAAAAACAGCAGGTACAGCATGAGGCCGAAGCTGATCAGGAAATCGAAGGTGTTCTGACCGATGCTGAGTGCCTGTTCCGCTACGGCCTGACTGCCTTGCAATGCGCCGGACGACAGGCGCTGCAACAGCGTGGCGAGGTTGGTGATGCCGAAATTTCCCAGCAGGTTGACCATCCATGCCGGCAGTGCATCGATGGCCTGCTGGAAGTAGACCCCGAAGTTCAACTCGCCGGAACGTATCCTTTCATAGACGGCGGAACCCTCCCTCACCAATGAAGCGGTAATCAGGGTCACCGGAAAAATCACCACGATCAGGCATAGCAGCAGGGTGACAAGTGCGGCAAGATTGCGCCGGTCATGCATGGAAAACAGCAAGCGGCGATAAAAGGGCGTAAACAGGATAGCCAGCGCTGCGCCCCAGAACACCGCGCCGTAATACGGCAAGAGAATCCAGACGAAGGCCAGTGTCACCATGACCAGCAGAAGCAGGAAAGTCTTGTGTTGTAGTTCGGATGAATGCATGAGCGTCGGTTTGGCGGTTGGTGGTAATGAAGTGTGGCAATCGATGAAGCGGTTTCGAACCGCGTGCGGAACTTTCACGGCAGGCAAGGCGTCAACGTACGCCTGACTATGCAATGCTTCCATGCTTTACCTGCCATGCAGAAAGAACGTGCAGCCTATGTGCAAACGACCGCAGAGTACAACCCTAATCGTTTGCTCGATATGCTTCTTGAGAAGATGCAATTGATGAACGATGGCGCCCTGGCGCGAAAGCTGGGCGTGGCTAGCGCTGTCATTGCCGGCATGCGGAATGGCAGTATCCCGGTGATGGCCTCGATGCTGATCTGGATGCGCGAAGCAACCGGGCTCAGCATCCATGAACTGCGCAAGTGGATGGGCGACAGGCGCCTCACATGCCGTCCCGCCTATGTTGTTGCAAGGTAAGCGTCCGTATGGATAGAAGTTTCTGAGCGCGCTTGTGTTGCTTGGGTTTTACTCCGCATCGGCGATATCTAAACCCTGCTGGACACGCTCTAGCTTGGCAAGCAATGCCGCAATCGAGGCGGCATCGAGCAACTTCGTTTCCACCGGGTCTAGCGTTCGGCCATTACGCAAGTCGTGAATCGCAGACAGCAAATCCATTACCAGCTCATAGCGGCATGCCGCCTCCACCAGTATTTCAAGCCGAACTGCAGTCGTGTCAGCCAATGCCATCCTGTCCCTCGGCGTCAAGTTGGTTCAACCCCCTGTTTGACTTCGTACAAGTTCAGTTCGATTAGTTCCTGCATCGAAGCAGATTTTGTGCGAAGCACAAATGCTTTCCGATGGGACAGGGAAAAGCAGGCTTCAGCAAGTCTTGAACTTGCGCTCGTGCACTTTCTTGCCTGCACTGTATGTCGCGGCGACCGCCCGGTCATCGCCCAGCAAGGCGAACGCGAACAGCAGTTCTTCCAGGCTGGCGGTGCAGGCACTGCGGCGTGCCAGCAGAGGCGTCGCCTGTGGGTCGAGCACCACGAAGTCGGCTTCGGCGCGCGCAGAAAAATTGCCGATGGTTCCTTCCAGCTGCATGCTGCGTGCGGCCCCCAGCGTTGCCAGGTAAAACAGGCGCAGCGCGGACAGGTGCGTGCCGCCCATGCGCGCCACCTTGTACGCGGCATTCATGGTTTGCAGCATGGAAAAAGAGGTGCCGCCGCCCACATCCGTTGCCAGCGACAGCGGCATCTGCGCCGCATCGGCGCGGGCAAAGTCGAACAGGCCGCTACCGAGGAACAGGTTGGAAGTAGGACACACTGCTGCTGCGGATTGCGTTTCGCGCATGCGGGCACGGTCGCGGTCATCGAGCCAAATGCAGTGCGCATACATCGCCCGTGGGCGCAGCATGCCATAGTGGTCATAGACGTCGAGATAGCTGCGCGCTTGGGGAAACAGCGACTTGATCCAGGCCACTTCATCCGTGTTTTCCGCCACATGGGTTTGCAGGAAGGTGTCGGGATACGCTTGCGCCAGTTCGCCGGCCAGCCGGAGTTGCGCCTCGCTCGACGTCGCCGCAAAGCGCGGCGTGATGGCATACAGCAGACGTTTGCGCTGGTGCCACTTTTTAATCAGCGCTTCGCTGTCGCGCACGCCGCCTTCCGCGCTATCGCACAGGAAGGGCGGGCAATGGCGGTCCATCAGGACCTTGCCTGCCACCATGCGCAGATTGCGCTTCTCGCTCTCCTCGAAAAAAGCATCGACCGAGGCGGGATGCACCGTGCAATACACCATCGCGGTAGTCGTGCCGCAACGCAGTAGTTCATCCAGGAAAAAAGCAGCGACTTCACGCGCATGTTCCGGGTCGGCGAAGCGGCGTTCGGTTGGAAAAGTGTAACTCTCCAGCCAAGGCAGCAGCCCGGGGGCCGGCGAGGCGATCATGTCGGTTTGTGGGTAGTGGATATGCGTGTCGATGAAGCCGGGCACGATCAGCTTGCCACGATAGTCCTGCACCTCGGTGCCAGCCGGTAGGGAGGCGATCAGTTGCGCATGATCGCCGACGGCGCGCACGCGGCCGTCTTCGACGATCAACAAGCCGTCTTCATGCCAGGCATACGCCTGCGCGTCGCAGGCGGGATCGGCGGTGAAGTGCAGGATGCCAGCGCGGTATGCCTGACAGGACGGCGGAGCGGAGACAGAATTCATTCCATGCTTTCGACAATGTTGGTTTGCGTACGCCGGATTGGTATACCGTGCTGATCATTTTCCTGTGCTTCCCATACCTGCAGCAATTGCGCGGCCACCGAGGCCGCAATCACTGCCGGCGCCTTGCCGCTGATGCCCGGAATGCCAATCGGGCACACCATGTCGGCCAAGCGCTCCGACGCAATGCCGCGCTCGCGCAAGCGATGCTCGAATTGCCTGCGTTTGGTCGTTGAACCGATCAAGCCGAACCAGCCGACATCGCTGCGGCGCAGGATGGCTTCCGCCAGGCGCAGGTCGAGGGCATGGCTATGCGTCAGCACCAGATAATTACTGCCTGCTGGCGCCGCATCCACGACTGCTTCCGGCGTGTCAGTCACTTCGATGGTGACATTGAGGGGCAAGTCATCGGGAAAGATATCGTCACGCACATCGATCCACGTCACATGGCAAGGCAAATCGGCCAGCGCGCGCACCAACGCCGCACCCACATGGCCGGCGCCGAACAATAGCAGCTGCGAGCGAGGCACACGGCAGGGATCGATCAGCCAAGCATGGCCGGCGGCATCGCGCAGCAGATGGCAGGGCCGATTGCGCTCGAAATGTAACGGTGGCAACGGTGGCAGCGGTGCCGCCGGTTGATTGCCGGCGAGGACATTGCCACTGTCGTCAACCAGCACCGATGGCAATGCTGTGTCCAGCGGCACCAGCCGCCAGCAATCCTGCCGCTCGTGCCATTGCGCATGCAGGTGGGCGTAATAGGCGCGCGTTGATGCTGTCACGTATTCGAACGCAAGATGCACCACGCCGCCGCAGCACTGACCCAGGCTGGGGCCGAGCGCGAAGCGTTCGATGCGACGGTCGGAAGGCTGTGATGCCGATTGCGCTGGCAGCACGGCCAGCATCTCGCGTGCGATGGCACAAGCGCGCAATTCGACGTGACCACCGCCGATGGTGTCGTATTGCGCAGTCGGCGTCACCAGCATCTTCGCGCCCGGCTCGCGCGGCGCAGAGCCTTCGACGGACGCGACCGTCACCAGCACTGCCGGTGCAGCGTCGGCGCGGGAGGTAATTGCAGTTAGCCAGGCCGGCATGGCGCTTCAGGCGACGCGGACCGCATCCACCGCGCGCAGGATCGCTTCAGCGGTGGCGGGCGCATGCAACGGTGGATTCAGCTTGCCCTCGGCGACGCTGGCGATGGCATCGCGGATGGCAAAGAAGACCGAGAACGACAACAGCAACGGCGGCTCGCCCACGGCCTTGGAACGGTGGATGCTGTCGGACAGATTGCGGTTATTGAACAGCCGAACATGGAATTGTTCCGGGCAATCCGATACCGCCGGAATCTTGTAGGTGGAGGGCGCGTGCGTCATCAGCTTGCCCTCCTTGTTCCACCACAACTCTTCCGTCGTGAGCCAACCCATGCCCTGAATGAAAGCGCCTTCCACCTGCCCGATGTCGATGGCCGGGTTGAGCGACTGGCCGGCATCGTACAAGAGGTCGGCGCGCAACAGTTTCCACTCGCCGGTCAGCGTATCGACCACCACTTCCGACACCGCGGCGCCGTAAGCGAAGTACTGGAACGGATGGCCGGTCATGCTGGCCGCATCCCAATGCAGGCCGGGCGTGGCATAAAAGCCGTCGGACCAGAGCTGGATGCGGGCGTTATAGGCTTGGCGCACCAGCGCCGGGAACGGTTCCCGCCTGCTGCCGATATGCACATGATTGTCGGCAAAGCGGATCGTCGCCGGATCGGCATCGAACAAGGTGGCGGCGAAGGCGGTCAGGCGTTCGCGCAGTTGCCGCGCCGCATCCTGTGCCGCCTTGCCGTTGAGATCGGCGCCGGTGGAAGCGGCGGTCGCCGAGGTGTTGGCCACCTTGCCGGTATCGGTCGCGGTGACCCGCACCTGCGCCAGATCGAGCCCGAGTTCGTGCGCCACCACCTGCGCCACCTTGGTATGGATGCCTTGCCCCATCTCGGTACCGCCGTGGTTGACCAGCACCGAGCCATCGACATATACATGCACCAGCGCCCCGGCCTGATTCAAGTGCGTCAGGTTGAAAGCGATGCCGAACTTGACCGGCGTGAGCGCAATGCCTTTCTTCAACACCGGGCTGGTGGCATTAAAAGCCTGCACGGCGGCGCGGCGCTGGCGGTAGGCGCTGTCGGCCTCCAGCTCCGCCACCAGCGCATGAATCACGTTGTCCTCCACCTTCTGGCCGTACTGCGTGAGGTTGCGCCCTTCCTGATCGTTACGCCCGTAGAAGTTGATCCTGCGCACGTCGAGCGGGTCCTTGCCCAGCGCACGGGCGATCTCGTCGATGGCGTACTCCATCACGATCGCCCCCTGCGGCCCGCCGAAGCCGCGAAAGGCGGTGTTCGATTGCGTATTGGTCTTGCCGCACAGGGCCACGATGTCCACGTCGGATAAGTAATAGGCATTATCGACATGGCATACCGCACGCGTCGCCACCGGGCCGGACAGGTCGGCGGAATAACCGGCACGTAAAACCATCTCGACTTTCGCAGCCAGGATGCGGCCTTCATCGTCATAGCCGACCGCATAGGTGTAATCAAAGCAGTGGCGCTTGCCGGTCACCAGCATGTCGTCGTCACGGTCGGCGCGCAGCTTGACCGGACGCCGCAGCCGCGCCGCGCTGACGGCCGCCGCCGCTGCCCACAAGGCCGACTGCGACTCCTTGCCGCCGAAGCCGCCACCCATGCGTCGGCATTCGACCGTGACATCGTGCGACTGCAGGCCGAGCGCCTGCGCTACCACATGCTGCATCTCCGACGGATGCTGGGTGGAGCAGAACACCTGCATGCCCTTGTCTTCTTTCGGCACGGCATAGGCGATCTGGCCTTCGAGGTAAAACTGTTCCTGTCCGCCGACCTGCAAGCTGCCCTGCACGCGATGCGGCGCTTGCGCCAAGGCACGTTTGGCATCACCGCGCGCCAGATGCAAGGGCGGCAGTACGAAGGATTGCGCCTGTTTCGCTTGCTGTGGCGTCAGGATGGCCGGCAACTCCTCGTAGCCGACTTCGGCCAGACGTGCGGCGCGGCGCGCATGCTCATGCGTATCGGCCACCACCATGAAAATCGGCTGGCCCACGTACTGCACCAGACCGTCCGCCAAAATCGGATCGTCGTGGAAGATCGGGCCGCAATCGTTGACGCCCGGAATGTCTTGCGCGGTATAGACAGCCACCACGCCGGGAGCGGCTTTCACCGCTTCCAGTCCCAGCGACGTCACGCGCGCATGCGCCTTCTGCGACAAGCCGAGCGCGGCATGCAAGGTGCCTTGCAGTTCTGGCAGATCGTCGGTGTAGTGCGCCTCCCCCAATA
>DATLIB010000050.1:0-10314 GCA_035539595.1 Noviherbaspirillum sp.
TCCTGGATCAGGCGCAGATACTCCGACACGCGACTGTGCGGCGGCAAGATGCAAAGACGGCAATCGTCGCGCACGAACTCGAAGACGCTTTCGATGGCGGCCTTGTCGGCGTCGCTGTCGAAGGCGATTTCGAAGCCGAGATAACAGGATTCCGGGTCCATTTCCTCCGCGGCGGGCAGTGCATCCGGTAGCGTGACGATACCGACGATGGTGCCGAGCTTGCCCAAATAGCGGAGGAAGGACAGCGGGTCCATGCCATTGCGCAGCACGTCGCGGCTGAAGCGCAGCGAAATGTGCCAATAGTCATGATCGCGGTCGGCGCCGGCAATGCGTTCGAAGGGCGCGTCCTCTTCCGGCACCACTGCTGGCAGCGCGGGCTGCGATTTCATGTAACCGGTCGCACCGAGGTAAGTGCGCAGACGTTCGATCAGCGGCGCGCCCTGTTGCGTCATCGCCGCGTCTTCCTCGACCTGGCCGGCGTCCACGGCATTGACCAGCGCGCCGATGTGGTCGCCGCAGGACAGCAACAGCGCCACCAAGTCGTCCGCGATAGGGATCTTGCCGTCGCGCACATGGTCGAGCACGCTTTCCACCACATGGGTAAAGGCGACGATGTGATCGAGACTGAACAAGCCGGCCGAGCCCTTGATGGTATGGGCGGCGCGGAAGATGGCGTTGACGGTTTCATCCTGGCTGTCGGTCTGGGTGACGACGAGCAGCGCGTTTTCCATTTCCTCCAGCAGCTCGCGGCTTTCGGCAATGAAGGTTTGCAATGCCTGGTCAAGATTCATGGGAACCCCTTGCTGGCTGATTGGAGGAGGCCTGCGGCGCGATGACCAGCGGGTCGCCGAAATAGGCGCCGAGGTTGAGCATTTCCAGCACGTCGATCACGGCCGGACTGTGCGCGCACAGGTGCAGTTCGCGCTGCGCCGCCTGTGCCGATTGCTTGGCCATGAGCAGCAATTGCACGCCTGCGGTGTCCAGTTCGGTCACGGCCGACAGGTCCACTTCCAGCCGTGCCGACTGCGCCAGCGCGGCGAGCAGTACCTGTTTCAATTCAGCTGCCCGATAGATGCTCATTTCACCTTCGATACGCAACGAAGACGCGCCGTCCTCGCGCATGGTTTCTGCGCTCATGTGTTCTCCTGCGAATGGTGAGATCGTGAGATCGTGAAACGGCGGATGAGGGACGGTGCTACGGCAACACCAGTTTCTGCACGGCATTAAGCAGCATGTCCGGCTTGAACGGCTTGACCATCCAGGCCTTGGCACCGGCGGCCTGGCCTTCGCGTTTCTTGTCTTCTTGCGATTCGGTGGTGAGCATGATGACCGGCGTGAACTTGTAGTTCGGCATCTGCTTCACGGCACTCAAAAAACTGATGCCGTCCATGTTCGGCATGTTGACGTCGCTGATGATGAGATGCACCTTTTGTCCGGTGAGCTTGGCCAAGGCATCCTTGCCGTCGCAACCTTCCAGCACGTCATATCCGGCGCCCTTGAGCGCGATGCCGACCACGCTCCTCAGCGACGCCGAGTCGTCCACGATCATGATTGTCTTTGCCATGCCATCCCCTTAAAAGAACGTGATTTCGCTTTCTTCTTGTTTTGCCGTTTGTTGTTTTCCGCCATGGAGGGCACGTTCCTCCTCCATCGCGTAGGTCTTTTCCAGTTCGGTCAGCAGTGCCGCAGGATCGAGCGGCTGCAGTGCGCCGGCTTCCTTGAACTGCCGGCGGTTCTGTTGCAGGAAATCGGGCAGGCTGCCGATGTTGTGCTTGACGTGACTCATGATCTGACTGACGCGATCCTGGAACTGCAACTGGACCAGCGCCTCGCCGACCTCGGACTTGATGCCGATACTTTCGTCTTTCAGCAGGCTGGAGGAGCGCACCAGCGCGTCGGTGACGCTCCGAAAACCGCCCAGGACCGATTCGATCACGTTCTCCGAGGCGGCCATCGACGCCTGTTCCTGCCGCATCGACTCTTCCGCCGCCTGGCAGGTGGCGACAATCGCAGCGCTGATACCGCCGACTTTTTCATTGATGCGGCGTCCGGTCTCGCCGGACAGGCTGGAGAGCATGCGCACTTCCTTGGCGACGACGGCAAAACCGCGCCCCATCTCGCCGGCGCGCGAGGCTTCGATCGAGGCATTGAGCGCCAGCAGATTGGTCTGTGCGGCGACGCTGGCGACTTCACCAGCCATCTCTTTCAGTTCGGCGATATAGCGTTCCAGGTCCTGCACCTTCTGCAGCATGACGGCCTTGCTCGCCATCGCGGTCTTGAGCGAGGCGACCACCGAACCGAGTTCCTTTTCGCTGGCGGCAAATACCGCGACCAGGCCATCGTGACGGCCCTCGACGGATTCGGTTGCCGCGCTCGAGGCACGCACCGCCTGATCCAGCTTGTCGACAATCCCGGAAAACCGCTCGACCAGCGACGACACCGCACTCTCCATTTGTGTGATGGAGGAGTCGATGTGACCGGCCCAGACAGGCGCCAGCTTTTCACCAAATTGCTGGCGGCCGTCGATGTAGGCTTCAATGGATTGGCGGAATTTATTTTGCGATGCAGCAAGGCGCAGGCCGATGGCAATGCCCGCCGCGCCGAGGATGGCGGCAGCCAGTACACTGCTCCAGCTCAGGCCGCCGCATGCGACGACGGCAATGCTGCCGGCAAGGCCCAAAGCGGTCGGATGCAATACATACGCATAGCGTTGTTCGAAACGATTCACTCCCCGACCTCCGCAGTGCAGATGCGCCCACGTTCTTGCTCGCGTGGGATCGCCACTTGTAAAGTAAGTCGCCGCGCAAGAATAAGTTGAACAATTTTTGCTGCTCGCCGCTGGCGCACTGCAGCGTTGTCTGCCGCTTGCAGTGCTCGCACTGCGGCGCGTCAGACGCCTTGCATTGCATCCAGCGACGAGCGCCAACATGTCCAACTTATTCTTGCGCGACTCCTAAAAATAGATGCAACAAGCTCAACTCGGATAGACATGCTTGCGGCTTGTGGCATGCATTCAACTGCCCATCCAGAATAGCAGAAGCCCCCTGAAAATTGTTTCCATACGGAAAAAATAGTAACAGCGTTTAACACGCGCGCAAAGACAAGTCCCTATTTCCGCACGGGTGTTGTAGGGGATTTGCATCACTGTGCGCAACGGCCATCGTGGCTTTTCATAGTCAGGGGACGACAGGCGATAGAGAAGTACCGATCCTCATGCGCCCGCCGCAATAGACGGCATTTTTCAGTCCAATATGCCTGCTGCCAATTGCTGGGATAATTGCTCCGCATAAACTTCACGTCCCGCCAGACGCCCCTCCTACCATCGCCCATTCGCCATGAATATTGGAATCATCTACGCCGCCACCGCCTATGCGCTGTGGGGCGTTTTTCCCTTGTACTTCAAGTCCTTGCAGGAAATTCCGCCAGTCGAAATCCTGCTGCACCGCATGCTGTGGTCGCTGGCTTTCGTCGTTATCGTGCTGGCCTGGCGCAGGCAATGGGCATGGCTGCGCGATGTGCTGCGGCAGCCGAAAGTGCTGGCCGGGTTTGCCGTCAGCGCGCTGCTGTTGTCAGGCAACTGGTTCCTGTATATCTGGGCGGTCAACAACGGGCATGTGGTCGAATCCAGCCTGGGCTACTTCATCAATCCGCTCTTCAACGTCCTGCTCGGTTCACTGCTGCTGGGCGAACGGCTGCGTCGCCTGCAGTGGGCCGCCGTTGCGCTGGCGGCATGCGGCGTCGCATGGCTGACTTGGCAAAGCGGCAGCCTGCCGTGGATTGCCTTGCTGCTGGCAGGCAGCTTCGGCCTCTACGGCCTGTTGCGCAAGACGGCAGCGCTGGGCGCACTGGAAGGATTGGCGCTGGAAACACTGCTGCTGTTTCCGCTCGCCGCCGCGTATCTGATCGGATTGACGCTGCAAGGCGGCAACAGCTTTGCCGGCGCGAGCACCGGCACGCAATGGCTGTTGGTGGCCGCCGGCCCGATTACCGCCATTCCCCTGCTCCTGTTCGCCGCCGGCGCACGCCGCATCCCGCTGTCGCTGCTCGGGCTGTTGCAATACATCGGGCCGACGCTGCAACTGTTGCTGGGCGTATGGCTGTACCACGAACCGTTCGGCGGCGCGCGCCTGGCGGGCTTCGCCTTGATCTGGGGCGCACTGGCGGTGTATTCACTGGAAGGGTTGTGGCAGAACTGGGCTGGCAAGACGGCCAAAGCCTGAGCGCCGTTTCGAGACGTATTTGATTTTGCATGCCGCTGCGCGTGACGGAGCGGCATTCTGTCGTATCCTATCCGCTTTCCGCCGTTCGGCATTTTTCGTGATTCTCAACCTTGCAGGAAGTACATGGCTCAATACGTTTACACCATGAATCGCGTGGGCAAGATCGTCCCGCCCAAGCGTCAAATTCTGAAAGATATTTCCCTGTCCTTCTTCCCCGGCGCCAAGATCGGCGTGCTCGGGCTCAACGGCTCGGGCAAATCGACCTTGCTCAAGATCATGGCCGGCATCGACAAGGACATCGAGGGCGAAGCCGTGCCCATGCCCGGCCTGAACATCGGCTATCTGCCGCAGGAGCCGCAACTCGACCCGGAACAGACCGTGCGCCAGGCAGTGGAGTCGGCGCTGGGTGAAGTGTTCGAAGCGCAAGCCAAGCTGGATGCGGTGTATGCCGCCTATGCGGAAGAGGGCGCCGACTTCGACGCACTCGCCGCCGAACAGGCGCGCCTGGAAGCGATCATCGCCGCGTCCGACGGCAACAACGTCAACCTGCAACTGGAAATGGCGGCCGACGCGCTGCGCCTGCCGCCGTGGGATGCCAAGATCGGCGTCTTGTCAGGTGGTGAAAAGCGCCGCGTTGCGCTGTGCCGTCTGCTGCTGTCCAAGCCGGACATGCTGCTGCTCGACGAACCGACCAACCACCTCGACGCGGAATCGGTCGATTGGCTGGAGCAGTTCCTGCAACGCTTCCCCGGCACCGTGGTCGGCATCACCCACGACCGCTATTTCCTCGACAACGCCGCCGAATGGATTCTCGAACTCGACCGCGGCCACGGCATTCCCTGGAAAGGCAATTACAGCTCCTGGCTGGAGCAGAAGGAAGCGCGCCTGAAGCAGGAAGAATCCAGTGAATCGGCACGTCAGAAGACCATCGCCAAGGAGCTGGAATGGGTGCGTCAGAATCCGAAAGGCCGTCAAGCGAAAAGCAAGGCGCGCCTGGCTCGCTTCAACGAGTTGAGCGAGCACGAATACCAGAAGCGCAACGAAACGCAGGAAATCTTCATCCCGGTGGCGGAGCGTCTCGGCAATGAAGTGATCGAGTTCAAGAATGTCAGCAAGTCCTTCGGCGACCGCCTGTTGATCGACGATCTCAGCTTCAAGATTCCGGCTGGCGCCATCGTCGGCATCATCGGCCCCAACGGCGCCGGTAAATCGACGCTGTTCAAGATGATCACGGGTAAAGAGCAGCCGGACAGCGGCGAAGTCGTGCTCGGGCCGACAGTGAAAGTGTCGCTGGTGGACCAGTCGCGCGACGACCTGGAAAACAAGAAGACCGTGTTCGAAGACGTTTCCAACGGTGCCGACATCCTGACCGTCGGCCGTTTCGAAATGCCCTCGCGCGCCTATCTGGGCCGCTTCAACTTCAAGGGCGGCGACCAGCAGAAGATCGTCGGCAATCTGTCCGGCGGCGAACGCGGCCGCTTGCATCTGGCCAAGACACTGCTCATGGGCGGCAACGTGCTACTGCTGGATGAACCGTCGAACGACCTCGACGTGGAAACCCTGCGCGCGCTGGAAGATGCGCTATTGGAGTTCGCTGGCAGCGTGATGGTGATCTCGCACGATCGCTGGTTCCTGGACCGCATCGCCACGCACATCCTCTCTTTCGAAGGCGATTCGAAAGTCGTGTTCTTTGATGGTAACTATCAGGAATACGAAGCCGACAAGAAGAAACGCCTCGGCGAAGAAGGCGCCAAGCCGAAGCGGATTCGATATAAGCCGGTAACGCGATAACCGCAATTTATTCTCCCGGAGGGGCGTGCGGCATATGGCGTCCCTCGCGAGGATTCCCGCGCTCTCCCCCCGTTTCTCTGTAGTTTCTCTGTAGTTTCTCTGTAGTTTCTCTGTAAGCGCCAACTCTGCTCCCTGAGCCTGTTCGGTGTCTTTTTCGCATGCCAAAAAGACACAGTTCAGCCTCCCGTCATCGCTGGCGGACTCCACTGCAGCAACTGGTATCGGTTCGGAGAGTTTTTTGCCGCCCGAAATGGAACCTTGCGCGGTTCAGACTCACTCATCGACAGCGAGCAATAAGTGATTATTTTCCCCGTACATATTGGATTGGCAGAGATATAGGGCATAGGGGGAAAATTTGGACGCGATTTGACACGCAGAGATAAAACTTTTCACTTCGACAAACTTCACGCCATATACCACTCATACCCACTAGGGGATTAGGTTGATTACCCGAAGTATGGCGCGGACTTTCTTATCATTGACGAAAGCGGAGGAAACTATGGACGGAGTACGCGGAACTGGCCACAGAATCAATTACAACAATGAGGTAAGCGATTCCGAGCATCGAAGTGATAGTGCGGATAGCATGGAAACACAGGCAGGTGGTAGGCGCGATGACCCAGAGGTGCGCGCAGGGGATACGGCAAGGGCGCGCGGTGGTCGTGATCGATTCGAAAGGCAACAGCGGCGACGAAGTAGCGACCAGCCTGCACAACAACCCCCATCCCCACTCACACCCATCGTCAGGGGAGTCACTGTACCTTTTGTTGGCACGGTTGGTCGAACAGAAGAGAGAGAATTAGCCTTTCGCCGTCAGAGCGGAGACGTTACAAGTCAAGTCAACCTCCGTCGCAGAGGTCTGCGGCTCGGTCTGCGACTCGAAGGGACAGGGCCGAATCCAAACGGAGAAAACCGAACCGCCGTAGTTCGTGCCGGGGATGGACGCGTCACCGCTGATATTAATGATTACTCCCCACGCACCGGACGCCATCGGAGACGAGCAACAAGAGAACTACAAACAGGACCGGATGGCCCTTCCGCAACTGTACTGCAACAGCACCACCGGCGTCGCTCTTCTACTACAAGTTTAATGAGCGCAGAATATGACAGGAATGCGAGGAGAGCGACCATTGATTATGGTCAATCCCACACTTGGAATGAGGCGGACGGTCCACACACCCAATCTTTTGGGATGGGAATCGATGTAGCCCGAGATGGAGTCGAAGTCTCCGGGAGTATGGGCTATCATGCGCCCGATTCTGCTTATGCGGTACGTGCGTCTGCAAGTACCAATCTTGCGACTACAGTAGCAAACGTGCAATTCGGATCCACTGGGCAGCATGGAACTGACTATTTAAATGCGGAATTTGACGGAACACTGCAATTCCACAACCCCGGTTTCAACACAGAGGGAGTGGTTACGGGAGGCGTTGGAGGTAATTGGCAAAATATGAACCTCCAATCCTCGTTAACGGCCCAGGGAGCGCTTGAAGGCACACAGGGACAGGTAGAAACAGCGGCTGTAGGAGCAATGCATACCGGTCGGGCGACTTTCCAACAACTTCCTGCGGGTATCCCAGGTACTGGGTTTGTGGAACATACCGTTGCAATCCAAGGAAATTACGATGGGGATGACTGGCATACCCAGGCCCCCGTTCACTCTTGGGAAGCTGGGTATGACCCAGCACCTCGTCCTGGAAATGGACCGGCAAATGCACCTCGTATACATGGACAGGTAGTAGAAGAAGAAAGCTCTTCTGGAGAGGAAGACGACAATCACCGCCGCACTTGAAAGTTGAGTGGGGGGCGTACGGACTCCGTCCCCCTTTGACTGCCGGGTCAAGGGTAGGCGGCGGTTTTTGTCGTAAGCGGCAATCTCATCACCCTCTCACCAAGGGTGATGAAATTGCCGCTTACGAATCTATGCAAATTTTGTGTCGTAGGCCGTTGACAACTGAGCTCCAAAAAGAGCCGATTGCGCTACGGCAGCAAAAATGTGCAACTTATTACTGCGCCCCCTAACGTAAGAAAGGCTTTGTGCGCAATATCCGCGATCAGAAATCGTGACTGTACTGGACGCTCAGGATATTCACATCGTTGTCGTAGCTGCCGATCAAGGTGCCACCCACCGGCGGTTCAGCCTTGTTGATCGAGGAATCCTTGACGAACAGGTGCGCATAGCCGAAGTCCCAGCTGCTTTGCCGCGTCGGCTTGTATTGCGCACCGAAGGCGAGCCACACGCGGTTGGCATCGGGGACGCGCGGTGTGCGGAATTCCGTCTTTACCGGCGACTCGTCGTAGGCAATGCCGCTGCGCAGTTTCCATGCGTCGTTATAACGGTAGTTCACACCAACCGCCACGCGGATCGTGTCGCGCCATTCCTCCGGCGTGACGCTGTCGGGTGCGCCATTGTCGAAGCGGATGCGCAATTCCTCGAAGCGGCTCCAACGCATCCAGGTCACGTCGGCCATGACCGACCACTTCTGGTTCAGGTCGGCGTAAGCGCCGAGGCTCAACGATTCCGGCAGATCGACGCTGGCGTTGGCGCCGCCATCCGTAAATGTCGGCGATGCGGCGAGCGGCGCAGGCAGACCGGCGGGCCGTTCGAAAGCGGCATCGCCGGACAGTTTATGGCTGATCTTGGAACGGTAGGCGAGGCCGAATCGGAGATCGTTGCGCGGCGTGAACATGATGCCGAGGTTGTAGCCGAAGCCCCAGTCATTGCCTTCGACCGTGACCTTGCCGTCCCTTCTTTGCGGCAAGTAGCCGGCCGGTCCGCAAATGCCCGCGCCCAAGCTGCCGAAGCAAATACTGCCGAAGTCGATGGCACGCGATAGTTCGACATCGACGTACTGCGCGCTGATTCCGCCGCCGACAGAGACAAGATCGTTGACTTGGTAGGCGAGCGTCGGGTTGATGTTGACCGACATGATTTCCGATTTCAGTGCCTGGTAGCGCCCCACCCAATCGTCATCGTATTCGGTGACCAGGCCGAACGGCGCCTGCACGCCGATGCCGAAGCGCATGCGCGGCGACAAGTCCATCGCGTAGTACAGCGCCGGTACAAACGACCAATCGCCTGCGTCACCGCCATTGCCGCCGGTAAGCGGTGCGCCGGTGGCGCTGGTCGAACCGCCATTCCGGAATTTTGCCGAGGGGCGAATGGCCGATCCGGCTGCCATGAATTGCCGTCCGGATTGAAGCATCAAGCCAGCGGGATTGAAGTAAATGGTGCTGAGGTCTTCCGCTGCAGCCGTGCCGGCATGGGCATTGCCAACGCCGGCAGCGCTCATTTCATTCAGAGCGAAGCCACCCGCGCTCGCATGGCCGGCTACGAGGAGCGTAACAGCACCGAACAACGGGATAGCAGAGGCGGCAAACGCCTGGCGCAAAAGCTTCATCGCAAGTTTCCTTTTTTTCTGGTCAATCCACGCGGCATAGCGCCGAGGGTCGAGACCGGAGGTGTTTGATGGATATGATGCGGACGGCACATCCCATCCAGCCGCATCTGCAGTATTCGACATTCCGCATCGTAACGGTCTGACTGATATCAAGCATACATTGCCCTGCATGAATTCATGTTGCCATGGCAACCAGTCCGCTGCACGTCGCAGCGCAACATATCCTGCAGCCCGACATATCGTTGAGCGGCATCAAACCCTGTCGTGCCACAGCGGGCAAGGCTAGTGAACGCAACACTGGCGGACTATATTGAACAGGACTTACGCAAAATTGTCCCAGCAAGGCGTGGTGCCGCAAGCAGTACATCCAGTACGACAAGGCAACACAACGCGGCTGGGGCTGTTTTGCGTAAGTCCTATTGAATCAAGCCCCTGTGTCGAAGGGGTGCTTGCTTCACACGCATTTATACGCATTCATACGCACTCACACGCAGCATCTTCATTGGAGATAGACCATGAAAACATGGATCGGGATTCTGGTTGTCATGTTGCTCGCCGGCTGCGCCGGCATGGACACAAGCGGCGGCACAAACGGTACGGGGTCAGTTAACCAGACCGACATTAATCGGCATGACGACCCGTCCGATCCTTATTTCGGCGGTTGATCAAACGGCGTCACGCCGTGTGCATCCTCGATCCGTTTTCAGCATTTTGTGCGGAAGACGAGGCCGGTTCGAGAAGCACAGTCGTATGTGCTGCCAATCCCGCCCTAAAACGCGACATGACATCGCGTCTTTTTCCGTCTGGCGGCGTTGCTGGTTGTTGGCATAGCGGCGGCTATGGCGCCTTCTCGCGCCTTGCCAGTCGAAAAAATCCATCGATTCCCTCTGTCACGTTTTAGG
>DATLIB010000051.1:0-8118 GCA_035539595.1 Noviherbaspirillum sp.
GGAATTCCGTACCGGCTTGTGGACCATGGATGTCATTCGAGAGAATGGTTTGACCGGCGCCCCCATCGGTTCGCGGTTTCTGAATGTCAGGGAGGTCAGTCCCGAAGGTCAGTTGCAGGGTGTCAAGCTATATGAATTTGACCGGGACTTTCATCTAACAGCGGTCGTGACGGCGGAGCATGCCGATTATCAGGGGCGGAATACGTGGCGGCTGGTGGCGGTGTCGGAAACGCATTTCCCGCAGAACGCGACCGATATCGGCACTGTGGTGTCCACCAAGACGGCGGAAACACGGGACTTGATTTCGGAAATCACGCCCAACATCCTGTCGGTACTGTTTGCCGATCCGGACCGCATGTCGGCTTACGGGCTCGCCATGTATACCCAGCATTTGGCGGAAAACAACCAGAATACCGAGCGTTATGAAATCGCTTTCTGGAAGAAACTGTTTTATCCGCTGGCGGTGCTGGTGATGATGGCGCTGGCCTTGCCGTTCGCTTATCTGCATTTCCGTGCAGGCGGCGTGAGCCTGAAAATCTTCATCGGCATCATGATTGGCATCAGCTTCCAGTTGATCAACAGCCTGTTCTCGCACCTTGGCTTGCTGAATACCTGGCCTCCATTGACGACCGCGGTATTGCCGAGCGTTATTTTCCTGGTAGTGGCGATTGCGTCGCTTTTGTGGGTGCAAAGGCACTAGGTCATGCCACAACGTGCGCTCATCCTGTTTGCCCATGGTGCCCGCGATCCGCGCTGGGCGGAGCCGTTTCAACGCTTGCAGGGCATTATCCAGGCACAACAGCCAGATCTCAGGGTCGCGCTGGCTTTTCTCGAATTGATGCAACCGCGCTTGCCGGAACTGGTGAAGCAACTGGTGGAGGGCGGTTGCACCGAGGTCACCGTCGTACCGGTGTTTTTCGGTCAGGGCGGGCATGTGCTGCGCGACTTGCCGGTACTGCTCGAACAATTACGGCTTGCTCACCCGGGACTGCGGCTTGGCGTGGCGCCGGCGGTAGGAGAAGATGGTGACGTGTTAAATGCGATTGCACGCTACTGTATCGCTGCCATGGATGCCGGCAAATAATACCAATCCCGACCTGAAACGTGACATGAAATCGCGTCTTTTTCCGTCTGGTGGCGTTGCTCGTTGTTGCCATAGCGGCGGCTATGGCGCCTCCTCGTGCCTTGCCAGTCGAAAAAATCCATCGATTCCATCTGTCACGTTTTAGGCCAGGATTGGTATAAGCCGGAGCCGTCAGGATGGTTCGCGTGCAGCCAGTGCGGCACCGATCATGACCAGCACTGGCCCGTGGCAAGCGGCCAAGCCTTGTCCCAATTCACTTAGCTGCAGGCGCAGGATGCGTTCATTATCGCGGCTGCAGTTCTCGACCACCACCACAGGCGTCGTCAGGGGCCGGCCTTGCGCCAACAGTTTCCGGGCCGTCGCAATGGCTTCCTTGCCGCCCATGTATTGAATCAGGGTGTCGCAATCGGGCAGGGTGGTTTGTTCGGGATGATTCGGTGCCGTGCTGGAAGTAAAGAACGCAACGCTGCGTGCGACGCCGCGCCGGGTCAACGGCTGTTTGGTGGAGGCGGCAGCGGCCAGCGCCGCGGTAATGCCGGGAACGACTTCGACGTCGATGCCTGCTGCTTCCAGTGCTCGCAATTCTTCATCGGCACGGCCGAACATCATCGGGTCGCCGCCCTTCAACCGTACCACTCGCGCATATCGCTGAGCGTACGCCACCAATTGCTGGTTGATGGCGGCTTGCGCGGTGGAGCGCTGGCCGGAGCGCTTGCCGACTGAAATTTTCTCGGCTTGCGGGCATAAGGCCAGCATGTCTTCGGTGACCAGCGCATCGTAGAGGACAACCTCGGCTTGGCCGAGGATACGGGCGCCGCGTACTGTAATCAGATCGGCAGCGCCGGGGCCGGCGCCAAGCAGGTACACCTTGCCGGTGGGGTTCTGCATGGCGTGGTCGGGTGGCATGGCGTCGAATCGTCTCAGGTGAGGCGGATCATGCCCGCGGCGACCGTCTGATGCGTCACTTCATCGATCAGGATGAAAGCGCCGGTCGAACGGATGTCTGCATAGGCATCGGCGGCAAGCGCTTGCTGCACGTTGAGCGATACCGTGGCGATATCGTTCAGCTTCAAGGTGTCGGCAGTGCGTCTTTCTTGCGTATTGATGTCGAGCAGGGTGTCGATTTTGCTCACGCGCGCAGCGACTTGCCTGGTAGTGTGCTTGAGCCAGTATTTGCGGCGCATGTCGAGCGGTTCTTCGGATAGCCAGCAAAGATCTGCGGTCACGCTTTTCAGCAGGGTTGCTGGTTGGTCGGCGGCAGCCAGCATGTCGCCCCGCGAAATGTCGATATATTCTTCCAGCAGGATGGTCACCGATTGACCGGCTGTCGCCACATCGAGAGAGCCGTCCAGTGTGACGATATCCTTGACGGTCGCAGTTTGGCCACCGGGCTGCACGACCAGTTGTTCGCCCTTGCGTATCTTGCCGGCTTCGATGCGACCCATGTAGCCGCGGAAGTCATTCGCTTCGTGGCCGTTATGGCGTGCCACCAGTTGCACCGGGAAACGGAACGGTTCGTCGTGCGAATCCTCATACACGGACAAGGATTCCAGTAGTTCGATCAGGGTCGGTCCTTGATACCAGGGCATCCGCTCCCCGGCTTGCACCACGTTGTCGCCGGCAAGCGCGGACAGCGGAATGGGGTGCACGTCTTTCAAGCCGAGCTGATCGGCAAACTGTCGATAGGCAGCGACGATGCGCTCGTATACGGCTTGGTCGTAGTTCACCAGGTCCATCTTGTTGACTGCGACAATCACGTGCTCGATGCGCAGCAGGTGAGCGATGGTCGAATGGCGCTTGGTCTGTGTCAGCAATTCCACGCTGCCATCCGCCTTGTTGTCGCCATCGAGCTTCACCTTCGAGACGTCGATCAGGATGATCACCGCATCGGCGGTCGAGGCGCCGGTCACCATGTTGCGGGTGTACTGCTCGTGACCCGGTGTGTCGGCGATGATGAACTTGCGCTTGGGCGTGGCGAAGTAACGGTAGGCGACATCGATGGTAATGCCCTGTTCGCGCTCGGCTTCCAGACCGTCTGTCAGCAGGGACAGATCGACCGTATCGCCCACGGTGCGCTTGTGCTTGGCGCGTGAAATCGCATCGAGCTGGTCGGCGAAAATGCCTTTGCTGTCGAACAGCAGGCGACCGATCAGCGTACTTTTTCCATCGTCCACAGAACCGGCGGTAATGAAGCGCAGCAGGCCGCGCTCGGCAACGGTATTGGCCAATAAGGCTTTTTCTTCCACTACGGCGTTCATCAGAAATATCCTTCTTTCTTGCGTTTTTCCATCGAGGCCTCGGAGGTCTGATCATCCATGCGGGTCGCGCCGCGTTCGGTAATCTGGGTCACGGCGGTTTCGGCGATGATCGCGTCCACGTCGGCGGCATCGGAGGCGACCGGGCAGGTGCAGGAGATGTCGCCGACGGTACGGAAGCGCACCGTGCGCGTTTCGACGGTTTCGCCTTCGCGCGCCGGCGTCAGCTCGGTCAGCGGCACCAGCAGGCCGTTGCGCGGAATCACCTGGCGCTCGTGCGCAAAATAAATCGGCGGCAGCGCCAGCTTTTCACGTGCGATGTATTGCCACACGTCCAGCTCGGTCCAGTTGGAAATGGGGAATACGCGCATGTTCTCGCCTGGATGGACGCGGGTGTTATACAAATCCCACAGTTCCGGCCGTTGCGCCTTCGGGTTCCACTGGCCGAATTCATCGCGGAAGGAAAAGATGCGCTCTTTCGCGCGCGCCTTTTCTTCATCGCGACGGGCGCCGCCGATACAGGCGTCGAACTTGTATTCGGCAATGGTTTCCAGCAGGGTGACCGCCTGCGCCGCATTGCGCGAATCGGTTTGCGGATTGCGCAGGCGCACCGTACCGCGCTTGATCGACTCTTCGACGGAGCCCACGATCAGTTTTTCGCCCAGTTCGGCAACGCGTTGGTCGCGGAAGGCAATCACTTCCGGAAAATTGTGGCCGGTATCGATATGCACCAGCGGGAACGGAAACTTCCCGGGGCGGAAGGCTTTTTCAGCGATGCGCAGCAGGACGACGGAGTCCTTGCCACCCGAAAAGAGCAGGGCGGGGTTGCTGCATTCGGCCGCGACTTCGCGCATGATGTGGATCGCTTCCGATTCGAGCCAGTCCAGGTGACGGTTGCTCGCTGCGTCCAGGAAAAGTTTTTCGACTGTGGTGTTCATAATGTTGTTTTCGCCACGGGGTAATGTGTTTCGTCAAGTTTTCTCTCTCGCAAGGAGAGGAACAAATTTACGTTGCTGCGACGACCTTGATGCGTATCAGCTTGCCATCGACGACATGCAAGCCGCATTCCTTCGATTCCGGATTTTCCCACCACCAGCGTCCGGCACGCACATCTTCACCCGGCTGAATGGCGCGGGTGCAAGGTTCGCAACCGATCGAGGGATAGCCTTTATCGTGCAAGGGATTGTACGGTACGCCGTTGCTGCGAAGATAGTGCCACACATCGTCTTCCGACCAGTCGGCCAAAGGATTGAATTTGGTCATGCCGTGCGCCTCATCGCTTTCCTGTACGGCAAGTTCTGCACGGGTAGTGGATTGCGCGCGGCGCTGGCCGGTGATCCAGGCTTTGTTGCCGGACAGGGCGCGCTTGAGCGGCTCGACCTTGCGGATGCGGCAGCATTCCTTGCGCATCTCCACACTGTCGTAAAAGGCGTTCAAGCCGTTCTGCTGCACATAGGCATCAACCGCTGCGGCTTCCGGTTTGTACAAGGCTACTTCGTAACCGTAGGTTTCCTTGATGCGGTCCACCATGCCTAGCGTATCAGTGTGCAGGCGCCCGGTCTCCAGGCTGAAAATACGGATCGGCAGCTTGGCGCGCAGAATCAGGTCGGCTAATACCATGTCTTCCGCAGCGAGGCTGGACGCAAATACAGCCGGCGAAAAATCGCTGGCGATGCGTTGCAGCGTCGCCAGCGTGTTCTCGACCAAGGCGGCGTAGCTGCTCATGCGGCGGTCCCGGTGCGCGGTACGCGGCGAAACAAGGGCGATTTCCGGTCCCACGAAGTTTGATACACCTCGGAAAAGTCAGTCAGACCCTTCAGCGCATCGTGGATATTCTTGTCTTCGCGTACCGCGAAGGTATCGAAGCCGACACGCTGCATGTGGAACAATTGGTCGCGCAGCACATCACCAATGGCACGCAGTTCGCCGGTATAGCCGAGGCGGGCACGCAGGTTGTAGGCGATCGAATAGCCGCGGCCATCCATGAATTTCGGGAAATCGACGGCCACCACCGTGAAGCGGGACAAGTCGTCTTTCAGTTCTTCCGGGCGCTCGCTGCTGGCAATCCATACGCCCAGTTCGACGCGGCTTTCGAGGACGACACGCTGTTCCTGCCATACATTAAGCGGTACGATGACTTTGCCTTCCGGCACGACAACTGCATCGGGCGTGTCGCTTTCAGTCAGGCGCAAGACGCTCCAGTCATCGGCCACGACAGCCCGGTTCTTGATGATTTCACGCATAGGCGTCTTCTCCTGCTTGGTATTCGGACTTGATCGGGGTCGCATAAACGAACTCCTTGAACGGCGCGACGCCGATGCGACGTGCGGTATCGATGAAACGTTCGTCCTCGATGCGTTCGCGCACATACACTTTCAACAAACGGTCGATCACTTCCGGCATCTGGTGCGCGGAGAAGGACGGTCCGATGATCTTGCCGATGCTCGAATTATTGCCCTGCGCGCCGCCGACCGATACCTGGTACCACTCGCTGCCGTCCTTATCGACGCCGAGAATACCGATGTGGCCGACATGGTGGTGGCCGCAGGAATTGATGCAGCCGGAAATATTCAGTTCGATTTCGCCGATGTCATGCTGAAAATCGAGATTGTCGAAGCGCTCCGCGATGTCCGCTGCAACCGGCAGCGATTTGGCATTGGCCAGCGAGCAGAAATCACCGCCCGGGCAGCAGATCATGTCGGTCAGCAGGCCGATGTTCGGCGTTGCCATGCCTTGCTTCTTGACTTCTTCCCATAGCGCAATCAGGTCGGACTGACGGACGTCAGACAACACCAGGTTCTGCTCGTGCGTGACGCGCAGTTCGCCGAAGCTATAGCGGTCCGCCAAGTCGGCGGCAGCATCCATTTGCTTGTCGGTGGCATCGCCAGGCGGCACGCGGGTTTTTTTCAGCGACAAGACTACCGCTGCGTAACCCGGAATCTTGTGCGGCTTGACGTTGCGCTTGAGCCAGTTCGCGAAGGCCTTGTTGTCGGTCTTTAACTGTTCGACGGCCGCATCGGTCGCCGGCAGGGTTTCATAGGCCGGCGCGGTGAAGTAGGCGGCCACGCGCGCCAGTTCTTCCTCGGTCAGCGTGCTTGGACCGTCCTTCAGATCAGCCCATTCCGCCTCGACCTGGCGCGTAAATTCTTCGATGCCGATGGCCTTGACCAGAATCTTGATGCGCGCCTTGTACATATTGTCGCGGCGGCCGTACTGGTTGTACACGCGCAGGATGGCTTCGATATAGCTCATTACATGCTGCCACGGCAAGAAGGCGCGAATTTCACTGCCCAGGATGGGCGTGCGGCCCATGCCGCCACCGACCAGCACGCGGAACCCGATCTCACCCTGCGCGTTTTTGACGACCGACAGACCGATGTCATGCACCATGATCGCGGCACGGTCTTCCAGTGCACCGTTGATCGCGATCTTGAACTTGCGCGGCAGGTAGGCGAACTCCGGGTGGAAGGTGCTCCACTGGCGCAGGATTTCAGCGTACGGACGCGGATCGACAATTTCATCCGGGGCGATGCCGGCAAATTCGTCGGACGTAATATTGCGCACACAGTTGCCCGAGGTCTGGATCGCATGCATCTCGACGGAGGCCAGTTTGGCCAGGATAGCCGGGGTGTCTTCGAGTTCGATCCAGTTGAACTGGATGTTCTGGCGCGTGGTGAAGTGGCCGTAGCCGCGGTCGTGCTCGCGCGCGATATGCGCGAACATGCGCATTTGCTTGGACGACAGCAGGCCGTACGGCACCGCGATGCGCAGCATGTAAGCATGGCGCTGGTAGTACAGGCCGTTCTGCAGGCGCAGCGGGCGGAATTCTTCTTCCTTCAATTCATCGGAAAGGCGGCGACGGACCTGGTCCGCGTATTGCGCGACCCGTTCCTTGACGATTTGATGGTCATATTGATCGTAGCGATACATCTTCTTATTCCTTAAAAAACCAGTTTTGCGGCGACGCCGGTCAGTGTGGTGGCCAGCAGGGCGCGCAGGATTTTTTCGGGGACTGCTTTGGCGGCCAGCGAACCGATGGTGATACCCGGTACCGAGCCCAGCAGCAGCGCGGCAAGTAGTTCCCAGTTGATCGACCCTAACCACCAGTGTCCTGCGGCGGCGATGGCTGTCAAGGGTACGGCGTAGGCGATATCGGTACCTGCGATTTCCGCCGGAGACAAACGCGGATACAACAGGACCAGTATTGTCGCACCGATAGCGCCGGCGCCGATGGACGAAATGGTGACCAGAACACCGAGCACCGCGCCGACGACGATGGTTGCTGCTGCCAGCCTGACGCCCTGCAATTGCTTTTCCGGATGGGCGATCACCCAAGCCTGCATGCGGCTTCTGAACAGAAGCGCGACAACGGTCAGCAATACCGAACCGGCAATGGAGTAGCGGATGATCTGGCTGATGTGCTGGTCCAGCGCACCGGCATACTTCAATGCCAGGGTGGCGACTAGCGCCGCCGGCAGCGCGCCGAAGCACAGGTGGCGCACGATCTCCCAACGGACCGTGCCGCGGACACGATGCGCCAGGGTGCCGGCAGTCTTGGTGGCGGAGGCGAAGGCCAGGTCGGTGCCGACCGCCACCGTGGGCGAGACGCCGAACAGCAGGGTGAGCAAAGGTGTCATCAGCGAGCCGCCGCCGACACCCGTCAGGCCGACCAGCATGCCAACCGCAAAACCGGAAATTACATAGGAAAGAGTCATTTTGCCTCGCGCAAAGGATTTTGAATCGTAATAAACTTATTCCTTATTCCAAACTACTTAGTAT